>JARFRD010000033.1 GCA_029287435.1 Gammaproteobacteria bacterium
GCCAGGTCCTGAACCATCAGCGTCTTGTCACCGAATTCGACACGTTTGCCTGCAGAACGGCTGCTCGCCAGCGCATAGACTTCACCGACCGGGAACTTTCGCTCGGCCAGTATGGACAACATGGTTTCACCAACAGCACCGGTGGCACCGACAACAGCTACATCATATGTTTTGCTCATAATTTTTACTTCGCTAAAAAATCTAAATATTAAAACACGTTATTTTGAACCGCAGAGACGCGGAGACACAGAGAAAACCAAATCAATATCTACGGCGTCGCAGGCGCAAAAAAACTCTCCGCCGTCGCGTCTCTGTGGTAAAAAATTCTTTACTGCAATTCAGCCAGGACTGCTTCACCCATTTCTACCGTACCTACTTCTTTACAGCCTGCTGCCATGATATCCGGCGTACGCAGTCCTTTATCCAGCACCTTGCCAACAGCCGCATCGATCTCCTCAGCCAGATCAGCGCGATCGAGGCTGTATCGCAGCATCATGGCGAGAGACAGGATGGTCGCCAGTGGATTGGCCACACCCTTGCCGGCGATATCCGGCGCAGAACCATGTATCGGTTCGTACATACCCTTCGAATTTGCATCCAGTGATGCCGATGGCAGCATACCGATAGAACCGGTCAGCATCGCCGCCGCGTCAGACAGGATGTCACCGAACATGTTCTTGGTGACCATGACGTCGAACTGCTTCGGCCATTTCACCAACTGCATCGCCGCGTTATCGACATACATGTGGCTCAACTCAACTTCGGGATAATCCTGGGCAACCTTCTCTGCCATTTCGCGCCATAGCTCGGAGACTTCGAGGACATTAGCCTTGTCCACTGAACACAGGCGTTTGTTACGTTTCATCGCGATATCAAAAGCCACCCGACAGATACGATCCACCTCGTGTTCGCTGTAAACCAGTGTGTTAAAGCCTTCGCGTTCACCATTTTCAAGTTCACGAATACCGCGTGGCTCACCAAAATAAATACCGCCGGTGAGTTCACGTACGATCATGATATCCAGCCCGGATACGACTTCAGCTTTTAGTGAAGACGCATCGGCCAGTTGCGGGTACAGAATCGCGGGACGCAAATTTGCAAACAGGCCAAGCTCCGAGCGTAATCCCAGCAAGCCACGCTCGGGCCGAAGCTCGCGAGGCAGACTTTCGTACTGTGGCCCGCCAACCGCACCGAGAAGTATCGCGTCGGACGCTTTAACCAGCTCAAGGGTCTCATCCGGCAGGGGTTTACCCGCGGCATCGTAACCGGCGCCACCAATCGGTGCTTCAACCATCTCAAGGTCGATGCCATTAGCGACCAGGTATTCAAGCACTTTGACCGCTTCGGCAACAATTTCGATGCCGATACCATCACCGGGCAGAATGGCAATTTTATGACTCATAAGTTATCCAGTTTTGATGAAATCTCCCGCAGATTGCGGGAGGCAAATTATACGCTATTTAATTCAGCAACCGCTGACGCTGCTCAAATAAAATGCGCCTGAGCTTCGATATTCAGGCTACTTTTTATCGGCAAACGGATCCTGTGTTTTATCGACCGTAAAACCTTCTTTGTCAGCAGCGGGCTGGGCTATTGTCTCCTGCGCCACTGGACCCGCATAGTCAGTCTCGCTGATTTCATCCTGCGCTGTTTTCTCATCGGCTGTTTCAATCCAGAATGTGCGCGTGTTCATTTTATCCGGCTCGAATTTGAGCGAGGTTTTTACCCGCAGGTAATAACTTTTTCCAGCCTCGGTGTTCAGCTTGATCGCTTCCCGGGTCTGGTACTGGTCAGCAGGATTCAAACCAATACTGTGGCTACCCGGCTGTAAATAGACATAGCGGTAATCACCGCTGGCTATTTTGAATTTTTCATTGCCGTCGATTACAACCTTCGGCGACATCATGAAATTGGTCGATGAACTTGGCCGATACACATACACCACAGAATCCTGTTTATCAGTTTGCGGCGCCGGCATGAATACCGACTCTTTAGTCGAACATGCCACCAGCAACAAAGCAGTTGAAAGCAGCAGCGCTTTCAAAACATGACGCATTGTAACCATCATAATGTGATGCCTTTCGTGTTTGATTAATTATTTACCTGGAAAAAGCCAGGGTGCAGTTTGCTGCCTGTTTTGCTCATAGGCCTTGATTGCTTCAGCATGCTGCAATGTCAGACCAATATCATCCAGTCCGTTTAACAAACAATGTTTCTTGAAATCATCGATTGCAAAAGCGTAACTTTCATCACCTGCAGTCACAGTCTGCGCCTGCAGATCGACTGTAAATTCAATACCGCTGTTGTGCTCCACCAGGGCAAACAGTTTATCAACAACACTGGCATCAAGAGCGATCGGCAACAGACCGTTTTTAAAACTGTTATTAAAAAAAATGTCTGCAAAACTCGGCGCAATAACCGCGCGAAAGCCGAAATCAGTCAATGCCCATACGGCATGTTCGCGTGACGAGCCACAGCCGAAGTTTTCTCTTGCCAGCAAGATCGTGGACTTGTCATACGGCGGCTGGTTGAGTACAAAATCAGGATTAATACGGCGTGTTGCATTATCAATATCCGGAGCACCTTCATCGAGGTAACGCCAGTCATCAAAAGCATTAGGACCAAAACCACTGCGCTTGATCGATTTCAGGTATTGCTTGGGGATAATGGCATCGGTATCGACATTAGGTCGATCAAGCGGTGCAACAATTCCAGTATGTGTTGTAAATGCCTGCATAGTTATCTCTTATTGATCTGACATTAATTCGTTAACATCAACAAAATGTCCGCTAACAGCTGCGGCTGCAGCCATTGCAGGACTGACCAGGTGCGTGCGACCACCCTGCCCCTGACGACCTTCAAAATTCCTGTTCGATGTCGATGCACAGCGCTCGCCCGCTTCCAGCCTGTCGGCATTCATCGCCAGACACATGGAACAGCCGGGTTCACGCCACTCGAATCCGGCGTCGATAAACACCTTGTCGAGCCCTTCCTGTTCGGCCTGCTGCTTGACCAGGCCAGAGCCAGGTACAACCATAGCCAGCTTCACGCTGTTGTTTACCTTCCTGCCTTTTGCGACCTCGGCAGCTGCGCGCAGGTCTTCAATGCGTGAATTTGTGCACGAACCTATAAACACTTTGTCTACTGCTACCTGGTTAATTGGTGTACCGGCCTCAAGACCCATGTAAGCCAGCGCCTTGCGCATACCGTCAGCTTTAACCGCATCGGATTCCTGCGCCGGATCTGGCACATCGGCATCAACCGCGATCACCATTTCGGGTGATGTGCCCCAGGTTACCTGGGGTTTGATACTCGCCGCATCAAGATGCACAACTTTATCAAAGCTCGCCTCAGCATCTGAATGCAAAGTTTGCCAGTGCTCGATTGCACGATCGAGTATTTCACCCTGAGGGGCATAGGGCCTGTTCTTAACGTATTCAATCGTGGTGGCATCGACAGCAACCATGCCGGCACGCGCACCGGCCTCGATAGCCATATTGCACACGGTCATGCGGCCTTCCATGCTGAGCGCCCGGATTGCATCACCACCGAATTCGATGGCATAGCCGGTTCCACCCGCGGTTCCAATCTCTCCGATAATGGCCAGCACGATATCCTTGGCGGTAATACCAGGATTGACTGCGCCGTCAACAGAGACCAGCATGTTTTTGCTCTTCTTCTGCAACAGGCACTGGGTTGCGAGCACATGTTCAACCTCTGATGTACCGATACCAAACGCAAGTGCACCGAATGCCCCATGTGTTGATGTGTGCGAATCACCACAGACAACCGTCATACCCGGCAAGGTTGCTCCCTGTTCTGGCCCGATCACGTGCACGATACCCTGGCGCACATCAGACATATCAAACTCGGTGAGACCAAATTCCTCGCAGTTCTTGTCCAGGGTCTCAACCTGGATACGTGATACCGGGTCTGCGATGCCGGCACTGCGGTCGGTTGTCGGTACATTATGGTCGGGTACCGCCAGGATCGAACTGCCACGCCAGGGATTGCGTCCAGCCATACGCAGACCTTCGAAGGCCTGCGGTGAAGTGACTTCATGCACAAGGTGACGGTCAATATAAAGCAAGGCAGTACCATCATCCTCTGTGCGTACCACGTGTTCATCCCATAATTTGTCGTAAAGCGTCTTGGCCATAGTGCTGCTATCTACCGGCGATTACCGGGTTGATGTTTAACATGCTGCAAGAATAAGCAAAAATAATCCATTACACAAATTCATTATTTTCATATATTCTATTCCTTATGGATATAGACAGTATCAGAACCTTTTTGTCGCTGGCCGAGACAGGCTCATTCTCACGCACAGCTGAAGCCCTGCATGTCACCCAGCCGGCAGTGAGCAAACGTATTGCTGCCCTGGAGCATCTGCTTGACTGCGCGTTATTCGACCGGCTGGGCAAGGAGGTTCATTTAACACAGGCAGGTAAAGCACTTTTGCCCAGCTACCAGCGCGTTATGGCCGAGCTCGATGAATCCCGACGCATTATCAGCTCGATGAAAACAGAAGTTCGCGGGCAACTGCGCTTCGGCACCAGCCACCATATTGGTCTGCATCGCCTGCCTCCCGTGCTACGCCAATATTCTGAGCTGCACCCTGATGTTGAGCTGGATATCCAGTTTATGGATTCAGAACAGGCCGCAACGCTGATACTCAAGGGCAGCATCGAGCTTGCGCTGATCACGCTGCCAGGGCATGTCGCTGAACCACTGGCCACGCAACCGATCTGGACAGACCCGATGTATTGCGTATGTGCACCGGAACATCCGCTGGCGAAACAGAAAACGGTAAGCCGGCGCGAGTTGAAACAGCATGGCGTCATTCTGCAGGCAAGCAATACGCATACGCGCAACATTGTAGAAAAAGCGCTGCAACTGGGTACACAAAACAGGGTCGTGATGGAGAGTAACTACCTGGAAACGATCAAGGCAATGATACAGAACAACCTGGGCTGGGGTGTACTGCCGGAATCAATGATTGATAAAAGCCTGGTAAAACTTTCTGTCAATAAATCAAAGATGAAACGTGAACTGGGTGTTATCTACCATGCAGCAAGAACGCTCTCGAATCCGGCCAGTGCACTGTCAGACCTGCTGCAGCAACACACTTCAAGCTGATTGCCAGGGCTCCTGTTTTTGACTGCCAATAAAGCGCCAGACAATCACGCTGGCAACCAGGGTACACACGGAAGCGAACATGAACAGGGAGGCAGCTCCCCACTGATCCCATACAATACCACTGATGAAACTGCCTGTTGCCACACCCGCACCGTAACTCACGCTTGAATACAGCGCCTGTCCTCTGCCCTGATGGCTACCGGTAAAGAAATCATGCACCAGTGAAATACCAACGGCATGGAATACACCAAACGAAAACGCATGAATCAGCTGCGCCAGAAAGAGTATGCCCAGATCATTTACAAAAAACCCGATCAACAACCAGCGTAACGAAGTCAGCAATAAAGTGATCAGTAACAGTTTTCTGGCACCGTGCGCTGGCAGCAGGCGATGCATGATCAGAAAGATAATGATTTCAGCCAGCACACCGGTTGCCCACAGGATACCGATCATATGCGAGTCATAACCGGCCTCTTCAAGATAAATGGTGTAAAACGTGTAATAAGGCCCGTGACTGCACAACATGAGAAAGCAGACAACAAGAAATGCAATCACTTTTGGCCGTTTTATTACATGCCAGATATGGGCATGCTCGGTATGCGGCGCGGTGAGTTTTTCAGGCACCACAAAACTGAATACCGCAATACCGAGAAAAGTCAGTAGCACAACATAGGGAATCACATCGGTGCTGTAGCGATCGAGAAGATCACCCAGAATTACCACCACCAGGATGAATCCGAGGGACCCCCAGAGCCTGATCATGCTGTAACGATGTGAATGCTCACCGAGATGATTCAGCGTCATGGCTTCGAACTGCGGCAAGGTAGCGTTCCAGAAAAAACTGAACAGCAACATGCTTAATGCCAGCCACCACAGTTCGCTATTCACCAGCACCAGCGAGAAACTCAGCAAGGCGAGTACGCTGGCGATACGAATAATCAGCATAGAACGCCGGGTGTGGTCTGCTAGCCAGCCCCAGATATAGGGCGCCACCAGTTTAGTCATTGGCAGGATCGCTACCAGACTGCCGATTACAAGACTGCTGTAACCAAGATGTTTCAGATACAGGCTCCAGTAAGGAACCAGCACACCCAGCGACGCAAAATAGAACAGGTAAAAACCTGATAGTCGCCAGTATGGAATAGCGGGCGCCTGCTGGTTAACCATTCAATACCAACCCGTGTTGTGTAATGAATAGAACAGGATTACGGCCTGGCAGGTAGGCAGGTATATCACGCCGATGTGGCTTCAGCTATGTGCAGGAATGACCGGGGTAGCCGATTCGACATCAGCATTCTGACCGCGGTGACGCAATACATGATCCATCAACACGATAGCCAGCATTGCTTCACAGATTGGTGTGGCGCGGATGGCGACACAGGGATCATGACGCCCATGCGTGACAATTTCAGTGGCATTCCCGTCTTTATCGACAGTATCACCAGTGAGCCTGATACTCGAAGTCGGTTTGAACGCCGTGTGCACGACTATATCCTGGCCTGAAGATATTCCACCAAGCACGCCACCGGCATGATTACTTTTGAAACCCTGTGGTGTTATCTCATCACGGAACTCGGTCCCTTTGGCAGTGACACAACCAAAGCCATCACCGATCTCAACACCCTTGGCTGCATTAATACCCATCATGGCATGCGCAATATCCGCATCGAGACGATCAAAAATGGGTTCGCCTAATCCGGGATGCACGCCCTCGGCGACCACGGTAATTTTTCCGCCAACCGAGTTACCTTCCTTGCGCAAGGCATCCATGTAGGCCTCGAGTTCTGCAAGCTGATCCCTGTTGCCACAGAAGAACGCGTTGTTGTTGATCTCATCCCGATCCTGCATCTGCATCGCGATGGGCCCAAGTTGCGACATGTAACCGTAGATGTTGATTCCGTAACGATCTTTCAGGTATTTTTTTGCAATACCCCCGGCCGCAACACGCATAGCTGTTTCACGCGCAGAGGAACGACCGCCACCGCGGTAATCGCGTAAGCCGTATTTCTGCTGATAGGTGTAATCCGCATGCCCCGGGCGGAACGAATTCATGATTTTGCTGTAATCTTTTGAGCGCTGATCCGTATTCGCTATCAGCAGACCGATACTGGTACCGGTGGTCTCACCCTCGAACACACCTGACAGGATTTTGACTTCGTCATCCTCACGACGTTGCGTCGTATGTCTCGAGGTACCGGGCTTACGACGATCAAGATCGGTTTGCAGGTCTGCCTCTTCCAGTTTCAGCCCGGGCGGGCAACCATCGACGATGCCAAGCAAGGCTGCGCCGTGTGATTCGCCGCTGGTGGTTACTGTAAACAGTTTGCCAATAGTATTGCCGGACATGATTTGTAGCTGTGATCCTGTTGAGGTTTATCCAGTGAGGGGTGATGTTACCATCATTCAGAGTGCATCGAACATCGGCTGGTATTCATCAAGCTGAGACGCGGTCAGAAGGAATACGCCATCCCCGCCATGTTCAAACTCCAGCCAGGTAAAGCTCACTTCCGGTAACAGATCGATCAATGCCTGCATTGAATACCCAACTTCGACAACCAGGATGCCATGATCGGAAAGATATTGCCGCGCCTGTTTCAGTATTTGTACAACCTTGTCCATGCCATCTGATCCAGCCACGAGTCCTCCGCCGGGCTCATGGCGAAACTCTTTCTCCAGCGTGGACATTTCTGCCTCGGATACATACGGCGGGTTTGAAACAATGATATCGAAGCGTTGTTGCGGGATGCTGTTGAACAAATCGGATTCGATCAGCTGCAGGCGATCCTGCAGACCATGATCATCCCGGTTAATATCTGCCACTTCCAGTGCATCCGCAGATATATCACTGGCAACGACATGCGCCTGCTCGAACGCATAGGCACAGGCAATAGCAATACATCCACTACCCGTACATAAATCGAGTATACGGCTTACCTTGTCCGCATCAACCCAGGGTTCAAAATGCTGGTGTATCAGCTCAGCAATCGGCGAGCGCGGTATCAGTACGCGCTCATCAACGTAGAAGCTCAGACCCGCAAACCATGCCTCGTTGGTGATATAGGCCGCCGGTTTACGCTCAGCCAGCCGAACCCTGTAATTTTCCAACACGGCACACTTCTCTTCGTGTGTGAGATTACAGTCAAAATAACTTTCACTCAGGTCTGGTGGTAAATGCAGGGTCGCAAGACACAGGTAGACCGCCTCATCCAGCGCGTTTGGCATACCGTGCGCGAAGCAGAGATCCGCCTGTGTAAACTGACTCATACCCCAGCGAACCAGATCTCGTATTGTATGCAATTCACCTGCAATGGCACGAACGTTCATAGTTTACGGATTTAATCACATCGTGTTTTACGAGTCAGTTATAATTCACCCTTGTTTTTTTCCCGAATGTACATACATATGAAATTACTGTTACCCGGACTTGTCTTATTAGCCACCAGCATGAATACCTACGCAGATAATGCGTTAGAAATTGAGGACGCCTGGATTGCAGAAGCTCCACCCGTGAGTAAAGTAATGGCGGCTTACATGGAAATAGAAAACGAAACCAGTGAAGACAGGCAGGCCACGTCAATTACATGCAGTAACTTTGAACGCGCAGAATTCCATCGCACTGTTGAACAGGATGGTATGGCGCGCATGCAGCACCAGGAGGCACTGACGATACCTGCCCACTCTGAACTCAAACTGGAACCCGGCAGTTACCACATCATGCTGTTCACGCCATCGCAGCGCCTGAAAGCCGGCGATACAACCGAATGCACGATGACGTTTGATCATGGCACCAAGTTAGACATTGAGCTGGAAGTGAAAAAGGCGTTTGAAGACCACTCGCATCACGAACATCATCATCACTGATTAGCCGTTTATTTATGAGCGCGACATTAAAGCAGAAGCTGCTCGCTTTCCCTTTTTACCTGTTACCGCATCATGCGATCTCATGGTGCATGTTCAGGATCGCTCGCATTCAATGGAAACCGTTTAAAAACCTGGCGATTCGTATCTATACAAAACTGAACACTGTCAACATGGACGATGCGGTTATTACTGACAAGTATGCCTATGCAAGCCTGAATGCTTTTTTCACGCGCGCGATCAAGCCTGAACGCCGTCCCCTGGATGCCGATCCGGTGAACTGGGTATGCCCCGTCGACGGCAGCGTAAGCCAGGCTGGGAAAATTGACGGTGACCGCATTTTCCAGGCAAAAGGCCACGATTTCAGTTTGCTGGAACTGCTCGGTGGTGATTACGCAGTAGCGAAACCTTTCGAGAACGGCGAGTTTACTACCCTGTATTTATCACCCCGTGATTATCACCGGATTCATATGCCGCTTGATGGTCAACTCAGAAAGATGATTTACGTGCCAGGCAGGCTGTTCAGCGTGGCCGAACACACTGTCAACAGCATCCCGAGACTGTTTGCACGTAACGAACGCTGCGTTTGTCTGTTTGAAACCCAACAGGGGCCGATGGCGATGGTACTGGTAGGTGCAATCAATGTATCAGCCACGGAAGTGGTCTGGCATGGACTGGTATCACCCGGCAACAGCGGTGTCACCCACTTCGACTATGCAGAAGGCGAAATCACTCTACAGCGTGGTGATGAAATGGGTCGTTTTAACCTGGGCTCAACCGTGATACTGGTTACCACCGCAGGATTTAACTGGGATGATGCCATACAGCCGGGTAAAACTGTTGTTATGGGGCAGTCTGTCGGCCGTATGCAAGTTTG
Organism: Gammaproteobacteria bacterium; assembly: GCA_029287435.1. Taxonomy (GTDB): domain Bacteria; phylum Pseudomonadota; class Gammaproteobacteria; order SZUA-229; family SZUA-229; genus JABDQW01. Next base: position 9,875 of record JARFRD010000033.1, read on the forward strand.
ATCGCTGCTCGTTAGCTTGAGCATTGTGAACAATGCCCTAGTTCACATTATCCTTTTTTCGCTCTACAGCAACATTTTCTGATTCATCATGCGTTTCAACCACTTTCAGCATTTCAGCCTGTGGTGATTCTTCGATAACGCCTGAAGGATTGGTAAACCGATCGTTCATCGTCTGTACAAATTCACTTGCATCCGCTTCCACGGCAGACAGCAGCCGGCGGGTACGTGATGACCATCCGTTCGGTGTCGGTTGAAACACGCTACGAATCGGCCGCGTATTTCTGAGAAAGGCATTTTTTATACTACCGGCCAGTGTATCCGTCTCCATACGTTTTGCCATGCGTTTTGCGACAAAACTGCGAATACTGAAATGTACCGTACCGGCAACCGCTGCAATCAACATTACCTTTAACGATGACATCACTGCAGCCTCGGTGAAATCAAAAGCGAACAGCCCCCACGGATTGAACCAGTTACTCAGCAATGCCATCGCTGTCATGATCAGGCCAAAGACAATGGCATCACCAACCAGCACAGTCTTCATCCAGCGACTCATCGCCGCACTCACCTTTGGTACGACAACATTTTCGATATCATTGGCGATGTGGTCCAGTGCACCGATAATTCGATATGAACGCTCGACTTCCACCTGATGAATGCGCTCATAGATATCAGCGATATCGGTATCACGTTTTGATTCAAAACGCTTGCGAACCGTCTCGTCTTCGATTGGCACAGCCACTTCTTCGTTGTAAATAGCATAAAAACGACCTGCGGTGAGGCCTTTTTGTGCAATGGCACGCTGCCATGCAGCCACTACCGCCTCAGGGTTGTCTTCTTTTGCCGCGGTATCAATCTGGTTGAGGATATACAGGAACTTTTCTGAATCATTGCGACTAATCGTATCGCCGACAAGATGATCCAGCGTATCATGCATCGCACCTGGTTCCGGGTGTCGTGCATCGAAGAACACCAGCACCAGGTCGGAAATATCGAGAATATGGTTGGTAAGCCTCAGGATAGTATTGCGCTGTTCATCAGCATCGAACCCCGGGGAGTCAATGATGATCTTGCCACTGACTTTTTCAGAATTCGATGTCTTCATCTGCAGGTAGGCATCAATACGACGACCTTCCCCTTCCGACACCTTGTCGATTTCATCACTCATCTGGTAGAAGGGGAAACGTGGATCAGAATCCAGCGCAATACCAGGCAACACCCGGTTCTCTTCCTGTGATGAATAACAGATGACGGTAAATTTATCGTCGACGGCCTGGTTGCCAGTTAACTGCAGCTTCTGGCCCAGAAAATGATTGATGAATGAAGACTTGCCGGCGGAAAAAGTGCCAAGAACGGTAACCAGCGGCCACCATGGAATACGTGTCGCATACGACTCGCTGGTTTTGAGCAAGCCCATGCGATAGGCAATTCTATCCAGCTTTTTAAAACGAACGACCGCATCCAGCAATAGCGGATTTTCATTTTCCAGATGCGACTCGAGCTTGGCCAGTCGCTCTCTGATTGCTTTATCGGGTCTGGCCAACATCATCTGCTCCTTAGGTTGTTACCTGTCAGCTTAACTGCCACCAGCAGCTGGTTGCCCGGGCGCCTGTCTCTGTAATTGAGGCACCGGGGACGGCATAGGCTGTATATACACAGGCTGTCCACTGTTCATTGGCAGTGGCGGCAATGGCGACGAATAGGAATCCGATGTAAACGGCATCATATCGTTCATGAAACCCATGGGGCCGCCCGACAAGGTGCGATTCAAGCCACCCATGTCTCGTTGCATACCATAAACTGAGCGGTTCATATTACTCATGGTCTGCGTCATATGAGCCATGTTATTACTCATCGGTTTCAGAGCTTCCATCTGGTAGGACATGGTGCGGATCTCACCGGACATGTCTCGCATATCCTGAGACATGTCACGCATATCCGAAGTTACCCTTGGGGTTGCATCCGACACGATAGTCGCCATGCGGGTCACACTGTGTGACAGCACCGCGATATCATGCGTCAGGTGATAAATCAGGTAGAAACCATAACCGGCGAGCAGAATAAAAGCGAACATGGTCGGGTAGACAACCATTTCCCAACGTCGCGCGCTCTTGTCAAAAGTATCTGCAAGACGCCCTAGCGCCACATCGGCATCGGCGACATAACCCTGGCTCAGGATCTTTTCTGAAGCCGCTAGCTTGGCCGCTGAAGCTTTCTGTTTTACTTCTTTGACACCTTCGGGCGTATCAGATCTGCGTGACTTGATGATGTCATCGGCAACGTGCAGTTTCTTGAGCTCATCGATCGCCTTCTTTTTTTCTTCTGCGGTTGAAGCCCCGGTGATAATGGCATCGAGTGCTTTCTTCTCTTCCTCAACGCTCATCTTTTTCTTGATGATGGTTTCAGCGTCTTTTCTTTCCTGCTCAGTCAGAGCAGCCGCCATCTTCTCAGGCTTGGGTTTCTTGGCAGCAGCCTTTTTCTTGGGCGCAGCTTTTTTTACAGGCGCAGAAGAAGCCTTTGCAGCCGGCGTTTCGGCCTTGTCTGCATTGGTACTGGATGTGCTTGTATCAGAAGCATCAGGCTTCTTCTCGTCAGCCATATATTAAAATTCGCCGGTAGCGCCTCTATTCATAATATCGAGAATAATTTCTTTAACATTTTCAGCTTCTGCCTTGAGCTCGGGTGGCAGTGGTTTGCCGCCATAAATCATACCGTCCATGTTAAGAGTATAGAGCCATAATTTGCCTTCTTTATCCTCAATCAGGGTAATTCGGCATGGCAGGTAGCTGGAAAAGGCATCACTGTAGTCCAGCATGCGTGATGCAGTCAGTGCATTACAAAACATGAATATTTTAACATACCGATATGGCTGCCCGCTCATGGCTTCCACTTCCTTGTACAATGGCATTTCACCAACATTCTTGAAGTTGTGTTCATTTGCAACAAACTTCATGGTTTCCTCAACATCGGCAGCAGTCATGCCTTCTTCGACAGGTATTTTCCAGATGCTGGCCTCAGCCATGCTCTGTGTTTCAATCAGTTTTTCACCCATATCGATAAATACATCCATCGATTTGTCTTCAAACTGATCGAGTGAACTCATCATCGGCTGAATTTTTGTGTAGGCAAAGCCCGCAGCAATAACCGCAACAAGACCAATAATGGCTAATAAATTTCGAATTGCACCCATTCTAATACCCTTTATCTTTTTGTTTTATTTAGATTTCTGACGGAGGCGAAAGCAGATTTTGAAGCGCCTGTGCTTTTCCCGGATCAAGCCTGCCGAGCATGTGCATCAAGCTGGCAGCACGCGCGCGCTGCCCCTGTTTAACCAGAATGGCTGCCGCCTCATAATAGGCCGCAGCGGCTTCTTTGCGGTTACCGCTGTTCAGATAAACATTGCCTAACTCGCCGTAAGCATCATAGTTATTCTCGCTATTGGCGATCACAGCCTTGTAATTATTCACAGAAGCCTCGATATTACCGCGATGAAATTCCTCGCGTGCATCGATCCACAACTCGCGGGTTGACACTTCAGTACCCGCCGCAGCAGCTGATGGTGCCTGAGCAGGTTCAACCGGTGGTTGAGGCTCACGAGACGCAAATGGCTGCATCGGTGGACGTGTTTCTGATCCCGGTTGCGGACGTGTCATTGGTTGCGGTTGTACCGGTTGAGTTGGCTGAACCGCCGCAACAGGCTGTTGCAGGGGTTGCTGAGGGGGCTGCTGGGCAGGTTGCTGGGCTGGCGCAGCAACGTCTACCGCCGTGCTTTCAGCTTCTGCGACGACCTCATCGGCTTCACCGCCTGTAGAAATATCATATTCATCGAGAAACTCGCGAACCTCATCGAATTCTTCAGACAAGTAGGCAAGTGCCTTACCAGCCGGGGTATCTTCACCGGTCAGGTTGTCCCAGTAGACATAGGCATAGGTCAGCGCCAGAACAAATGCGATGAGAATGATGTTACTTAAAATCCACCGGATCAATTTCATAATAATCTCCAGAATCTGTATAACTTGATTAAACCATTGTTAGCCATTGCTATCTACTACCATCCATCTGATTAATAAAGCTTTTTTGCGAGATGTTTCATTTCCCACGCCGCTTTACCCATCGGGTCCTGTTCAAACACGGCCAGCCCTTCGCTGAATGAGCGCCGGTAAGCCGTACGCTGGTATAGCCGGACATCCAGGTGTTCGATGTTGGGCAGCAGCTTGATCGCTTCCTCCGCTTCGCCCGTTTCCCGGACACCGATATGCGTGTCTGCACGGTTAATGAAGCCAAGAATTTCCGGTTTCTTTTTCTTATCAATATTCGATAAAACTATCTTAAGGAATCGCTGTGTTGACCAGATATCAGCCTGGCTGGGTTGTACCGGTATCAAAATTCTTTTTGCCAGTGAAATTGCCTTTTCCAGATCCGGCATATTCGTGGCACTAACATCGGCAATTATCTGTGGTGCTTTTTTACCCTTTTTGGCTTTGCTTAGCGCTTCCAGCTCTTCAATATCATTGGAAACAATTAACGGTGGCTCGTAACCATCTTCTTCACGAATCTCAGCGGTATCGCTGAGCGTGGCCTGGGGATCAAGATCGAATACTCGTACGCCTGACTTTTCATGCGCCAGCCAGACAGCAAGGTTGAAAGCCACTGTGCTCTTACCTGTTCCCCCTTTCAAATTACCGATAACAGTCAACATATACGTACCCTTGTGTTATTTTTTGCTTCCGCTGTTCACGGACTGTTCTGTTTTGAATTCGGTTAACTGGGAATCGACTGTTTTATAACCATCGGGGACTTCAAATAAACCTGCATGCATGGTTTCTACCGTGATATTGCGTAATTCGTCGATACCACCATCATCGTCTTGCTGGCGAACCACGATACCAAGTTCGGCGTCGATCCACTGAATACCGTGCACACTACTGCCGTCGGGCGAGAAAACGATCATATCCACTTTTCGGACTTTTCTGCCATTGAATTCCTGGTTATCAAGCAGCTTGACATCAAGCACTGTGCCATCAGGATTTTCCTGGCGTAATGGAATCTTGTATTGCTTGTCCAGCCACTGAAATATGTGCATATCACGTCCGCTAACATCCATCGTAATCAGCCATTTCTCAGCCTGGCGACCTTTCAGCTCAACGGTTTTAAGATGCGTACATTCAGCGCCGGGGAAATTGTCACAGGGATTTTCACTTGTGGGCTGCTGTTCGGTACCAAGCCTCATCTGCTCCTGATTCATATCACGCTGAACATACAACTTTTTTTCTGTATCCAGCCAGGTGATTTTCTTGTTCCTGGTATCGAAGATTTGAACCATGGGTACGCCCTGGTCCAGGTATTCAAAACGTACGTTACCGTCAGACCAGTACATTCTGGCATGACTGACATCACTGCCACGCAACTGAACCGCATCGGCAGTGAATGACACCGCCTGTGTTTTAGAACTAAAGGCGATGGTTAAAAGAATTAGTAATAAATTAAAACGTTTTTTCACACTTAATAAATCCAGATGGCTGGCAGCTGTAACAGCCGCCAGCCACGGAAACCACACAACTTACTGCGCAGGTGCTGCTGGCGCTGCAGGCGCTGCAGGTGCTGCTGGACGTGGTGGAGGCGCATAACCATAAGGCGCATAACGTGGACCACCATAGTAGCCACGACCATCACGCCAGTCACCACGGTAATCACCGTAATAATCGCCGCGGTAATCACCACGACCATAGTAGCGCTGGTCACCACGACCACGGCCTTCACCACGACCACGGCCACGACCTGAACCACGACCAGAGAAGTTCATGGAGAAATCGCCATCAACCTCACTGTCCAGATCACCATAGGTGTCACCGTAGCCTGAGCCATAACCTGAACCATAGCCTGAACCATCGCCATAACCATATCCGCGACTATCGCCACGACCATAGCCGTCGTCTCCCCACCATGCACTTGCAGATGTGGAAATGACCAGAGCTGCAGCAGCAGCCATCACTTTCAATGTTTTCATTGATTTACCTTTTTCACCCTCTTCGAATTTGTGTGGCATTGAATCGAGGGAGTTTACTCAACACCAACGGGTACCACTGACTGAATCCCAAAAGAACTCATCGCAGTAGATTCTTGTGTCACGACCGACTTACTCGTCCTGAGTCGGATATGGTGCCATATTTCCATAAGGCATACCCGGCCAATTGCTGCCGCCATACGGCGTCAGCAATGGATCACCACCAAAGCCGGGTACGTTGCCGAAATATGGCATACCATAAAACGACGATCCACCCATGCCTGGATAAGTCATATAACCTGGCAAGCCCCCATACGGCGTACCCATCATTGGTGTGGAATACATACCGTAGGGAGACACATAACCAGGTTGATAACGCTGTTCCTGTTGCGCAGGTATTTCCTTCTCTTCCTTCTTGCTGTCCTGCTCCAGGTCTTCCGGTGTAACGTATCGCGGATTCGTTATGTAGGAAGGTGGACCCCGCTGTTGCCACGGATCTGGCAATGCCCAGGGATTGCCACGCGATTCCGCCAGCCGTTCACCGTTTAGCTCACCAGAAGCAAATGATTCCTCAGCGTAAATGTTATCGTTCAATCCTTCAGAAACTGAATCCTGAATGAATACGATCAAAAACAGAACGACACTTGTTCTCGACCAGTTCATCACAACCACATTCCATCACCCGTTTAACCATTAGCAGGCTAAACCAGAGCGCTCTTTGTTAGTACCCGCGGTATCCATAATACCCGGGTCTGACAGGAGGCGGCCTCTGAACCGGCGGCCTCTGTATTGGTGGTCTCTGTGGATACTGCTGTCTCCACGCTGGCTCAGGTGGTACTTCCCGTGCACGCATTTGAGCTTCAAGTTGTTCTTCAAGGCCATCAGGCACATAATGGTATTCACCCTCTTCCGGCACCCATCGTTGAGGCCTGTCACGTCCTTCTGGCCAGGGCATTTCAGGTTTGAACAAAGGTGACTCTGATCGCCCTTTGCGATACTCATCTGCCCGGTCACCTGAGGGGAAAGCATCAATACGCGACAGGGCTGATGACATGTACGGCCCTGGTGGTGGCGGCGGCATCGTATCTTCTTGCCTGAACCTTTCAGGCCAGACCGGGTATGCCGGCGGTAGCTGAGCCTGTCGAATTTCACTCGCTTCAGCGCCAGATACAGACATATCAGCTTCAGCTTGTACTCCAGCTGACAATAATATTAGAGACATCATAAGGATGGGGGGTGTTTTCTTCATGACGTACATCAACTTACTCCTATTCATCTTCTATCTTAAGGCGAATGCCGCGTCGACCTTTTGGAGCGGTTTTACGGACTGGCGCCTTTTTAACAGGTGCTTTTTCAGGCGTAGATGTTTTGGATTCGGTTTTTTTCGCAGTTGTCTTCTTTGCAGCTGCCTTCTTCGCCGCAGGCGCAGGTTTTTGCGCAACAAGCTCTGCTGAAGGCACAGGCGCTGTCTCCTGCGCTGCCTTTTTCACCGGTGCTTTTTTAACTTCAGCGGCCTTCTCTGGTGTGGCCTTCCTGGCCTCTGACTTTTTAGGCTTTTTGGCTTCTGCCTTTTTAGGCTCGGCTTTCCTGGGTACAGCTTTCTTTGGTGTGGCTTTTTTTGGAGCCGTTTTTTTGGGCTCAGCGGGCCTGTTTTCAGCCGTGGCAGATTCAGCTTTCTTTGTCTTTTTCTTTGGCGCCGCTTTTTCAGTCTTATTCTGTTCACTCGCGGCAGGCGTTGAATCCGGCGCTGTTGGCGCAGGCCCTGAAGGCGGAGATGATGGTGGCGTCGATGATGGTGGCGGTGGTTCATCCGACTTGCCGAACTTACTCAAAATACCACCGACCAGCATCTTCAGCATTATGAATACGGAACGCAGAATCAGGAATATCCAGCTAAACAGGCTAATAATGCCAGCGTAGATACGCATCCATAACGGCGTCTTGTATTCTTCAACCACATCATCGGCTGCTTCTATAGCCTCGCCTTCGATCCTCTCGAAATCCGGACTCAGCTCTAATTCACCAGAATCCATATCGGTTTCGAGGTAAAAACGCTTGCGCAGGCTGATGCAACCTAATGGGATAATTATCACGGCCATCAAAGTCGCAACACCAGCACCGAACAGCAGACTCACCGCCATGCCCTGGAAGATCGGATCAAAGATAATCGCGTAGGCACCGGCCATCAGTGTCAGCGATGTAATCAGGATCGGGCGCATACGAATTTCAGCACCCGCGACGGCTGCTTCACGTACCGGACGACCTTTCGCCACTTCAATTTTCACGAACTCAACAATCAAAATGGACTGGCGCACGATAATCCCACCGAGCGCGATCATGCCAATCATGGAGGTTGCGGTGAATTCAGCACCCAGCAACCAGTGTCCCGGAACGATACCAATCATGGTGCAAGGTATGGGGGACATGATCAGGCCAGCGATTGCAAAATCACGGAACTCCCAGACAATCAGGCCATAAATCAGTACCAGCGCTGCCATGAATGCGATACCCATGTCTCGGAACGTCTCGAAAGTAACTGTCCACTCACCCGTCCACTCGAAGCCAGACTGATCATCATTATCCGGTGGGCCAATCAGGTTGAATGGCATACCTTCCATGATCACACCATCAGGCGTGGTGTATTCATCGCTAAAGGCTTCAATATTAAACATGCCGTAAATCGGCGCACCAAGGCGGCCTTCCATTTCACCTACCACGTATTCAATGGCACGCAAATCCTTGTGATAAATGATTGGGTCTTCTTCAACCAGGATGAAATCACCCAGTTCACTCAAAGGCACGGTAATTCCGCTTGAGCTCATCACCGGAAGATTGCTCAACTGGTTTACCTGCGAGCGTGTTGCTAATGGCACCTGGATAACGATATAAGTCGGCTCGATAACGGAAGCAAGTTTGACGTCTCCGAGTTTGTATCCACCCATGGCCATGGCCAGCGTGTTATTGATCGTAGCAACGTTAATGCCACGGCGAGATGCCTTATCGACATTAACTTCGAAACGCCAGTACTGGTGAGGATCAATCAGATAATTGTCGACATCAACCACGCCTTCGGCCTGCTCAAAGAACTCGGTCATTTTGCGCGCAACTTCACGTCGCGTGTGTTCATCCGGGCCATGGATTTCAGCAACCACGGTTTGCAGTACCGGTGGCCCCGGTGGCATTTCTACAACAGCGATTCGTGCACCAAATTGCTCAGCAATCGGCTGTAATATCGAACGAGCTTCTACAGCAATCGCGTGACTACCGCGTTCCCTTTCCTGCTTGTCTTTCAACAATACCAGCAAATCACCTTCCCATGGCTTACTACGCATGTAGTAATGACGCACCATGCCATTGAAGTTGAACGGCTGCGCAGTACCCGAAAATGACTGAACGGCCTCTACCTCTGGTATTTGTTTGACTGCTTCAGCCAGCTCATGAGCCACGTTAGCGGTAACCGGTAAGGCGGTTCCTTCTGGCATATTGATGATGACACTGAACTCAGGCTTGTTATCAAACGGCAGCATCTTCACTGCTACCCACTGGGTTGGATAGAACAGCAAACAGGTTGCAGCTGTTACGCCAATAACACTGATAAGAAAAAGGATACCCAGCTTTCTGCTTTCCACCAGTGGCATGATGATTGGCCGGTAAAATTTACCGATAATTTTGTGTGTCCGCTGTTCACGTTTTTCTGCTGCTTCCAGTGCTGCAAGTTTCGGTCTCACCTTTAACGCAAACCATGGCGTGAATACAAAAGCTGCGATCAGAGAGAAGAACATGGCCGAAGCGCCGAGTACAGGGATCGGACGCATGTATGGCCCCATCAGGCCACTCACCCAACCCATTGGTAGTAGCGCGGCGATAATGGTAAATGTCGCAAGAATCGTCGGGTTACCGACTTCACGAACCGCGTCGACAGCATCATTGATGTTCGTTCGCCCTTTTATCAACCAGTGCCGGAATATGTTCTCGACCACCACGGTCGCGTCATCAACAAGAATACCGATGGAGAAAATCAGTGCGAACAGGCTCACACGGTCGATGGTGTAATCCACCATCATGGCCCACCAGATCGTTAGCAGAATTACGATTGGAATAACCGTGATAACAACGAACGCGGCACGTACACCCAGACCAATCAGACACAGGATCGATACGATAATACAGGCCTCGAACATGGCCTTTAATAACTCATTTACCTTGTCGTTAGCTGATTTACCGTAATCACGTGTGACATGCAAAAATACATTATCCGGTATCAGTGTACCCTTGAGTTCTTCGACCTTGGCCAGAATATCCCTGGACACGGTCACACCATTACTGCCCTCTTTCTTGGCGATGGTAACGGTAACTGCAGGATCACCATTAGCGCGGTTCTCACCCCGGTAAGCGGGTCCGGAATAAAAATAGGAAACCTGGCTGGCATCCTCGGGGCCATGTGATACTTGAGCGATGTCACGCATGTAAACAGGCGCGCCATTGGCAGTACCGACAACCAGTCTGTTAATCGCATCGGCCGTTCTCAGGAAGGTGCCGGAATAGACAGTGAACGATGTACTACCGGATTCAACTGCACCCACATTCGCTTCAGAGTTAGCTGTTTTAACTGTCTCGGCAACCTGTTGCAAACTGATACCATAGCCGGCGAGACGTTCGGGCAGGACCTCAATACGGATCTGGTCTGCGCGGCCACCTACAACAAAGCCTTTACCGGTATTCTTGATTTGGCCAAGTTCCTGCAGCAGGTCGTTACCCAGAATGCGCAGGGTACTGTCATCGATCTCACGCGACCACAGGGTTACGCTGACCGTTGGCACATCGTCGACCGCGATCGGCTTGATCAGCGGCATCATTACATCGGGCGGTATCTTGTCCCGGTTAGAGCGTATCTTTTCGTGAACTTTTACAATGGAGTCGCCCAGGTCCTCGCCAACATAGAACTGAACAGCAACCATGGCTTTGCCGCGCTCGGTGCCCGAGTAAACATGACGTACACCCGGAATTTCGGAGAGTAGACGTTCGAGCGGGTCAGTAACCAGTGACTCAACCTGGTATACAGAAGCACCAGGGTAGGAAATATACAGGTCAATCAATGGCACCGATATCTGTGGATCTTCCTGGCGAGGGGTGAATATCAGGCCCATCACACCAATCAACAGACAGGCAATCAACAACATCGGGGTTACCGGCGTATTGATGAAGGTTTTTGCTATATTACCGGCGATACCCAGGTCATGATGTTCACCGGGTGGCATCTCAGTGACCGCCTCTTCGCTTTCCGAAGATGCTTGTGCCTTTTTCTTGTCGTTGTCCTGTTGCTCTGCCATTGTTTCTTAATTAACTCTTGCTGGTTTATGTTTTCACTGCCATTTGCAGTGAACACACCCTTGCAACACGCCTTTGGTCGTTATTGCATTTAAATACCCGGGTAGCTACTTAGGTTTATCCCAACTAACCGGAGGACCATCGTTATCCGACTGCGTCAACACGCGTTCACCCGGCTTCAAGCCTGAAAGCACAATGACATGATTTGCATCCAGCTCTATACCGGTTCGGATCAAGCGTAATTTTGGAACGCCGTTTTCATCCAGTACTTTTACTGAAGGCAAACTGCCGCGCTTGGATATGGCCGACTTGGGTATAACAGGCAAGGCACGGGTTGGGGAGTTGACATCCGGCACCATCACCTCTGCGTACATACCAGGGCCACCGGGTACACCTTCGGGAAGGTCAAACTTCACGGTAATAGTGTGTTGCCGCTCATCTGCCTTGGGCGCAATCTGGGCAACACGTGCGTTGACACGGGTATTGTTCACATCAAGGCGTGCTGGCACGACCATGTCCTTGTGCAAGCCAGGAACAAGTCGTGAAGGCACTTCGGTCCTGATACGCAGGAACTTGGAATAGGAGAATTTGATCAAGGGCTGGCCCGGCTGCACGGTATCACCGACTTCAACCAGCTTGTCGGTAATTACGCCATCGAACGGAGCCAGTGATTTGGCATCGCGAATCTTGGCTTCAATCTCACGCAACCCGGACTCTGCCTGTTGAATAGCGGCACGCGCATTCTGCACCTGCGAACCCTGGGTTACGAGGTCAGCGTGACGCTCAATACCCTTGTCACCGCCACTGCCAAACAATCCGTCGCTACCACCACCATCAAAAAAGTTACCAAACATGGCGGGGAACTCCATCCCGGCCATTGGTCTTGGGTTATAAACACGCGGATTCCATAGTTCACGCGTGTACTGAACCTGCGCATTTTGCATACTTGTATAGGCTGAGTTCAGTTGCGCTTCAGCTGCGCGCTTCCTGGCCTGCAACTGTGCATCATCGATTAGAACGAGTTCTGTTCCCGAAGAAAACTCGTCACCTTCTTCACCTGCAATTGACTCCACAACACCCGGTACCTGCGCAGATAAAGTGACCTCCTTCAGTGGTATAACTGTACCCCCCAGAATGACATAACCACCGTGAGGCGCGACACCGACAGTTACAACATTATCCGCCTGTGCTGTTACCGAAATAAAGCCGAGAAGGAATAAGGAAGATTTAAGAATTTTACTTGTTATAGGCATACCTGGAGCGACCTTTCATGTTCAATTAAGTCGAATATGTTCATCTTGAATACAGCGCTGGCCGGCTAAAAATGAGACATACTCACAAATGAGAATGCACTCTTTAATGAGTGATTTCAAGTACTTTCGCACCATAATGGACCAACGGTATTATATATATAGGATAAATAGCACGATATTTCAGCTTATCTTAATATTCGATCACTTACTTGTCATACCGAAGGCTAAAACCTGTTGTATTTCCTGACTATTTGTCAATAACATCAGTAAACGATCAAGCCCCAGGGCAACGCCACTGCAATCAGGCAAGCCATGATCAAGCGCAGCCAATACTTTTTCATCGATGCTCATAGGTTTGAGTCCTTTATTGACACGACTCGCATTCTCTACTTCAAAGCGATGTCTTTGCTCTTTAGCATCCTGCAACTCGTGAAAACCATTCGCGATTTCACGTTCACCATAAAATAGCTCAAATCGTGCCGCGACCTGTTGACCGCACTCATCGGTTCGCAGCCGCGCGAGTGCACATTGTGACTGAGGGTAATCGTATATGAATGTAAATGTATCTGACGGCATTGATGGCAACACCAACTGTGTTAACAACCAGTCAAGCCATTCATCAACGTCATCATCGAGTCCAACCGGTTGCTCGATGTTATTGTCACTTGCACATTGCAGGCATTCGTTTGCTGTAACCGTATGGGGATTTATTCCCGCATACTGCCTGAAAGCCTGCGCATAAGTTAAACGCTGCATCGTCTGCGTTGATACCGAATCCTCGCTTACCAGCAAGCGCACCAGTTGCTCAACTTCATCCATGAGCTGAAACATGTCGAAGCCCGGGCGATACCACTCCAGCATAGTGAATTCCGGCTGGTGGTTTGGGCCAAGTTCCTCATCACGGAATGCCTTGCAGATCTGAAATATTGCCTCACCATACGCAACCAGTAATCGCTTCATGTCATATTCAGGCGAAGTATTCAGGTACAGGGATTTACCCGAGAAGCGCGTGGAAAAACTTTGAAGGTTAGGATCGGTGGTCGCAGATGAAGACAGTAATGGCGTTTCCACCTCGAGCACGCCTTGTTCATCAAAAAAGGCCCGAATGTTCTTCAACATGCAGGCCCTCGCCTTGATAAGTTCCAGCGATGCAGTGGGTCGCCAGCGCTGACTCATAGGTACTTTTTAATCTTATGCTCTTGAAACGTACTCACCTGTACGCGTGTCAATTTTGAGCACATCGCCTTCATCGATAAATAAGGGCACTTTCACTTCTGCACCAGTTTCCAGGGTCGCAGGTTTGGAGCCACCCTGCGCAGTATCACCTTTCAACCCGGGATCAGTCTGGCTCACGGCAAGTTCAACGAAGTTGGGTGTGGTAATGGATAAGGGTGCGCCATTCCACAGAGTCATCTGGCAAGGCTCCTGCCCCTTAAGCCATTTTGCAGCGTCCCCTACGGCTATGCTATCAGCTGCATGCTGCTCAAAGGTTTCGGGCTCCATGAAATGCCAGTACTCACCATCATTGTATAAATACTCTACGTCGCGTTCTTCCACGTCCGCGGCTTCAACCGACTCGGTGGTCTTGAAGGTGCGCTCAAGCGTACGCCCGGTCTTGAGGTTCTTTGCCTTGATCCTGTTGAATGCCTGGCCCTTGCCGGGTTTAACCAGGATATTCTCGGTAATCGAGCACGGATCGCCATCAAGCATGATATTCAATCCGTTTTTGAATTCGTTTGTATTGTAAGATGCCATGTTGTTACCTGTTTTTTACAGGGCGCAATTTTAACCTGATAACCAGACAAATCACATATCTATTCAAGAGAATCAGCCTTTCATGCAACCAATCCAGCTTGTCAATACGCATGAATCGCCGCGGTGGCAAAACCAGCTGGCTAATGCCATCACATCGACTGAAGAACTACTCAAACTGCTGGGGCTTGATCATCTTCTGGATACAGCCATCTTGCAGCCCGATTTTCGTCTGTGCGTGCCACGCCCCTATGTCACGAAAATGCAACCGGGTGATGCCAGCGATCCGCTACTGAAACAGGTATTACCCGGTCTTGAAGAAGCCGCTGGTGATGGTGTACTGGATCCGGTCGGCGATCTCAATGCCATGACCACGCCGGGACTGTTACACAAGTACCAGGGTCGCGTATTACTGGTCACCACCGGCGCCTGCGCCATACACTGCCGCTACTGCTTTCGTCGTCACTTTCCCTACAGTGAGGCCAACCCGGGCAAACAGGCCTGGCAACAGGCGCTTGACTATATCAAACAGCACCGAGACGTACACGAGGTCATACTCAGTGGCGGCGATCCACTGGTGATGGATAACGCCAAACTACGCGATCTACTGCAGCAACTTGAAGGTATCCCGCATGTAACATGGCTGCGTATCCACACCCGGTTGCCCGTTGTCTTGCCCGCACGCATTGACGACGAACTACTCGAGCTGTTACAAAGATCCCGCTTCACAACCAGCATGATCATCCATGCCAACCATGCCAATGAACTGGGCGCTGATGAAATACGGGTTTTGAGCAGGCTGGCAAATGCGGGAATCAGGCTGCTGAACCAGAGCGTGCTGTTAAAGGGAGTGAATGACAACAGCGATGCCCTTATCGATCTGAGCCAGCGCTTGTATGAAGCCGGAGTACTGCCTTATTATTTACATCTTTTGGACCCGGTCCAGGGTGCCATGCATTTCGATGTGCCTGATAATCGGGCTGTTCAAATCATCGATACCCTCAGGGAAAGATTGCCCGGTTTCCTCGTACCCAGGCTGGTACGTGAAGAGCCCGGAAAAGGCTCAAAAACAGCAATTTTCGCGATCTGAGCTACACTTGTGGTGTTCAAAACAAAAAGAATAAATCCATTGCTATCCTGTTGTTTTATATAAAGAAGACAGCAGTCAGGCTATTTGACGCGCAAGATCGATAATTGATAGAAGATGAAATTACATATTCCAGAACAAAATGCCCCGGCTGCGGATGCCATCCCGAACCATCCGCGCAAGCTGAAAAAGTGGCTGTCCGATCTGCCTCACGCCAACATGGGCGAGATGACCAAGCAGATATTCAATGCTGTTCGCGAGCTGAACAGGCAAACCATGCCAAACAAGCACCGCCTGGAAAACCTGGAACAGCTGCGTGAACCACTACGCAACATTTTTAACAACCTGGAAAAATATTTCATCAACCGTACATTACCGCTTCCTGAAAAGAGCCAGAAAATCGTACACCTGAACCAGTCCCTGCTGCAGGAGGTTTCTTACGGTTACAAGATCATCGTGTATGAAGCGGCGAATGCAATCGACAAGAAGGTTGATACAAAAACACAAACGATTGCCATATTACGCGCCATTCGTTACCTGTCTGAATTACTGTTGCGTGCCAGTGAAGTTTACGAACCATATCCTGCAGGTACCTGGTATGACATTCACCAGATGTATGCCTATGCAGAATCAAAAGGTATTCAGAACAAGGCCATGCCCGATAACGAATACGAACACAAAAAGGCAACAATAGAAGACTTTTACAAGCAGGTTCTGTTGTTTTCACTTGCTCGTCCAATTGCGCTGCGCCAAAGTGATTCCGAACGCGTCTACTCAAGACTGGCCGACTGGGCCAGGCTTACCCGTCTTGGTAAAGATCCGCATGAAAACCAGATTAATCGTTACTTTTGTGCCAGCATGGACCTGGACCGACCACCCAGTTATCTTTCGGAACGGGATTGCCGTGGTGATGCCGATGTGCGCACGCTTGATGCCTCAGAACTGGTAGACAGTATTCGCAAGCAGATAAGTGAAATGAGCGATACAGACTCGCTTGCTGTTGGCAGCACCCTGTCACAGGAAACCTTGCAGGTGCTTGCCATGTCCTGGGGGATTTGTGCCAAGCGTCGTTTCTCACGTGCTGACCGCCGTGGTCACATCAAGGCAGCGATCGGCCTCGCGAATGCCGCGAGCGAGATTGCCAGTGAAGGTCAGCCAATCGACCTGGAAAAAGAAGCCGAAGAAATCATGCCCGGCCGCCGCCACGATATTACGCTGGAAGCCATCCCGGAAGACTTTGATGAAACCCGCTCTGAACTGAATACCGGCTATGTAACCCATCATGAACTTGGTGGCGATGGTGGCGAAGATGCCTGGGACATGGTTGCAAAAGGTCGCGTTTTAACCGAGACCTACGAGCGAACACGGCAGTTTCTCGATGATGAGAAAATGGGCCTGAACAAGGATAAAGACGAGCTGCAGTGGGAAATCGTGAATGTCAGCGCAGGTGGATATTGTCTGCGCTGGGACTCGGATACCACTTCAAAAGCACAGATCGGTGAAATCATTGCGTTACGCGAAAAAGAAGCCAGTGGTGATTTTGCATGGCGCATAGGGGTTATTCGCTGGATGCAGTACACACGCGAGAACGGGCTCGAGATTGGTGTACAGGTGCTATCACCCAAAGTCATGGCTGCTTCCGCGCAAAGAGCCAACAGGCCAGATGAGGCACCATTTGACTGCCTGATGCTGCCTGGCATCAAACCGCTGAAACAGCCGCCGACGGTATTACTTCCCGCGCACGCTTTCAGGAACAATGACCGGCTTAGAATCGCATTTATGGATCAGGCCATGAAGATACAACTGGGCTCGGTGAAAGAGCATACCGGCTCGTTTACGCAATTCCAGTTCAGCACCAGCGAGGAAGCGGAACGGGTCGAAAAGGCAGAAAAGGAAAAATCTGCCGCCAAGAACAAGGATAATTTTGATGAACTTTGGTCATCACTATAATCCAAACAATCAGACACACAGCGCAAGCAATAGAGAGTTAAAACCGGGTAACACAAGTGGAAGATAAAACCATTAACCTAGTCGTCATCGATGACTCATTTGACACAGAAGAGAAAGTAGTCAGCACACTACGCAACGAGGGTTATGCTGCTCGTTCAAGCCGCGTTGAAGACGAAGAGGACCTGTGTGAAATCATAGCCAAGAAGGAACCCGACCTTGTTCTGTATACCAAAGGTATGGAGTTCATCTCACTCAAAGACACCTGTGACTGCCTCAAGAAACATATGAATGGCACGCCCGTACCGGTGATTGCCGTTGAAAAAAACGGCACTGAATCCTCCACAGTCGAAGCAATGAGAGACGGCGCTGTTGACCTGTCGTCTTACGGCAACATGGAGCATCTGCGTATGGTCATCGACCGCGAAGTCAATGCACTTCGCAACTGGCGCCAGATGAACAAACTCGAAACTTCAATGAAAGAATCCGAACGACGCTGCTCTTCGCTGCTCGACAGCTCGCGTGACGCAATTGCTTACGTTCATGAAGGTATGCATGTTTATTCAAATGCCTCCTACCTGGAACTGTTCGGACTCGAAGAATCTGACGAACTCGAAGGCATGCCTATTCTGGATATGGTCGCACCTGATAACAGGGATGATTTCAAATCGTTCCTGCGTGATTATCTACAGAAAGACGCGACCACTGAAGCACATAAAACACATTTACAAAAACCGGACGGCACACAGTTCGAAGGTGAAATGGAATTTTCGCCAGCGAGCATTGAAGGCGAACCTTGTATACAGGTCATTATTCGCAAGGAAGATGTTGATAGTGAAGCCATGCAGGAAAAACTCAAGGAGCTGAGTCAGAAGGACCAGCTTACAGGGCTCTACAATCGCCAGTACTGTCTCGATGTTCTCGAAAACACCATCAGCAAATGTGAAGACGAAGAAATGAAAGCTGCCCTGATGGAAGTGCAACTGGATAACTTCGAAGATATTAAAAACAATGTAGGTGCTATCCAGGCTGACACGGTTATCAAGGAAGCCGCGAAAGTACTGCAGGGCGCTACACATAAAGGCGATGTTGTTTCATACATGCACCCAAGCTTTACTGTCATTGCCTACAAGCAGGATGAAGACTCGGCTTACGATTATGCAAGAGAACTGCAGAACGCCGTAATGGACCTCGTGGTGAATATAGGCGACGAGAAAATCAATACAACATGTTGCATAGGCATCACACTGATCGACAAGACTTCACCTGAAGTAAGCGAGGTCCTGCGACGTGCTGACAAGGTACTGGATGAAGCAGCCGATGCTGGCACCAACCAGATCAAGACCTATGTACCGGAAAAGGGTGAACTCACGCGCAAGGAAGTTGATACACGTTTCAGGGATCAGCTAACCCAGGCACTTAAAGATGATCAGTTTGTACTGCATTACCAGCCAATTATCAGTCTGCATGGTGATACCGATGAGCGTTATGAAGTATTCGTTCGCATGCTCACAGAGGAAAGCAATGAACTCATCATGCCGCAGGATTTTCTGCCGGCAGCAGAACGCATTGGCATGGCAATCGCGATTGACCGCTGGGTGCTCTATCGTGTCATCCAGGACCTGATCAAGCGCACTTCCGAAGGCAAGACAACTCGCTTCTTCATCAAGCTGTCGGCAGCATCAATCAAGGACGAAACCCTGATCGAGTGGATTGAATTCCAGATCAAGGATAAAGATCTGCCAGAAAATGCGCTTGTCTTCGAAGTGAAAGAATCTGTTGCAGTAACCAACCTGAAGAATGCCAAAGACCTCGCCCAGGGACTGAAGAAAATCAAATGCGGCTTCGTACTCGATGATTTTGGCTCAGGCACCAATCCGTTCCAGCTACTGGAACATATAGAAGTGGATTACATTCGCCTCGACAAGACATTCATGGGTGATCTGACTGAAAACGCACAAACACAGGAAACTGTACAGAAACTGGCTGAACAGGCTTCGGAACTGGGCAAGTTCACCATTGCCCAGTTCGTGAAAGATGCTAACAGCCTGTCACTGCTCTGGGGTATGGGTGTCAACTTCATCCAGGGCCACTTCCTGCAGGAACCGCAGGCCGAGATGAATTACGACTTCACGGACATTGCCGGCTAAGCAGTTATTCAGCCCGCTGCCTGCAGTGCAGCAATACGCTCCTGCAGCGGCGGGTGACTCATAAACAGCTTGCGCATACCTTCGGCTAGCCCCGCGTTAATGCCAAACGCAACCATCTGATCCGGCAAACTGGATGGTTCATGTACTGCCTGCAAGCGCTGTAGTGCCGCAATCATTTTCTCTCTTCCCGCAAGAGATGCACCCCCGGCATCGGCCCGGAATTCACGCAATCTCGAGAAATACATCACGATCGCACTGGCGAGGATACCAAACACGATCTGCGCCACAATACTGGTAATGTAATACGCCGGGCCGTAACCGCGTTCAGTCTTGAATACCACGCGGTCAACAATATGACCGACAACGCGTGAGAAAAATATGACGAAGGTGTTTACCACGCCCTGAATCAGCGCCAGGGTCACCATGTCACCATTAGCAACATGGGAAACCTCGTGTCCGAGTACGGCCTCGGCTTCATCCATTTTCATGTTATTGATCAGGCCGGTACTTACCGCAACCAGTGCACTGTTGCGTGTCATACCGGTTGCAAAGGCATTGATATCGGGTGAGTTGTAGACAGCGACTTCAGGCATGGCAATACCTGCCTGTTCAGCCTGGCGCTTAACGGTTGTCAGCAACCATTCCTGCGTTTTGTTTTGCGGTTGTGTAATCACCTGCGCGCCAGTCATGCGCTTGGCACTCCATTTCGATATAGCCAGCGATATAAACGAACCGCCCATACCAAACACAGCAGAAAAGATCAGCAGTGCCTGTAAATCCAGGTCAACATTGTTTTCCTGTAGCAGGGAATCAACACCCAGCAAACTGAGTACGATGCTCAGGATAACCAGCACAGCGATGTTAGTTGCAAGGAATAACGCTATTCTTTTCATATTCAAACCCGTTTATTGCCACGGAGGCACAGAGAACACGTAGATATTTTTTAATATGCGGTCAATAGCCGAAGATTCAAGATTCAGGTTAAAAAACCGAAGTCGACATAACTACAAGAATCCTTCGTGTTCTCTGTGCCTTCGTGGCGATTATTCCTCTACGTGCGGATTTTGCTCAACTTCGAGACGATCGACACTGCGGTAACCGCGCGGCAGTTTGAGTCCACGCCGGCCGCGCTCACCGTAGTAGCTATCGACTTCATCGGGCTTCATATTCTTGTATTTCTTCCCGGAATGCACAGTCATCTTCTCGCCATCCTGGATTAACGACAACGCGCAGACCGACTCTTCGCCTGACTTGAGCCTGGCTGCGGGTACATTGATAATCTTGTTACCCTTGCCTCGCGCCATTTGCGGCAGCTCAGCAAGTTCCGTAACCAGCATATGGCCTTCCGTGGTTATCGCCACGATATAGTCGTGCTCGATATCGCGCACAGGCACAGCCGGTAGCGCTTTGGCCTGTTTGCCAACATTCAATACTGCTTTACCATTTTTGGTTCGAGCCTGGATATCGCCCAGACGTACGACGAAACCGTAACCAAAATCACTGCCCAGCAGATACAAATCATCCGGCGCACCGATCATGGCCGATATAAATACTGCGCCCGATGGAATATTAAAGTAACTGGTCAGTGGTTCACCCTGGCCACGCGCCGATGGCAATTTATGCGCCGGCAAAGTGTAGGCACGGCCGGTCGAGTCCATGAATACGGCTAGCTGGTTGCTCTTGCCGCAGGCAGAATCCTGGTATTCATCACCCGCCTTGTAATTAAGTTTGCGCGCATCAATTTCATGCCCCTTGGCAGCGCGCACCCAGCCTTTTTTCGACAGCACCACTGTAATCGGATCACTTGAGATCAATGCAGTTTCATCCATAGCCTGCGCAGATTCGCGCTCGATGATCGGTGAACGTCGTTCATCACCATATTTTTCCGCATCAGCCACGATTTCTTTCTTGATCAGAGTCTTCAGGCGTGTTGCTGAACCCAGAATCTTCTCCAGCTGCTCACGTTCTGTAGCAAGCTCTTCCTGCTCGCCACGAATTTTCATTTCTTCAAGTTTTGCAAGATGACGCAGTTTCAGTTCAAGGATAGCTTCGGCCTGCTCATCACTGATCTTGAAACGCTGCATCAATACCGGTTTGGGCTTGTCATTCTCACGAATGATTGCAATGACTTCATCGATATTCAGGAATGCAATTAACAATCCCTCGAGAATATGCAGGCGCTTGTTAACCTTATCGAGTCGCCACTGCAGGCGTCGGCGCACGGTAACCGTGCGGAACTTGAGCCACTCGTTTAACAGCAGTAACAGGTCCTTGACCTGCGGTCTGCCATTGATACCGATCACGTTCATGTTGATGCGGTAACTACGTTCGAGATCCGTGGTCGCGAACAAATGCTTCATTAAATCTTCTTTATTAATCCGGTTTGATCGCGGCACAATGACAATGCGCGTTGGATTTTCATGATCGGATTCATCACGCAGGTCCTCGACCATTGGCAGCTTTTTCGCAGTCATTTGCTGCGCTATCTGTTCCAGTACCTTGTTGCCGGATACCTGGTAAGGCAGGGCCGTGATGATGATGTCACCATCTTCCACTTCATATACCGCACGCTGACGGATATTGCCGTGCCCGGTACGGTAAGCCTCAAGGATTTCTGCACGTGGCGTGATTATTTCTGCTTCGGTCGGAAAGTCCGGTCCCTTGATGTGTTCACAGATATCTTCGAGCGTTGACTTGGGTTTATCCAGAAGACGTATACAGGCACTCGCTACTTCATTCAGGTTGTGCGGCAGGATATCGGTTGCCATACCCACAGCAATACCGGTACCGCCGTTTAGCAGCACATTGGGCAGACGCGCCGGCAGCATTTCAGGTTCTTGCATAGTGCCGTCAAAATTCGGTATCCAGTTAACCGTGCCCTGCCCCAGCTCACCAAGCAGGACTTCAGCATACGGCGCCAGTCTCGATTCGGTATAACGCATCGCGGCAAAAGACTTGGGGTCGTCCGGCGATCCCCAGTTACCCTGGCCATCAACCAGCGGATAACGGTAGGAGAATGGTTGTGCCATCAACACCATGGCCTCGTAACAGGCACTGTCGCCGTGTGGATGATATTTACCCAGCACGTCACCGACAGTGCGTGCCGATTTCTTGTGCTTGGATGCAGCACTCAGCCCCAGCTCCGACATGGCATAGACAATACGACGCTGTACCGGCTTGAGGCCATCACCGATATAAGGCAGTGCACGATCGAGAATAACGTACATGGAATAATCCAGGTAGGCTTTCTCGGTGAATTCGTAAAGCGGCAGCTGTTCGATGCCTTCGAAATCGATTTCAGATTGATCGGTCATAATTTAATAAAACTATTATTAATATTTTGTTCACCGCAAAGGCGCAATATAATTTTTAAACAACAGCCAGGTCGCCTTTCTTTTCTAACCACGCCTTGCGATCGGCAGCACGCTTTCTTCCTAGCAACATATCCAGCATCTGGTTGCTCTTGTCGCCCTTGTCCAGCGTCAACTGCACCAGCTTGCGTGTATCAGGCGACATCGTGGTTACACGTAATTGCATCGGGTTCATTTCACCCAAACCTTTAAAGCGGGTTACGCTGACCTTGCCGCGTTTCTTTTCTGCCGCTATACGATCAAGTACACCTTCTTTTTCAGCTGCATCCAGCGCATAGAACACTTCCTTGCCTACATCGATGCGGTACAGGGGAGGTATAGCGATATAAATATGCCCGGCTTCTACCAGCGGCCTGAAATGACGCAGGAACAAGGCACACAGCAGTGTCGCAATGTGATAACCGTCAGAGTCTGCGTCAGCGAGCACACAGACCTTGCCGTAACGCAGATCCCTGATGTTACTCGAACCGGGTTCAACGCCCAGGGCCACGGATATGTCATGCACTTCCTGTGAAGCAAGCACCTGGTCCGGCGACACTTCCCAGGTATTCAGAATTTTTCCGCGCAGCGGCATGATCGCCTGGTATTCCCTGTCACGCGCCTGCTTGGCCGAGCCGCCAGCAGAGTCGCCCTCAACCAGGAAAATCTCGGTTCGTGCAGAATCCTGCGATGAACAGTCCGCAAGTTTGCCCGGCAGTGCTGGGCCGGTCGTCACTTTTTTCCGTACTACCTTGCGCCCGGCACGCAGCCGTTTTTGTGCATTCTCGATCGCCAGCATCGCAATGGCTTCACCGGCATCAGTGTGTGTATTCAGCCACAGGCTGAATGCGTCCTTGACGACACCGGAAACAAAAGCAGCACATTCACGTGATGACAGGCGTTCCTTTGTCTGCCCGGAGAACTGAGGGTCTTCCAGTTTTACCGACAGCACGTAACAGACACGATCCCAGACATCTTCCGGACTGATTTTTACGCCACGCGGTACCAGGCTGCGGAACTCACAAAACTCGCGCAGCGCTTCGGTCAAACCGGTGCGCAAACCATTCACATGGGTACCGCCCTGCGCCGTCGGAATCAGGTTAACGTATGATTCTGCAACCAGCTCACCCGCTTCAACCAGCCAGGTCAAAGCCCAGTCCACGGTCTCATTGCTACCAGACAGATTTCCGGTAAAAGGCTCCTGCGGCATGGTTTCCTTATCGAACAGGTTTTCGCCGAGATAATCCTGCAAGCCACCTTCATATAACCAGCTGTCTTTCTCGCCACTCTTCTGGTCAACAAACGATACTTGCAGGCCCGGGCATAATACAGCCTTGGCGCGCAGCACGTGTTTTAAGCGCGGAACCGAGAAATTAATCGAATCAAAGTATTTCTTTTCTGGCCAGAAATGGATCACGGTACCGGTATTGCGTTTGCCGACGGTGCCGTTTTTCTTCAGGTTGCTGGTCTTGGCGCCCTTCTTGAACACCATGTTGTAGACATTGCCATCACGTTTTACTTCAACCTCGAGCTTCGATGACAACGCATTAACCACGGAGACACCAACACCGTGCAATCCGCCCGAGAACTGGTAATTTTTATTGGAAAACTTTCCGCCTGCATGCAGTTTGGTAAGGATAACTTCAACGCCTGGAATTTTTTCTTCCGGGTGTTTATCAACAGGCATACCCCTGCCGTCATCACTGACAGAAAGTGAGCCATCCTTGTGAAGCACGACGTCTATTTTGCTGGCATGGCCGGCAATCGCCTCATCGACACTGTTATCGATAACTTCCTGGGCAAGATGATTGGGACGGCTGGTATCGGTATACATACCCGGCCGTTTTTGTACCGGTTCAAGGCCGGTTAATACCTCGATGGCAGAGGCATCGTATTTACTCATGTTCTAATTATTAACTCTTCTAAACGTAGTTTTTTTAATCAAAGCGCGGAGCTATATATCGGGATTTTACTCCGCTGACCGTAGGCCCTATGCTATCAGCCTATGAATGCGACCAACAGTCCCGAAAAAGACAGCTCAGACAGCCTGGTTGCGGCACATCCCGGCGTCAACGCCACGGTCTCGGCTTCCGCCGGCAGTGGCAAAACCTGGCTGCTGGTGACACGGATTATACGCCTGTTACTCGATGATGCGGAACCCGGCAGCATTCTGGCACTGACATTTACCCGCAAGGCCGCCGCCGAGATGCAAATGCGCCTGCAGGAACGCCTGTTTCAACTCGCAAGTTGCGATCAGGATCAATTAATCAGCCTGCTACAGCAGGCCGGTGCAAACACCGACGAAGCCACGCTGTATCAGTCACGTCTGTTATATGAAAAACTGCTATACAGTGAGATTCCAGTCCGTCTGCAGACATTCCACTCTTTTTGCCAGGACATCCTGTCACATTTCCCGCTGGAAGCCGAAATCACGCCGGGATTCGAGTTAATTGAAAACACGGCCCTGTTACAGCAACAGGCATGGGATGCCCTGTTCACCGAAGCAACGCAAAATACGCATGGTCATCTTGCCAACGATCTCGATGTTTTAATGCAGGCTTGCAATGGACCGACCAACACCAAAACGGCGCTGAACAGTATGCTTAACCATCGTAATGACTGGTGGGCCTATTGTGAACATCAAAGCGATGCCGCGGCCTATGCCAGCCAGCGCCTACAGCAGCAACTGGACATCGACACTTCAGTCGATCCATATGCTGATTTCTTTTCATCGAATGATAGAAACACGCTGGCAAGCTTCAGTGAGTTACTTGGTAAACACCCAACCAAGCCGCATAGCCAGCAAAAACATCACCTCGACCGTGCACTGAGTGCAGACACGCTCGACCAGGATGCATTTGACAGGCTACAGCTCGCGTTCCTGACGACAAGCAATCAACCGCGGTCGCGCAAACCCAGCAAGGCACAGGCGGCCAAAATGGGCGATGCTGGTGAACAGCAGTTCCTTGATCTGCATAACAGTGTTTGCGCAGCCATATTGCATACCCGTGAAATCATCAAACGCATACAGACACTGGAACTCAACGCGGCATGGTTTCGAACGGGCGAACACTATATCGAGATTTATCAGCGCATCAAACGCGAGCAACGCGTGCTCGATTTCGCCGACCTCGAATGGCACAGCTACCGCCTGTTGAACACGGCGGATAATGCCAACTGGGTACAATACAAGATTGATCAGCGCATCAATCATGTCCTTATCGATGAATTCCAGGACACCAACCCGACCCAGTGGCAACTACTGACACCTTTACTGCAGGAAATTGCAGCAGGCGATGACGAACGCGCACGCAGCATATTTCTTGTTGGCGATGAAAAGCAGTCAATCTACAGTTTCAGGCGCGCAAACCCGGCCTTGCAACAACAGGCTTCCGACTGGTTAAGCCAGACATTGTCTGCACGATCAACACCGCTGGATTCATCCCGGCGTTCCTCGTCAGCAATCATCGATGCTGTAAACGCCGTGTTTACCCAGGAAGAAATCCTGCAATACATGCCCGGTTATACCCAACACGATACTCACCTTCGTGACCTGCCGGGCACGGTAACTGTGTTTCCGTTGTGCACACTGGAACCATCCGAGGAAGATGAAACTGTCGAAACAACCCGGCTCAGAAACCCGCTGCTGCAACCACGCGCTGAAAACCTGGAAACAGCCCGCGCGATAGAGGCTTCACTCATCGCCGATCAAATTGAAAAACTCGTAGCGATGCCGGCCTGTATCACTGATACAAATCAAAAAGGAGAAAGCTATGTACGCAAGGCAACCTACAGCGACATAATGATCCTGATGCGTAATCGAACACATATCAGCGAATATGAGTCGGTGTTACGCGACCGCGGCATACCTTTTATCGGCAGCCAGCGCGGCAGCCTGCTGGACAACCAGGAAATCCAGGACCTCGAGGTCTTACTCGACAGCCTGATCACACCATTCAACAACCTGTCGATTGCACAGGTATTAAAATCGCCGGTGTTCAGCGCATCCGATGACGACCTGATAGCAATTTCACAGGCACACCGGGATAAAAAGTGGTTTGAACGGTTACAACTGGTCGCTGCAGACAAAGATGCGCAGCACCCGCTGAGTCGTGCCGCGCACTGGTTGTCACACTGGAGTAAGCTCGCTGACACCATCCCCGTCCACGACCTGATTGATCGTATCTACGCTGAAGGCAACATCGTTGAACGCTATTCCAGTTCCGTGGCACCTGCCCAGCGCCAACGTGTGCGAGCGAATCTTCAGCGCTTTCACGAAATGTCACTTGAACTGAATAGCGGTCGCTATCCAAGCCTGAGTCATTTCCTCCACTACCTGCGCAGTATCAGGCTGCACAAGGATAGCCGGCCTGATGAACCTGCCGCCAGCAACCAGCTCGCGCGTGTTAGCCTGTTAACAATTCACGCCAGTAAAGGCCTCGAGGCGCCTGTAGTGATCCTTGCAGACTGTGATCACAAAAGTAAACGTCATAATGCCTATTCAACCCTGGTTAACTGGCCAGCGGGAGAAAGCAAACCGACCAGCTTCCAGCTCATCACTAGCAAGGACAACATCGACAGTGTCACCACCAATGTACTCGAATCGCGTGAGCACGCACAGCACCGGGAAGAGCTCAATCTCCTGTACGTGGCGTTGACACGTGCCAGGCAACACTTGCTGGTCACCGGTGTCAGTGCCGAACGTAGCAATATGTCGAGCGGCTGGCATGCGCTGATTGAAACCGCGATGCAGACACTTACCGATGCAGGTGATGATTCCATTTATCGATATAGCCGTGGCAGCACTACCGGCATACCGGATGAACACACAGCCACTGCAACAGACCAGTCCCTGATGACATCAGAAGCCGTGATAGCAACCGATCCACGATTAAAACAACCGATAACCGGTATCGATACCATGGAAACAGTGATTGCACCAAGCTTTAGCTTTCAGGATCGTGATGACATTGGCAGTGGCTATGACCGTGATGAAAGCCTCAAGCGCGGACACATCATACACCGCGCCCTTGAACTGTTCTGCCATGAACCACCCCGCACAATCGAGCAAACACGGCAGCAACTCAGTAACGAACTTGCGATCGACATGAATGACGCAGAGTTAAATGAGTGCATTGAAGAAGCCCATGCCACGATCAACAACGAACAGTTCACAAACCTGTTTAAACCATTGGACAAGGCCAGGTGCTACAACGAACTGCCGGTGATGTATGCGCAGGAGAACAAGATGGTCTATGGCATCATCGACCGCCTGATCGTGCACGAAGACAGGATTGAACTGATTGACTACAAGACGCACCGTATTAGTGACGAGAGCACCCTGTCAACACTCAGCCAGAATTACAAACAACAACTCTCGTTGTATCGGGAAGGTATCAAGCGAATATGGCCAGAGCGACCAGTAAAAAGCGGGCTACTGTTTACCAACAGTGCCCGCCTTATCTGGATTGATTGATTTGGATTGATTGAACCAGGTCAAACACCCGAAGCAGCATGCCTGCTTAAACCTATCAGTGCATTTTAGTTGCTGCTGACAGTTGCAACCTGTCCAGCTCAGCTGCCAGCTTGGCAACAGGCACGTATCCCGCCAGCAACTGGCCATTCTGCAGGATAATTGCCGGGGTACCGTTTACACCCAGGTTCCTGGCGACAGCAAGGTGCTCGTCGATTGGGTTGTCACATTTTTTAGGCTCGATCTCGGCACCGGCCTTGGCCATATCCAGTGCTTCGTTCTGGTCATCAGAGCACCAGATAGATACGGTTTTCGTATAATCCGCATGTCCTTTTAGTGGCATGAAAACATACCTGACCTTGATGCCGCTTGCCATGTAGCCATCCATTTCATCGTGCAGCTTGCGACAATAAGGGCAATCAACATCGGTTATGACGGTAATTGTGTGTTTGACCTTCTTCGGGGTATACACAATCATGTTGTCTTCGCCCAGTGTATTGAGTTCCTGCAGGCGTATACCGGCCATGGCCTCATCGGTGTAGTTCTTGCGTGACTTCAAGTCCACCAGGTTACCATCAAACATATAGCGTCCGTCTTTGGTCATATAAATGACCTGACCGCTGACGACAGCCAGAAAAACATCATCAATAGGTGTTTTTTCTACATGTGTAAGGGTGAATTTAGGAAAGCGCTCAGCAAACACTTTCTTGAATTCTTCCATGTCATCTGCAAATACAGACATCGTGGCGCCAAGGCTGAGCGCAAGCAGCATGCTTCGTAAAAATATGTTCATAATTCCGATTGAGTTGTAGTTCACCTGACTAGACAGCATCCATTATAGATAATTCCAGCCCCGGACAAAAAAAAAGGGCCTCGAAACCGACAAATATCGCCGCAGGGCCGATTGGCGGCTCATTGTATACCATCTAGTCCTGGCTATGCACGCGGGTGATGATGCTTGTACAGGTCTCGCAAGCGCTGGTCAGCGACGTGTGTGTAGATTTGTGTGGTTGAGATATCACTGTGCCCCAGTAACATCTGCACAACCCTCAAGTCAGCACCATGGTTCAAAAGATGGGTAGCAAATGCATGACGCAAGGTGTGAGGCGATAATTTATCCGGATCAATCCCGGCAGTTACTGCGTGGCGCTTGATCATGTACCAGAATGCCTGTCGGGTCATAGCGGCGCCTCTCTGTGTAACGAATATGGCATTGGTAACCACCTGTTTACCTTGCATCAATGAAGGTCGTACGTGGCGTAAATAGGCATTGATCCAGTCCAGCGCGACCTCGCCTACCGGTACCAGCCGCTCCTTGTTGCCTTTTCCCATTATCCTTAACACACCAGGTTCGACAGATAATTGCGACAACTGCAAATTCACCAGCTCCGATACGCGCAAACCCGTGGCATATAACAGTTCCAGCATGGTTCGATCACGATAACCTATATCATCCTTCGTGTTCGGTGCATCAAGTAGCCGTATTACCTGTTCTTCATTAAGTGTATCGGGTAATGAGCGCTGCGGCTTAGGTGATTCAAGTAATCGTGTAGGGTTTTCGCTTATGCGTTTGTCGCGAAGCAGCCAGGCATAGAAGCGTCGCAGCGAGGACAGCAGTCTTGCTGTGGAACGGCTTTTATGTCCCTGTTTGAATTTATCTGACAGATAATGCTGTACATCAGCTGTTGTCACTGACATCAGCTGGCATTCATTCTGCGCCAGCCAGATTGAAAAACCGGCAATATCGTTGCGATAAGCAGACAGGGTATTTTCACTCAGGCCATGTTCCATCCATAAGTGATCCAAGAACTGCTCCAGCAGTTGCTGGTCATGCACAGGGATATGATCTGCTTTCGCCATGGGTAACCACTATAGGCAATGAGAGTACTGCTTGTCTACGAAATCAACCATAGACTTAAGGATCTCTCAATCCACAATTTCTGATAATTTGCGAAAAAAAAGCCACCTACATTGTAGGTGGCTTTTGTCTGTTGCCAGTTAGCCTGATTTACCGACATCACTTCCTGTTTTTCTTTGACTTCATGGCCTTGTTAATCTTGGCCATCTCCTTTTTCTGCCAGCGTTCAATAAATGCAGATATCGCCTTTTCCTTCTTTTCGGCCATCTTTTCGAGCATTGCCTGGCGCTTCCTTGCTGCCCGTACTTCTGCTCTGGCCTGTTTTAGCGCTGCATTCGTCGCGGCTATCTTCTCGCGTATCTTTCTGCGAGCCTCTGCCGCCGAATCGGGCTTTCGAGTCGCTGTCGCCTTAGCTACTATCGACGACGACCCGCTTTTTTCCTGGCTGGGCGCTTTTTTGCTTTACGTTTAGCGACTTTCTTCTTCGCTTTGCGTTTAGCGACCTTTTTCTTGGCCTTCTTCTTGGCTACTTTCTTTTTAGCTTTACGCTTGGCCACCTTCTTCTTGGCCTTCTTCTTGGCTACTTTCTTTTTAGCCTTGCGCTTGGCCACCTTCTTCTTGGCCTTCTTCTTGGCTACTTTCTTTTTAGCCTTGCGCTTGGCTACTTTCTTCTTAGCCTTACGTTTTGCTACCTTCTTCTTGGCTACTTTACGCTTAGCTACTTTCTTCTTAACTTTACGTTTAGTTGCCTTCTTTGCAGTAGTTTTCTTCTTCTTACGAGCAGCAGTTTTTTTCTTCACTGCACGCTTAGCCGTAGTTTTCTTTTTACTTTTAGTTTTAGCTCGAGCCATTAGTGCATCCTCTATGTGTGAGTTACCACCAAAAGTATAAAACTAATTTTCGAATTATCAAACTTTTTTTTAATTTAAAAACAACTAACTTATCTTCGAATATATAAAATTTGAGCTCCTTTTGTTTCATCATTGCCTGTTTTTATAAAAAAGCGAATCATTTTTTTACAAATCACTGAATACAAAAACATCATCATGTTCACTGGAAACAATTCAACTCGATTTAACATAACAACATTTTTATCTAGATAAGCAACTTACCTGGCAACAGGTTTCATATAAATTCATCGCAAACACACGCTCGATTCAAACGATAAAGACACCATGCAATACATAATCAACCAGGCTGTCTAAATAAAAAAACAAACCTGCGCATATATAAAAAAGCCCGCCAGAGGCTTATTCTGGCGGGCTTTGCTCAATATTCAGGGGCTAAAAATAGTCTGATGCAGCTTTAGAATCTGAAGCCTGTCTGTAAAAAACCACCCAGTGAATCATTCTGCGAAATAACCGCCACATCCAGGTTAAATCCAAACCAGAATCCAAGACCCGCGGTATACATCGTGTCTTTAGCGGCTTCCGATATGCCATCAGCGAGATTCTTTTGCGCACCCAGTCGGATCTGCATGAAGTCGAAAGCATTAAGCTCACCACCGATGGCAGCATATTGCGTTTTTAATGCAGTAAAGCTCTGGCTCGTAAATAACGCATCACTTTCCAGTAAATCCAGGTCTGCGCCTAACGTTACATAGCGGTTTCGATAAGCCAGACCCAATCGTGCCTGTGTATCAAAGCTCAATGTCGCCGGCACATTGGATGAATTAACAAACTTTATGGTGTTACTAACCAGGTTTGTAGCCACAAGACCTATTTGCGTGTTTTCTGTGAGCCCCATTACAAGCCCAAGATCGAATGTTGTAAAGTTACCTAGATCTATAGTGGAGCCATCGAGTAAGTCACGCAGGCCTGTATCTATTGTTGCGATTGGCTCCCTCAAATAAATATTTTCAACCTGTACATACTTGGGCTTGATACCAACCGCGAGTTTCCGGTTAAACACCTTGAAGTTTCTAGCCAGCGACACACCCAGCTCGTTTGTCGACACACCTTCGAGTTCAAGTATATTTGCGTTAGGATTCGTTAGTAGATCAGCCACATCCTGCGAGATATTGGTTACTGTACCCGCAGAAATCACATCTGCACGCGCGCTAAGCGCAAATGCCCAGGTTTCCCCTGAGTAACCGGTCGAAAAAGCAGCGGTGGCTTCGGGTGCAATCACATCACCGTCCATCGACTGTACAATAGACAGGGCTCTCGCAGCTTCTGTTAAATTGCCTGCCTGGGCATTGTCATAGGCATCCTGGAATTGCTCAATGCTATCGACCAGGCCATCACTGTCATTCAGAAATGCGCCTGCACCAACCAACAGGGAAAAGTCTTCACGGCTTGGCTGATATGACAACATACCGGGATTGGCAAACGGTGCGGTAGCAATATCGGCTGTCGCCACCCGGGCATTACCCATACCCAATGACCTGGCTTCAACCGAGAACGGTACTGCATCCACCGCACTTGAGAGGACAGCTAAAACAGCTGCTGATAAAATTCTTTTATAATGACTCATGAAATCCTCTGATTCCGTAATATATCTGTTACACCACTGAGCATAGTGCAAAAAAAGTTTTTACGATGTCGGCAACGACAGACGGAGGCAAGCACGGTGCGACAATTCAACACGACTGTGAATATGAACGAAAATACTGACAACAGGCTTCAGTACGCCGGGCTTGTGAGAAGGCTGATGGCCATCATGTACGATTTGTTTTTATTGCTTGCGATGCTGTTTATCGCGACCGCCATCGCCATGATTTTTAACCAGGGCAATGCCATCGAACCGGGACAGGCGATATACCCTTTCTATATTGTTTACCTGCTGGTACTCAGTTTTGTCTTTTACGGCTGGTTCTGGACTCATGGTGGCCAGACTCTGGGTATGAAAACCTGGAAGATGCGCCTGCAGCAGGATGATGGCAAGCCTCTGAGCTGGAATCTCGCGCTGATCCGCTTCGCAATCGCACTGGTTTCAGTGTCAGTCCTCGGTCTTGGTTTTATCTGGTCGTTATTTGAATCGAAACGACGCTGCTGGCATGACCTGGCGTCACACTCGGTTCTGCTTGACCTCAGAAACAGATAAGACCAGACGATTAACGCACGCGCCTGATCAGAACCAGGGCGATTGATATCACCAATACAGAGGGTATGCCGGCACTCAGTACCGGTGGAATCCCGTAGAGAACACCCATGTGGTTAATGATGCGGTTAGCGATATAAAAGCTGACGCCTATAACCACACCCAGTACGATTCGCTGACCTGAACTGCCACCACGATTCTGGGATGTAAGCACCAACGGTATTGCGATCAGCAACATACCAATAGCAGTTAGAGGTGTGAATACCTTCACCCAGAAAGCCAGCCAGAACTCATCAGAATCCAGATCGTTCTCATCCAGGTAACGGCTGTACTGCACCAGTTCAACCGCAGACAGGTCAATCGGCTCCAGATTCAACACATTAAACAGGTCAGTGCTGATCATGGCTGGCCATATTTCCAGTTCACTGGAAGTCGCTTTGGCACTCTCTTGCTTGAACTCCGTATTACTGACATCCTGCAGATGCCATGCGTCATTTTCATAATGTGCCTGGTCCGCATGAGTGACTTTTGCCAGTCTACGCTGATCATCCAGTTCATAGACAATGACGTTTGCCAGTTGCACATTCGGCAGCACCTGGCCAACGAAAACAAAGTTTTCACCGTATTTCGACCAGAGTCCCTGCCTGTCGCCAGACAGCACCCTGCCCTCGATTGCTTCAGCGCGTAATGTTTTGGCCGCACTGACTGATATCGGCGCCAGGTATTCACCCATCAGAGCGACGAGTACAACGAGTACGACACCCGCCTGCAAGGCTGAGCGCATTATACGCATCACAGATACCCCTGCTGCACGCATCACAACCAGCTCAGAACTCGATGCCAGCGCGCCCAGTGATAACAACCCGCCCAGTAGTATCGCTGATGGAAACAGCTGGTAGAGCATTTGCGGCAGTGTCAGTAATACAAAGATTATCGCCTGCAAGGCACCATAGTTATTTGTTCCTACCGCCTGTAGTTCAGATACAAAGCTGATAAAAACAAATATTGCGCCGAAAACGAACAGGGACATGAGTGTCCCCATCAAAATTGCAACGGCGATGTAGCGATCAAGAATCAAGCCGCAGCCTCTTTAGTGTTTTTCGATTTTGATTTATGTCGGGCGATGGTCATCCCGGCACGCTTATACAGGATTACCGTGGCGATGACTGCAATGATATGCACCCAGTGCGTACCTATCCACCAGGGCACCGCCCCCTTGGCAATCCAGGCCTTGCCCATGCCCAGCATGTTCGAATAAACAAGGTATAAAACAATGGCCAGCGCCATTTTGGAATAACGCCCGCCGCGGGGTGTCGTCTGGCTCATCGGCAATGCCATGAACACGATAATCAACGTCGCAACTGGAATGGAGATACGCCAGTCGAGTTCAGCCTTGTGTTCCGGTTTGTCTGAGTGCCAGAGCTCGCTGGTGGTTAGCGCCTTGACACGCAGTGGATAGGTACGATCCTCGGGCTCAGGTATCAATAATCCATATTCGGAATACTTGATTACCTGGTAATTTGCCGTGCCGGGCTCACCGACATAGTGATGACCATTCTCCAGTAACATGTAATTCCTGTCTGGGCCTTTAGAAACGTTACGCGCAGTCTGCGCCACATCAACATGTACCTGCCCATCCCTGATAAAGCGCTGAAATACATTTTCCATTACCGTGCCTTCCTTGTTGGTCGATTCCATAAACACAACTGCCTCGCCCGACAAGGCCTTGTTAAACCGCCCCGGTGAAAGTGTACTTACCACGCTGACATTACGTATCTCCGCATTAATATCTGCCCTTTGCTTGGCAACCCAGGGTCGCATGTAAAGCATCATCACCAGTACGATAAGACTGACAGGAATTGCTATCATAAACAGGGGCCGCAGCCATTGCCTGGGGCCAACACCACCCGCCATCATTGCCGTCATTTCGCTATCCATGTAGAGGCGACTGAATGCGAGTAACACGCCAAGAAACAGGCTGATCGGAATCAACAGCACAATAAACTTCATCTGGCTGTTGATGAACAGAGGTATAACCGTGTTTGTGGTGAGCTCGCCCTGCAAAAACCATTTAAGGAAATGCACCATCTCGATACTGGTAACCACGATCATCAGTACCAGCATAACTGCGGCCCAGGTAACCAGGATCTCCTTGAGAATGTAACGGTCAACAATGTTGAGGCGAAGGTTCATAGGGCGGAATTATCACACTGAAAAAGCTCTCATGGCCAGTTATATCAAAAAAATAAAGGCATTGTGTTACATGCCGGAAATCCGTCATGAAAAAAACATCTGAATTGCATAGAATGCCCGGTATTCATTTTTGATGCTATCTATTATCCGGAGTTCGCATGGAATATACCGTAAAAAGTGGCAGCCCAGAGAAGCAGCGAATTGGCTGTGTCGTGGCTGGTGTATATCTCTCGAGAAAACTCTCACCTTCAGCGAAAATTCTCGACAAGGCTAGCGGCGGCCTGATCTCCAACCTTGTCAGGCGCGGTGAGCTCGAAGGCGACCTCGGTGGCACATTATTGTTACACAATGTCGAGAACACCTTGTGTGATCGCGTACTGCTGATTGGTTGTGGCAAGGAAAAGGACATAAACACCAAAAACTTCCGCGAGATCAACAAAGTTCTGGCCTCTACCCTGAACGCCAGTGGCGCTACTGAAGTCACGTCTTACCTGACAGAGCTGCCGGTTAAAGGCAAGGACCTGAGCTGGAAAATCCAGCAGTCAATCGAAGCCATCGATGAAAAGCTGTACAAGTTCAATCAGCTTAAGTCTGACCAGAAGCCACCTCGCAGGCCACTGCGTAAAATCGTGTTCAGCGTTTCCGGCCGCGGACAACTGGCTGATGGCGAGGAAGCTGTACGCAAGGGCATGGCTATTTCTACCGGCATACTGCTGGCAAAAGACCTTGCAAACCTGCCCGGCAATATCTGCACGCCGACTTACCTGGCCAGGCAGGCGCAGAACATGCAGAAGCAGTACCCGAAAACGAAAGTCAGCGTCAAGGGTGAGAAGGAAATTGAAGCACTCGGTATGGGCGCCTTCATGTCTGTATCCAAAGGCAGCCGACAGGAAGGCAAGCTCATCACGATTGAATACAAAGGTGGTGAAAAATCACAGAAACCAATCGTACTGGTTGGCAAGGGTGTGACCTTTGATTCCGGCGGCATCAGCCTCAAACCCGGCGCCAGCATGGACGACATGAAATATGACATGTGCGGTGCTTCCAGCGTACTGGGCGCATTGTCCGCCTGTGCCGAGATGCAGCTTCCACTCAATATTGTCGGTATTGTACCCGCGGTTGAAAACATGCCAGATGGCATAGCCAGCAAACCCGGCGACATCGTCACCAGCATGTCAGGCACTACGATTGAAATTCTGAATACTGATGCCGAGGGCCGCCTGATATTATGTGACGCCCTGAGCTATGCCGAAAAATTCAAGCCTGATGTCGTCATTGATATTGCAACCCTGACTGGCGCCTGTATCGTTGCACTCGGTGCTCACCCTGCCGGCGTCATGGGCAACCACAATCCCCTGGTACAGGACCTCATAAAAGCAGGCAAAACCAGCGGAGACCGTTGCTGGGAATTACCGCTGTGGGATGACTACCAGGAACAACTGGACAGCAATTTTGCCGATGTTGCCAACATCGGCGGTAAAGGTGCAGGCACCATCACTGCTGGCTGCTTCCTTTCGCGCTTTACCAAAAAGTACCACTGGGCACACCTGGATATTGCCGGCGTCGCCTGGAAGAGTGGACATAACAAGGGCGCAACAGGGCGACCGGTCAGCCTGCTGGTACAGTACATAGTTGATCAGCTTCCCAAATCCTAGGAGCACATGAGTCAGTGAGTTCAGCTGAAAAATCGCGCGTCGACTTTTACAAGCTAAGCAGCCACAATGAGCATGCGGTTAAACGCTTCTGCTGCCAGCTGGCAGACAAGGTGGTGAAGCTGGGTCACCCGGTTTTTGTTCTGACCAGTAATGCTTCGGAGTCCCAACTGCTTGATGACATGATGTGGACATTCAGTGACAGCAGTTTCCTGCCGCATGAAATTCAGGGAGATGCTGCACCAAAGGATACACCTGTCATCATTGGGCACCAGTTACCTGATGGCAGACAACACCTGCTTATCAACCTGACAGATAGCATACCTGAGCATACCGACCGCTTCGAACGCATTGCCGAGATCATCAATGATGATCCTGTAACCGTAGCCAGCGGGCGTGCACGTTATGCAAACTATAATAAGCAGGACTATCCCTTGCATTACCACGACATAAAAGTCTAACGTCATGGCAGATTACGATCCCAGCTCAATTCCCATACTCGATGACATCATTGCCAAAGGCGATACTGAGAAAGCCGCGAACCGCCATGAGAATGACCTGCTGGAATCACTCGAGCCGGAACAGGAACAGGATCAGGCACTGGATGTAGCGACTCAAAATGCAGAAGCAGTTCCAGAGCCAGAGCCAGAGATAAAGCCAGAGATGGAGACAGGGCTGAGCTCGCAGGATGTGCATACCGAGAAAGAGAACCTGTACGCACCAGAATCCGCCCCCGTATCGGATGAAAGCCAGTTCAATACCAACGCGGACCACCCTTCTGACGAAATAACTGAAGAACCACCCATTGCCATCGAAAAGCTGACTGAAGATATCCTGGCCAGCATCATGCCGGATATGGAACGCCTGCTCAGGGACCGAATCCGCTTGGCACTGGAACAGCAACTGCAAAACGACGACAGCCAGGCCACAGATACAACCCCTGGCTCATAGGCTGCGTGCCCTGCATGCGGTATAATCGCGCGCTTTTAACCGTTGAATTTCATGTCCATGGACAAGACCTACAATCCCCAGGCGATCGAGCAGAAGTGGTATCAGACCTGGGAACAGAATGGCTACTTCGATCCGGATGCTCCTGCACCCGCTGCTGAAGGTAAAAAAAGTCGCGAATCCTATTGCATCATGATCCCGCCGCCCAATGTGACCGGGCGTCTGCACATGGGCCATGCCTTCCAGGATACCATCATGGATGCCCTGATCCGTTACCACCGCATGTCTGGCGACAAAACGCTGTGGCAGGTTGGTACCGATCATGCCGGTATCGCAACCCAGATGGTCGTCGAACGCCTGATCAACGCTGAAGGCAAAACACGCCACGATTTCGGTCGCGAGAAATTCACCGAAAGAGTCTGGGACTGGAAGGAACATTCCGGCGGTACGATTACCAGCCAGTTAAGGCGCATGGGCGCATCACTCGACTGGTCGCGTGAACGCTTTACCATGGACGAAGGACTGTCCGAAGCCGTCAAGGAAGTATTCGTTCGCCTTTATGATGAAGGCCTGATTTACCGCGGCAAGCGCCTGGTGAACTGGGACCCGGTGTTACATACCGCGGTCTCCGACCTGGAAGTACTGTCCGAAGAAGAAAACGGGCACATGTGGCACATGCGCTACCCGCGCAGCAACGGTGCCGGCCATGTCGTGGTGGC
>JARFRD010000039.1 GCA_029287435.1 Gammaproteobacteria bacterium
TTGTCGAGTGACGTAATCGGTGTTTTACAGGAGCGGCAAAGATAGACTGCAGTTCCCGTCATGATCTTGTTGTGTCGAATCGTGCTGATCCGGTGTGTCTTGCAATCACATTTGTAGTCGTGTTTTTTCTGGCGTCTTACAGGTATGCCAGTGAGGTCGTAATTACCGGTGGCTTTGGGTTCGGCCTTGAATAAAAGCATGACTTCACGCCATTCCGGTCCGTGCGGTTTAACCCTGTTTACGCCATAGAGCATGTCGACAACGTAATGCGCAACTTCGTGTGGTACCGTGGTCTGCAGGTTGTCGTCGAAATATTTTGAAAATATATAGGGGTTATACCGAATGACGCGTTGATTATTGATCACGCGATACATGCCTGCAGCCCGGCCCTTGAGGTTAAACATAACGGGAATTGGCTGCAGCGCCTGCGTGAATATCTCGCTGGCTATGGAGATGTAGTCCCGGGTGGCTGAACGCACAATCGATTCCTCATGCGAACTTATGGGTTTAATCGATTCAGTTATCTGATTCATTCGCACAATCGATACATAAAATTGAGGTGGGATCGAATTCGAGTCGCTTCAGGGCAATGTCTTCACCGCATTCATGACAATAACCATAATCGCCATTGTCAATATATGACAGTGATATTGCAATCTTACGCAACTGGTTTTCTCTGCGCCGTTCCCGATCCTGTGACATGGCCTGTCCCTGCAAGGCGTCCATGCGTGATAAACGACCGACACGTGTCTGATCGAGTTCAACGGTAGCAGAAGCATCCCTGCCGGTTTGCTGCAGGGCTTCGAGTTGCTGCCGCTGTGTCAACAGTAGCTGCCTGAAGTGATCGAGTTGCTGTTCTGTCAGCATAGAAATACGCGCCCGTTGCTAAACAGCAAAAGTAAAGTCATCGATAAGATGATGCTTTAGTTTATCGATAACCTGAGCGCGCTCGGTGTCTTTATAGGCTGTGGCCTCAACCGCTCCCCACACGGGTCCTGGCCAGGCGGCATCATCTTTATACCTGGCGATATGGTGAATATGAAGTTGCGGCACGATGTTGCCCAGCGCGCCGATATTGATTTTGTCAGCGTCGAACTCGGTATGCAGGATGCGTGACAGTATGGATGACTCAGTGATGAGTTGTTGCTGATCATTGCTGTCAAGCTCGTAGATCTCGGAAATTCCTGCACGGTCAGGCACCAGGATAAACCAGGGAAAATGCGCATCATTCATCAGCAGTAAATGGCACAACCTGAAACGGCCGACGTACAGGCAATCCTGCAGCAACTGTGGGTGAATATCTGGCGAGGGTGAAGACAAGGTTCAGTTGAGCTTGCTAAAAGTGACGGCGGCCTGCTTGCCGTAGTCTTCATCAAACACAAGATCGATAGAAACCTCTTCACCGTTCTCATCGTATTTAACCTGTTTTAGATCCGGTAGCCGGTTTGCCAGCCAGGTACACAGGGCAGCAGACATTTCTTCATTGCCGGTTTGCAATGCATTCAACAGGTTTGCCGCTACAAACTGGGCGCGCTGGTTGATGTCCGGGTTTTCAATGATCTCATTACCGAACTCGATACCCTGCTTCATCTTTTCATCCATTTTTTCCAGGTATACAGCCTGATGATCGGGTAAAGGCCTGTCCCTGTCATATTCAAGTTGTGCAATGCCGTTTATCAGGATACCGAGTAAGTTGCTCATGGTTAACAAGATACTTTGAAGAGATGACGCTTATTATACGGCATCGATACGGTACAGTTTTGGGCTTTATTACCCTACGCGTACCGATGGTATCAGGTTTACTGATTGTGTTACCTTGATTACTACATGTTCGCTTGAGCGAGGCATCGAAATGGCAGACTGGCTGGAAGGCAGGGTCACACGTAATCACCAATGGTCCGAGCGCCTGTTCTCACTGAGGATTGAGGCGCCACTGGATACATTTATACCTGGCCAGTTTATTCGTGTTGCACTGGATATAGATGGTGAAGAGGTCGCGCGGCCGTATTCGCTGGTCAACACGACTGGCGAAGCTGAGCTCGAAATCTTTTTCAATATTGTAGCTGAGGGTCCATTAACGCCGCGCCTGGCGAGAATGCAGCCCGGTGATGCGATCAAGGTTGCACCCAGGTCGTTTGGGTTTCTTACCATCGATCAGGTACCTGAAT
Organism: Gammaproteobacteria bacterium; assembly: GCA_029287435.1. Lineage (GTDB taxonomy): Bacteria > Pseudomonadota > Gammaproteobacteria > SZUA-229 > SZUA-229 > JABDQW01. Next base: position 2,169 of record JARFRD010000039.1, read on the forward strand.
GCCGCCATTTGTGGATGCTTGCAACGGGTACCGGGGTTGGTCCTTTTTTGTCCATACTCAAGTCCGAACAGGTATGGCAACGCTTTGAAAAAATTGTCCTTGGCTATTCCGTGAGAACGGCTGATGAGCTGTCTTACCTTGATCTCATCAAACAGTTGCAGGCTGATAATCAATCACGTCTTGCATTTGTGCCGTTTGTAACGCGAGAACAGATACCTGGTTCGATCAACAGCCGAATAACAGAGGCCATCAGGGATGACTCGTTCGAGAAACTGGCAGGCATTTCGTTGAATAGCGACGACTCGCATGTAATGATGTGCGGCAACTCTGCAATGATCACAGAAGTTTCTGGCTTGCTCGAAGCCAGGGGGATGCGTAAACACTTGAGGCGAGAGCCGGGTCATATCACCACGGAAAAATACCACTAGATGGAATGGTTGCCACTGGCGTTGCTATCTGCCTTTTGTATAGCAAGCGCCGATGCATTGACACGCAAGTATCTACAGGGTTACCGGGCGAGGGAGCTGGTAATCGTCCGTTTTGCGATGCCGGGTATCTTGCTGTTGCCACTACTGGCGATGCAACCCATGCCCGAACTGCCGATCGAGTTCTGGTACTGGGCAGCGGCGCTGGTACCCCTGGAAGTGCTGGCGATGCTGTTGTACGTGCAGGCTATACGCGATACCTCGCTGACGCTCACCTTGCCCTATCTTTCCTTTACCCCGGTATTTAATACCGTCACCGGTTATGTACTGCTGGGTGAGACGGTAACCCTGTCAGGTTTCAGTGGCATCATGCTGGTAGTGCTCGGTGCCTGGCTGCTGAATATCGAGCATGCGCGTGGCGAGCGCTTCGATGTGCTGGCGCCGTTTCGTGCCATTGTCAGCGAGCGTGGTTCAAGATTGATGTTAATCACCGCAGCGCTGTACAGTCTGACATCCGTACTCGGTAAAGGCGCCCTGGCTTATACAACGCCCCTGTTTTTCGGCACCATGTATTACGTGGTGATCGGTTTTGCGGTTGTTGTGGTGTTTTCTTTTGGCAATCGTGCCGCGGTCAATGTGCTGTGGCGCAAGCCCGTGGCACACATGGCTATTGGCCTGTTTATGAGCATTATGGTGCTTTCGCATTTTTATGCGATTCAGTATATCGAAGTCGCTTACATGATCGCGGTAAAACGCAGCAGCCTGTTATTCGGTATGGTGTATAGCGTATTACTGTTTCACGAGCGTGCACGCATAGAACACTTCTTCGCTGGCGCGATGATGGTTGCCGGTGTTTACCTTATCGCCGCTTAGTCATCGTTGACTGAATTGCTAAGCAGTACTGCCAAACGAGGGATCGACACTGCCGGCAGGTACTTTTAGTCCGGCAAGCCTGCAGCCCTGAGCAATCGGTCCCTGCGGAATAAGCTGGTGCAGGTATTTCATTCCACCCTTGCTGTGGAAGTGCTCTTCGAGTGCATCGGTCACTTCACGCAGTTTGGGGAAATCAACCTTGTCGTAATACTCCTGCAGGCAGCTGATTAATTCCCAGTGATCATCTTCCAGCATTAAGCCTTCTGCGCTGGCCACGGCTTCAGCAGCGCTGGTGTTCCAGTCTTGAGGTGCATGAGAGAAGCTCGGCATCTGATCCTCCTTTGTTATGTGGTTTTCACGGTAAAAAGCAGTTATCAGTCTGTTTTGATCACTATAAAAATAATGATCCAGCCGGGGATGTCAATCCGGTTCAAAATGAACTGACCGGTTGTGCCTCAGAATTCTTCGACGGTGTAGCGCTGAACCTTGAGTGTGTCACTCCAGTAGTCTTGTGGCAGCCCGGCTTTCAATTTGAGGTGGCTGACGAAATCAGCCGCATCTGGCAGGGACTCCCACACCGAGGGCAGGAAAGTGCCGCGGTTGAAGCCATCTTCGAGAATCAGACCATCGACACCCGGCCGGATTTGTTCGACCAGGTCCTGCTCGTCGCTGAATTCCATGGCGCTGGGTTCACCAAGAATTGAAATGTGAATATCCAGGTCTTCAGCTTCATCCCTGGTCAGGGGCGAGAAGCGGGGGTCGCGAAAGGCAGCTGACCAGGCGTTCTGCGCGATATCTTCTGCCAGTGGGCGCATGGGCTTGAGCATGCCAATGCAGCCGCGCAGTTGCTGATGGCGGTGCAGGGTTACAAAGGTTGCCTTATGCTCGCGTAATTCAGGTGGAAACTCATCCGGGTCAATGACCAGTGCATGCCCTGTATCGAGCCCGTTTTTAATCGAGCGCAGCGCAAGGTCTTTCAGCAGTTTCCTGTTTTCTTCGTTCAGCATGCCGGTCCTGCTAGCCAGTCTTATTTGTCCAATCTTTTTTATCCAGTCGCAGTCAACTGAATGACCAGGCGCCATAGCCGACGACCCGGCTTTTATCACCCGCAGTATCACCGGAATTACGCAAATCCAGCGTGGTGGCCTTGAGGCCATGATGTTTGGCGGCGAGTAACAGGCCGGTAACCGGGTTGCGCCCGCAGGCCATTTCATAATGAATCGCATCGGCATCGAGGTTTTCTATCGCCTTGCAGGTGGTGCTGTCCATGACCTGGGCCGTATGGTAATCATGGTAGTGACTCAGATCTGAAGAAATGACGATCAGGGTTTCATCGCCACCCCACAGCGCTTCGATGACTTCGCTGACCTGTTGCGCCGAGGCGTCGCCGACGACCAGTGGTACCAGGGTGAAATCCGAGAGCACTTCCTGCAGGAACGGTAGCTGCACTTCGAGGCTGTGTTCCTGTTGATGGGTGAGGTCGAATTCCTCTACCTGGGGCATGTTTGCAATCGAATCGATGGCTTCGCGGTCCAGCTTTATCCGGCCCAATGGCGTTTCGAAATAATCCGCGCTGCTCGTTGCCAGTCCGGATAATGCCACGCGGTGGCAGGGGCCGAGCACGATGACGCGCTTGATTTTATCGCATGCGCTTTCCAGCTGGGCAAATGCACTGGCCGCGACCGGGCCTGAATAAATGTATCCGGCATGCGGCACGATCACGGCCTTCGGCGAGGATTCAGCTGTCTCAACGCTCGACAGCATGGACTGGATTTCATTGTGCAGCTGTGCCGGATTAGCGGTATAGAACATACCGGCAACAGCGGGCGGTCTGATTCCTGACATAAATCACCTCTAAAACACCATTATGCTGTTAATCACAGCCTTGTACAGGATCAGCGTACAGCGATGTTTTCGCGAAAACCTTGATATCTGTCACTAGATCATTATTTATAGTCATATAGAGTAAATACAATGACTACCGAAAAAGAACATCTGAAACTGGGCGATCCCGGCATTGTGCCGACGAAATACTGGCACAAGCTCGAAGATGGTCGTCTTCAGTGCGATCTATGCCCGCGCGAGTGCAAGCTGCACGATAACCAGCGTGGCCTGTGTTTTGTGCGCGCCAGTGTTGAAGACCAGATCGTGCTCACGACTTATGGTCGATCCAGCGGCTACTGCATCGATCCCATCGAGAAAAAGCCACTGAACCATTACCTGCCGGGTACGCCCGTGCTGTCGTTTGGTACTGCGGGTTGCAACCTGGCGTGCAAGTTCTGCCAGAACTGGGACATCAGCAAATCACGCGAACTCGATACGCTGATGGACCAGGCAGATCCGGAAACCATTGCGCGCGCTGCCGAAGAACTTGGTTGCCGCAGCGTGGCTTATACCTATAACGACCCGGTAATCTTCCACGAGTATGCGATCGACGTGGCCAAAGCCTGTAGAGAGCGCAATATCAAATCCGTTGCAGTGACCGCGGGTTATATCTCTGAAGAGCCGCGCAAGGAGTTCTTCGAGTATATGGATGCGGCCAATGTCGACCTCAAGGCATTCACCGAAGAGTTCTACTGGAAAGTCACGGGTTCACACCTGCAGCCGATCCTCGAAACCATCGAGTACATCCACCATGAAACGGATGTCTGGATGGAGCTGACCACGTTGTTGATCCCGGGTTACAACGATTCGGAAAAGGAAATCGAAGAAATGACCCAGTGGGTGGTTGAGAAGCTGGGTCCCGACGTGCCGATGCACTTCACCGCGTTCCATCCCGAGTACAAACTCATGGATGCGCCGCCAACACCTTTAGCCACCTTGCAACGCTCACGCGATATCGCCCTCAAAAATGGCGTACGTTATGCCTATACCGGCAACGTACACGACAAGGCCGGTGACAGCACCTACTGCCATTCCTGCGGCACTCGCCTGATCGAACGCGACTGGTACGAGCTGGGTGAATGGAACCTGGATGCGAACGGTTGCTGCACCCAATGCGGTAC
>JARFRD010000049.1 GCA_029287435.1 Gammaproteobacteria bacterium
ACAGACAGCAATATCCTGAAATATCATTTCTGGTATTGCAGGGCGGTGAGGATTTAATAGCAGATGTGATGGCCCTTGATCTGATACTCGGTCATCAGCCCAGTAGCCTGGACTATGAGCACCCACAGAAGTTGCGAGAAGACCTGATGATTGCCAGCGCGAATCGTATTTTGCTCATGTTACAACATGGCATGCCATCGGCTTCACTGTTCAAGGTCAATAATCCTCTGGACTGGCAGGCGCATATCTGCGTGCTGACCATTAACCCCACTGAGGTGAGTGCTGATTCTATTCGAGCAACCCAGAACCTTTTAGACCTGCCACGGGAGTTTGTAGAGAAAATCCCGCAAGATTTCAGATTGCAGCCCGCTGATTATCTTGAGTTTGTCATCGACCATGAGGTTTATCACTGTCTTTATTCCATGTATGTAGGTCCACAGAAAATGTCATATAAGACGTTTTGGGCGGAATATAACAGCTTCCTCAATGAGCAGGGTGCAGATGCTTTTGCCCTGGGAATGCATATCAATAGCCGTCACGAAGTCCCATCCTTTGCAGAAAACATCATGCGGATACGAGGCGTGGCTCTAATGAGCGGCGATCCGGATCACCTGACTTGCAAGGCTTTGCAGCAGATCGTGAACATCCCGCCAAAGGACCTGGCAGAAATGAGTGTCAATGAAATATTCGACAACGCAAACCGCATTCAGAAACGTCTAACCATCAGCTATGATGAATATATCCAGTACCTGGCTGCTTCCGTTCAGGCAATGAAGGAACTCGGTGTGGAAGCACTGATAGCAGAAGACCTGCGCAACAGGATCAAAGACACAAAAGCAGATCCATCACAGGTCAGAGAGCTGGTTACAAACACCCGCCGCTTCCTTTCCGAATTGAGTTGTGAAGAGGGTTGAATAAAACAGAAGGGGGCTTGCTAAGGCAGGAACAGAAATTATACAGGAAAGTAAATGTACACGTCCCGGTTGACAGCAGGGTTTAAGGAAGAAGAGAATGATGAGGGACTCTGTATGTTAATCGATTTATGAATAGAAATAGCACAAGTTTCATCTATTTCTAAGCAAGGAAACAAATTCCTGGTGGGATAGATAATCGTTATTCAAATCAGTAAGGAGAGCAGCATGACTGAAGCACAATCAGCACCCAATGTAGGTGCACCGGATCCAGAACTTAAAAACTCCCCCATATTCGATGAAAATGAGGAAGATCCATCACTGGACCAGGAACTCGAAACAGGTGTCTGTTATTTCAATAACGAGCCCTTCGCTATTGGCAGCTATGTCTGCAGCGGTAATGAACTGTTGCGTTGCGAGGGACGCGGTATATGGATGCGAGAAGGGGCGTGCTACACCGATGAACCGGAATAAAACGCATAGTCTACACCCTGTAATAAACCTTTTTAGTGCTTACTGATAATGCAATCAGCAGAGCCGCTAACAGAAAATTACTGTCGCTTGCATTGACAGATGAGCTAGACCTGTTCAGAACAGCGAGTAAGCTCTACATTATTTCCACCCCCTGATAAAGGAAAAAGATCCATGAGCATTCAGACCGACCTGCAAGCTACTATTGAAGATATGGTCAAAAAGGGCAAAGGCATCCTTGCGGCCGATGAAAGTGATCCTACCATCGCAAAGCGTTTCAAACCTATTAATGTGGAATCCACTGAAGAGAATCGCCGTATCTGGCGTAGCCTGTTATTAACCACACCAGGTCTTGGTGACTTCATCAGTGGTGTCATTCTGTTCGAAGAAACACTGACTCAGAAAACCGATGATGGGACGCCGTTACCACAAATGGCGGAAAAACAGGGCATCGTTCCGGGAATCAAGGTCGACAAGGGGAAGATTCCTCTGGTCAATGCCCCGGGAGATATGATCACCCAGGGCCTGGATGGCCTGGCCGATCGTTTGAAAGTATATAAAGAGCAGGGTGCTCGGTTCGCCAAGTGGCGCGAGGTTTATCCGATTGATACGCATAATCCAAAGCCGTTAGGTGTTACAGCCAATGCTGAAGTACTGGCCCGATATGCGGCTATTTGTCAGTCAGTTGGGATTGTGCCGATTGTTGAACCGGAGGTTCTCATCGATGGAGATCACACCATAGATCGTTGTTTCGAAGTCATTGAAGTCGTGCAACATGCGGTTTATCAAGCCTTGCATCGGTATGGCGTCATCCTGGAACACACGATCCTCAAACCTAGTATGGTGACACCCGGTAAAGAGCATGCCACCAGCGCCAGCCCGGAGGAAGTAGCGGAGAATACAGTCAAGGTTTTACGGCGTTCTGTTCCTGCCGCTGTTCCGAGCATAAATTTCCTTTCCGGCGGGCAAACCGATGAAGAAGCCACTGCTAATCTCAATGCCATGAATGCGATGTCTACAAACCAGCCGTGGGAGCTTTCTTTTTCCTATGGGCGAGCCCTGCAGCAACCGGCATTGCACACCTGGCAAGGTAAAGCAGAAAACCATAAGGCCGCACAGGATGCACTACACAAACGAGCCCGTCTTAACGGTGCTGCCCGATATGGTAAGTACGCAATGGAGATGGAAAAGGATTAAGTGTACTTTACTGAAGCACGGCAGCCATCCGGGGCGTTCAAACTTACATTCCATGGTAGCAGGTAGAAAATGATCTGTTAGAGTAATGCCATGCAAGGTTTTCCCGCGCGTAGTGAAAAAGTCTGGCGAGACTATTTTTCTGTCAAATGTCCTCGCCTAAACAAAACTTCAATGCAATGACGCTGACAGTCCAGGCAGGTTATCATTGATTCCTGAAAATGTAATAACGCGAGTAAACGATGAATATTGATCGGTTTAGAACGGCAGGCATCGCAGGAAAGATAGCAATATCGATTACAGCAGTCATCGTGGCCAGCGCTTTGTTCGGCCTGTTATTATTTTCAACCATAAAACTGGGCGACATCCTGAATCCGTTTTTCGGCGATTTTGCTTACCCAGTTGCAATGATTGCCACAATAGCTGTAGTGAATTTCATCTGTTGCAAAATTATCAAGCCTGTCTGCGAAGTAAAGTTCGGTGATAAATCCAGGGAAGGTAAATAAACAAACGCTACATCATTTCCACAATACCTTATCAACTACCTGCAAATATCGTCAAAAGCAGGCACCTCAGCGTAAAACACAATACATGATGAATTGGCTCCACAACTATCAACCTGAAGCACCGGTCGCCAAGTTTAATTTTATTCCCGAATATGATCAAATGCCAAACATAAGATTGTTTAATTAGTTGTTGTCGATAAATCAAAAGAAAGAATAAGGAGCACTAAAAATGAAACTCCTATTATCCACTGCCCTACTGGGGCTGACCATTTCCTCACCTGTCGTATTTTCCCAGGACTTCGGTGGTGTTAAAGACGCTGCTGACAATTTCAAACAGCGTGGTTTTTCACCCTACGCCGACCGTAATTTCCCGAGCCAGGTACTGTGGGGCGATTCTCATCTGCATACCACGCTGTCATTTGATGCCGGGGCATTCGGCAACCGCCTGCCGCCGAGCGAAGCCTACCGTTTCGCAAAAGGTGAGCAGGTCACTTCCTCTACCGGGGTCGCGGCCAGGCTATCACGGCCCCTGGACTGGCTTGTCGTCTCCGACCATTCTGACAACATGGGCCTGTTCACACGCATCTTCGAGGGGCACCCGGACATTCTTTCCGACCCGGAAGGCAAGCGTATCTACGACATGATCCAGACTGGTGGACAGAAAGCGGTAGAGGCCTCGGTTGAATTGATCGATGCCTTTTCGAAGGGCGAAAAGATTTCCGATGCCCTGGCCGTCGAACCCGGCACCAAGGCCTTCAAGTCGACCTGGGAAGTGATCGTCAAGGCGGCAGACGAAGCCTATGAGCCGGGCAAATTTACTTCTTTCATCGGTTACGAATGGACATCGCTGAACAAGGGCGACAACCTGCACCGCGTGGTCATTTTGCGTGATGACGGGACTGTTGCCAAACGCATAGAGCCCTACACCACGGAACCGCCCGTCGGCAGCCGCGACCCGCGTGACCTGTGGAAGTGGATGGACAACTATGAAAAGCAGACCGGCGGCGACGTGCTCGCGCTGGCACATAACGGCAACCTGTCCAACGGTGTTATGTTCCCGGTTGACAAGCAGTTCACGGGTAAGAAACTCGACGTGGAGTACGTCACCGAGCGTGCAAAATGGGAGCCGCTGTACGAAGTTACCCAGATCAAGGGAGACGGCGAAGCGCACCCGTTCCTGTCGCCGAACGATGAGTTTGCCGATTATGAAAACTGGGATATCGGTAACCTGAACATGAGCGTCGCCAAAAAGGACGACATGCTGCAGTACGAATACGCACGCGAAGCTTTGAAGAACGGCCTCAAGCTGGAACAGCGGCATGGCATCAATCCCTACAAGTTTGGCATGGTGGGTTCCACCGACAGCCATACTTCGCTGGCCACTGCACAGGAGGACAATTTCTTCGGCAAGCATTCCGGAACCGAGCCCGGACCGGAACGCCCCGAACATGTTGTCGCAAAATTCGGTGACAATGCAATGTATGCCCTGTCTCTTATACACATCTGACGCTGCCGACGACTTGGTCTCGGTGTAGGTCGGGGGGGTGGG
>JARFRD010000072.1 GCA_029287435.1 Gammaproteobacteria bacterium
TTGGGCATGACAACATCCATCAGGATAATATCCGGACTTTCACTTGCTGCCATCTCGACGGCCTGTTCTCCATCATCCGCAGTTATTATTTCGTGACCACCCCTGGTTAATATTTTCGATATCCCTGAAATCTGAGTTGATGAGTCGTCTGCGATTAAGATTCTTGCCATAACTTTATAATTATTACTATCGATTACTTTCTTTATAGTCTAAAAGCAGGCAAATCACAGGAAATGGCGTAAGAGAAATCAGTATGTTCGGTGGGGCGAAACCGGTCACTCGGGCTCGATCAGCGGATCGATACCTGAATCGATCAGGCGGCTAGACTCGGCATGCATGAAGGTAGTGTATACCTTGTAGTAGTCATCCTTGTTCATATCACTGGATTCAAGTCCGCAATGTTCAACAGCCTGGTTGAAATCACGTTCATATTCCGCTTTGTCCCAGTCTACAGAATCAGTATCAATAGCCGTGTGATAGCGGTCGACAAACAGGGCCGCGGAGAATAATGCCAGTCGATGCAGCACATCTTCAAACTGCAGCGCATCAACAAATAAACGTGTTTCCTGCTCACCGGCTGTTTCTCCTTGATGCCAGCCAACGATGGTTACTTTGAGTTCAGTCATTTGTGAAACACTATCAACCAGGTCGGCATCATCAACCGGAATATCGAGACCGTTGTTAGAAAGCCGAACCGGAATACCGTGTAGAAGCTCGACATCAAAACCATTGTCGAGACGGCGCCAGCCGTTTGTAAGTATTGTGTCAGTCATATTGCTACCGTGAGGTTTGTTTACATCAAGAATCACTGCGTCACTGAATTCATCATAAGAACCTGGCTCAGATATTCAAGTTGTCGCACCGGTGTGTCTGTTATAGAAAACTGTAAAGATTTGGAGACAAAATCAGGGCTGCTTTGTATATTAAGTGATTGATAAAGCTCTAAGTCTTTAAAAATGTCTGATTTGAACGCTTTTTTTGCTGAAAACTGTCGTAATTTTTAACAGTTTAAGGCTGGCTTGCAAATAGCTCGTGCTGAAATACCCGAGGTATTAAAAAAGTTTAAATCGCTGAGAAGCCTGCAGCTCGGGCTTTTAAACAGATTTGATGAAACTGCAGCTATAAATGCGAGTGATCTGGCATGTGTTTTGCTCCGTTTAACAATGACAGTCACAACCCAAAGGGATTGTTAGATGATAAAAATGCTTAAAAAAAGAATTTCGATATTTAACGCAGGACTTTCTCAATACGAACAATCGCGTGTCAACGATGAGAATGAATATCTCGCAATGAGTTGCGGTACATTTAACCCGCGATTGCTGGCGAAGATAAAAAGATGCAAGGCTCAACATGGTCGACAATAAAATAAACAACTATAGAAAAAGCTATTAACAAGAATTTTATAAACTAGCTCCTTTTTATAAACTGGCTCCTTAAGGAGCCATCTTTTTTTGCAGAAGGCTCACATCGAGCGTAAACCTGTAGATTGCAATGAATAATCTATACTTAAATCATCGTGGATAATGGCAAGATTCGACTTCAGCAACTCGACAGGGCTCTGATTTGTGAAGCCTATACATCGGACGAGCTAACGCTCGACGATATCGAGTGGGTGTTTGATAAATTAAAACAAAATTACTCACCGCCTTATCTACTTATCATTGTCAGAAAGGGAAATTACACTTTATCTCCCCAGGCCAAGCTGAGGATATTCATCGAAAAACATAAAGATCTGAAAGTGGCATATATCGTCAGGCGCCCAATGAATCTGTTTCACGCCAATAATGCAAAAGACACCTACCTCAAGGGCAAGCAGGTTTTTTTCTGTGATGGAATCAAGTCAGCATATAACGTGCTGGTATCGTATAGATAAATTTTTCCATTAATATGGCGTCAAACAGCGTAAACTATTTCAGCAATGAGCGGTAATTAAAACAGCCTGATTTAATTTCAACTGGAGACGTACTGGTGAAAGATTTAGCCTGGGGCGAGTTACTAAGTGTCGGCGTTGATGAAATCGATGATGACCATCGCAAGCTGGTGGATCTTTTCAATATTCTCAATCATTCTGTAACCGAAGGGGATGGTCAGCAATACCTCGAGGCCGTATTAGAAGAGCTGATAAATTGCACTGTGTGGCACTTCAGTCATGAAGAGCGATTGATGATGAAGTATGGTTATGGGGCCTATGAAGAACACAAGGCAGTTCATAAAGAATTGATTAAAAGCGCCAGGGCTTTGCAACAGAAGATCATAAAAGAAGGTGGCCTTGTATCCAGTGAAGATATTGAATTCCTGGAACATTGGCTAACCGAGCATATCCTCACCGCAGATATGAAAATGGGTGATTACCTGGCTATGCAGATGTAGGCTTTGCCTGGTTAAGGCCCGAAGACGGGTGTGGCAATCAGAGACTGCCACACCTGTTGATTGATGCTTAGTTGTTCTTGGCGCCCTGGTCTATCCAGGTCTTGATCGTATTGATCTGCGCACCTGTCAGCGGACCCATCTTGCCATCAGCGACGTTTTCGTGGTGTGGTGGCATCTGAATTTTTGGATCAACCTGGTGGTCGATCATCAGGTACAGCGTACTCGACAGGCTGTTGCCCGGCGTTACAACCTGGCCATACCTGGTGCCTTTCATCAGGTCATCATAAGTCAATAAAACAAATCCACTGGCTTCGGATCCTTGACCCTTGCCATCATGACAAGAAATGCAATTGTTATCGATGATAGGTTTAACGTCATTCTGGTAGCTAACCTGCTGACTACATCCAACACTGAACACGGTAATCGACAGGATGTAAAAAAACTTGTGTGCGCTGAATCGCATTTTGATCTCCTCAACTGAATCTAATTATTGCTTTTGTCATGTCTTTCTAACTTGTACCTGTTCAATTTACCGCAATATCTTGCTGATGACCATATAGCCAGTGTGGCTGTTATCCTGCGGCTATTGTCCGAGCAATTCTGCTTCCATTGACAGGTAAACCTGGTAAGCGTTGATGCGATTACCTGCTTCGAAGGCTGGCAGGCCCTTGAATTCTGACCAGTCGGTTGCGGCATAGACTTCGTCAAACGGGGTGAATTCTTCGACACCGGCGCCCATGGTTTCTCGAAGGAAGGCAAGGTAACGACGCGTCAGCGAGATTGTGTTTTTGGGATTGGTTGAAGCCGGACCGTGGCCGGGAATGAGTGCGGTCAGTCCACCGGTTTCGAGTTTGGTCAGGGTATCCAGCCACTTTTTGGTATCGGCATTGCCAACGAAGGGAACACGGCCTTCAAAAATAATATCACCCGAGAACAGTACCTTGTCCGGTTCGACCAGCATGCTCAGATCACCATCCGAATGTGCCTTGCCCATGTAATTGATGGTGAAGGTCATGCCGCCGAGTTCAAACTGGCTGGATTCTGTTACGGTTTCATCTGGCAGTACCAGTCGTGTGTCTTCGTTCACCCAGGGATCGAGTGAAAACTGGCGTTCTTCAAGCCGCTCTTTTGCAGCATCGGATTGCAGGTATTTCTGAGCACCATAAGGCGCATAGATTTCAGCACCCAGGTCTTCGAAAACCTGCAGGCCATAGATGTGATCCGCATGGTAATGACTCACGATCACTTTCTTGATGGGCTGCTCCGTTACATCCCTGATCAGGGAAACGAGCCTGGCTGCAAGTGAAGGGGTACCCAGGGTATCAAACACGACCACGCCATCATCCGTAACCACCACGCCGGCGTTTGAAATGAAGCCTTCATTATCAGTGGCGATACCTGGTACGCCTTCAACATAGTAAACATGCTCCGTCACTTTCTTGAGTTCCATCTCGACGGATGTGGGCGCGTACTTTGCAGCACTGGCTACGCCGGTGATGAGTAAGAGTGCAAGGCTGAATATGAGGTGAGTCGTTTTTTTGCAGGCAGGCATTATCATTCTCGTCATTCTGAAAGTAGTCATGATACCTCTTCACAATCGCTGAATACAGGCATAAAAAAAGGGGCCGAAGCCCCTTTCAACACGTATAGCGTGTTGTGACTGATTATGATTCTTCCGTGATCGGGATCAGTGTCAGTTCTACACGTCGGTTCAGTGCGCGACCTTCCTTGGTGCTGTTGCTCGCAATCGGGTATTGCTCGCCAAAACCGATAATCTCGAAGCGGGCGTCGACAATCTCACGTGACTTCAGATAGCTGGCCACAGAGCGTGCACGCTTCTCAGATAATTGCATGTTGTAGTCAGCTGCGCCGGTGCTGTCAGTGTGACCTGCAACGGCAATAATGGTCTTGTCATACTCTTTCAGGACAATAGCCACGGAGTCGAGTACGTCGTAGAAGTCGCCAGCGAGGTACTCACTATTGGTTTTAAAAGTGATATTGCCTGGCATTACCAGGTTAATGTTGTCGCCTTCACGCACAACACTGACACCGGTTTCACGTAATTGCTTACGCAGCTTGGCTTCCTGTGAGTCCATGTAGTAGCCAACACCGCCACCTGCAATTGCACCGACACCTGCGCCTGCGAGCATGCGCTTCTTGCGTTCCTTGCTGCTGTCGTCCTTGGCCGACAGGTAACCCAGAACAGCGCCAACACCTGCGCCAACACCCGCACCAATTGCTGTGTTGGAAACCTTTTCTTCACCGGTATAGGCATCATAGGTTGTACAGCCACCAATGAGCAGGGTGCCTGACGCAGCTAGTGCAATCACTAGATTCTGGAATTTATTCATGAAATTAGCCTGAAATATTGTTAAAGATGGCGTATTTTACTGTGGTAAATAAGTAATTTCTAATATATTTGCGCAACTCTGGAAGGCGCTCTGTAGCGGGCTTTCAGCATCAATACAGTGGAGCAAGGGATCAGGCGGCCTTGTTGCGGCACTGGCGCAGCGCCCTGGCCATCTGCGCGCCACTCTTGTAGCGGTCGTCCTTGTTTTTCTGCAGCGCCTTGTTGATCACCCGGTTCAGACAGGCGGGGATTTCAGGGCGGATCTTACGTGCATCGGTCTGTTTCTCATTGCAGATTTTATGGGTCACACCCGCAACGGTATCGGAAATGAAAGGCAATTGTCCGGTGGTTAGCTGGTAGAGCGTAGCACCGAGCGAGAACAGGTCGGAACAGCCGTCCACTTTTTGTCCGCTGGCCTGCTCCGGCGACATATAGGCAGGGCTGCCAAGCATGGTGCCGGTTTTGGTTTTACTCGAACTGGTCAGGCAGGCAACACCGAAGTCGGTAACCTTGGCGATACCCGTCGATTCATCATAAATAATATTGGCCGGCTTGATATCGCGGTGTACCACCTCGTGCTGGTGTGCATAATCAAGTGCAGTGGCTACCTGGATGGCGATATCCATCACGGTATCGAGCGGTAACAGGGTGTCGCCTTTTTTATGTTGTGACAGGTCGTGACCTTTGAGATAGTCCATCGCAATGTAAGCGAGTTCCTGTTCTTCGCCGACATCATAAATCGTGACGATGTTCTGGTGACTTAACCGTCCCGCGGTTTCAGCTTCGCGCAGAAAGCGTGACTTGATCGTGTCTAGCTCGTCAGCTTCGAATTCCTGGGCGAGTGCCATGGTCTTGATCGCCACCGTGCGTCCAATGCGCGGGTCTTTACCCAGGTAGACCATGCCCATGGCGCCACGGCCGATTTCCTTGATCACTTCGTAACGGCCGAGAACTGGATTCTGTACACCGTCATCAGTCAGTATCAAAGTGCCTTGTGTTGTGTGCTTGCCGGTAGTGGGTAGCACCACCATATCCTGAACTTCACGGTTTTTCCTGGCGCGTTTTTTGACGTCGCGGAAACCGCTGTTGTGTTGCTCGATATAGTCAAAGACGAGCTCGGCCTTGCTGAACTGGCGATGACGTTCGTAGTCGAGGCCAAGACTGTACAAGCGGTCAAGCAGGGCATTATTGATACGGCATTCGCGGTATTTCTCGAAGGCCTGGTCGAGCTGTCCCTGGGCGTGCAGTTGCTGACCAAGGTTGAGGTTGGACTCGAACAGATGTGCCCTGGTTTGCTGGTGTTCTTCATCGATCTTGCGCTTAATGGCGATAACCATCATACCCAAAGTCAGGGCTGTGGCGGGCAGCATTAGCGGTATCCAGATACCCTTTACGACCATGAGGACGAAGTAAATGTTGGCCAGTACAAACAACATCAGCAGGCTGGTTACCAGTCCTGTCCAGAAGCCCAGCCGCGGTAGTATAAAGATCAGGTAGAGCGCAATAAATGCAAGTGCAGACATCTGTGCGAGCAATGCCCATTCGGGGACCTGGTACATGTCGCTGTGCAGCATGTTGTTGATCTGGTGCGCAAGCAAGGTCACCGGCGGTAATGATTCATCGCCGGGAAGGCTGACATTATCAATCAATGCAGGTGCAGTAATACCGATTAACACATCCTTGTTATTGAACCGGGACGCGCTGGTTGTGTTTGCATAGACTTCATGAAATGAATGCACATTGAATGCTGGCGAGCTGGCATCGATGCTGTACATTCTGGGGTAAAGTCGATAGGCCGGATCTGTATTGATCCTGATGCCACCGACGGTGAAACCTTTGCCGGGATCGATATTAATATCACGGGTGTCGAGGCCGAGGCTGAGTGCCGAGAACACCAGGCTGAATGACGGGTAATACTGATCATCCACATTCAGCACCAGCGGAGACACCAGGTTGCGTATGCCTTTATTGGATTCGTCGAGCATACCTGCATCGGTATGCCGTGCCAGCATTTCGATCGGTGCCCTGGCCTGGCGCGCTGTTGCGATGCCGGTATTGAGTACACTCGGGATGTAGCGTTGCCACGAATGGCTATCCACAGAAAAGTCATTGAAAGCGAACGATTCAAAGGTTTTACGACTGACGGCTGAAGAGCCTTTCTGGATTTCGCCGCTGAGACCATGGCTGATGGCGAGCACCGTGTTGTCCGATTTTTTCAGGCTGGCCGCAAGGGCGCCA
>JARFRD010000097.1 GCA_029287435.1 Gammaproteobacteria bacterium
AGATGTGTATAAGAGACAGCGTGAAGATCAGGTCGATGATGTCATCGTCCAGGGCATTGCCACGGCAGCAACCGGTGATGCGACTTCTGGTGGTGATATAACGGTGCTGGGCGTCACCTTTGATTTTGCTGGTTCAACTAATTTCGAGGACCAGAATGACCTTCTGATCACGGACACAGCGGAGATAAATGCCTTGCTGGATTCGATCAATTCATCAAACCCGCCACTTATTAAGATCAAAGATAAAGAGAATAGTGGTATCACGGATGGTATAGCTGATGAGGTCGACCTGGAGTCACCCTGATTAAGTAAAATAATGCTCAGTTCATTACTGATGGTAGATACGGACAGGCACAGGGATGTGCCTCCCGTATTTTTTAGTTGATGGCTGAACTCTGTACAGGCGGCAGACTCTCTTTTTTAGCATATAGCACAACCAGATCAGCCAAAAGTATTAGAGACATCAAGCGCAGAGTGTGTAAAAATTGGCAGTAATTGTAATTTCAGGAAATGCCTGGCACACACAATAATTACAAGCTGTTGATTATTAAGGCTGTTCCAAAAAAACGAGGGCCTGCATATGCTTCTAACCCCAGATGGGAGCACACAGGGAAAACAAGCCGGTAAGGAACACGACTATACAATTCGCGACGGGCAGTTTTTAACAGCGCTCAACCAGGCTATCCAGAATGGCGAACTCCGCCTTCATTACCAGCCAAGGTTCAGTAGCGAAACAAGGGCTACTACCATGCTCGAAGCACTGGTGCGTTGGCAGCGTCCCGAGGTTGGCCTGCTTTTCCCCGAAGTGTTTCTCCCCCCAGCCGAACAACATGGCCTTATTTTCAGCCTCGACCTGTGGGTATTCGAACAATGCTGTATCGACCTGCTGTGGCTGCGCAAGCACATCAACATCTCGCTCAAGATTGCCATCAATGTATCCGTACTCGAGTGCGAAAGTGTTTACCATGCGCAAAAGCTGATCGGTATTTGTGACAAGTATGGTCTCTCGCTATCCGACTTTGAACTCGAAATTACCGAACGCACACACATACGTGATTTCAGAAAAGTTAAATCCTTCTGCGAAACCCTGTATAACCTGGGCGCTTCTTTCAGTCTCGATGACTTTGGCACCGGCCAGTCACCCCTGAGCAACCTGTGTTTGCTTCCGATTGACATCATCAAGATCGATCGCAGCTTTATCAAGGACCTGGGTGAGAACAAGCGCGAGCAGATCCTGGTCAGAAACCTGATCAACATGGCTCACGACATGGAAATCGAGATTGTCGCCGAAGGTGTTGAATTCGAGCATCAGCGAGACATGCTCACCGACATGGGTTGTGACCAGCTACAGGGCTACCTGCTGAGCAAACCTGTGGCCAGGGACGAACTGAATCCCGACCTGCTGCACCTGTTCTAGTTAATCCTGTTTTGCTGAATCCAGCTCTTCGAGCGACTTGATGGCATGCACCAGTGCCTGGGTACCACTTTGACCATGTCCCAGCTGTTGCAGTTGCTGATATAAACGTCCTGCCAGATCGAGGCCCGGCAATTTCAAGCCCATTTGCTCGGATTCTGCGAGCGCTATACCCAGGTCTTTCACAAAGTGATCGACCATGAAACCCGGTGCATCATCACCCTGAATAATACGTGGCGCGAGGTTGTCCAGTGTCCAGCAGCCGGCAGCGCCCTGCGAGATCGCCGCCACCAGCCTGTCCAGTTCCAGTCCCGCCTTTGCCGAGTAGACCAGCGCCTCGCACACGCCGATCATGGTGCCTGCAACAGCCAGCTGGTTTGCCATCTTGGTATGTTGGCCACTGCCCGGGCCACCCATCACGGCAATCGATTTCGCCATGCACTCGAACATGGGCCGAACGCTTTCAACCACGGCCTCATCACCGCCGACCATGATCGACAGCGTGGCATTGCGTGCGCCGACATCCCCGCCCGAGACCGGTGCATCAACCGCATGTGCGTTTAGCTCAGTTGCTCGATTTGCAATCTCAGCGCTCATCGACGGCGGTGTCGTGCCCATATCGACAACAACCGTGTCCGCTTGCAGCCCGGAAAAAATTCCATCATCTGAAAAATATACCGCGCTGACCTCCTCGGGTTTGCCGACCATGGTGAATATAGTCGTAGAGCGTCGCGCCACTTCTGCAGGTGTTTCACACCATTGCGCTCCCTGTGACAACAGGCGCTCTGCTTTACTGCGTGTACGACTATTGACTGCAAGGCTGTAACCGGCGGACAAAAGATGGCCGCACATAGGCAGCCCCATTGTTCCGGTCCCTATCCAGCCGATGGTTTGTGTTGACACAACTCACCTCAAGAATCATACAATTAGCAAGTATTTTAAGATTAACTGATTTGGTAATATGCGTCGCCATGAATATAAAGCTTGAAGCCCTGATTTTTGATGTTGATGGCACCCTGGCTGACACCGAGCGTGATGGCCACCGCGTTGCTTTCAATGACGCCTTTGACGAATACGGCATTGGCTGGCACTGGGATGTTGACACCTATGGCCAGCTGCTTGCTGTTACCGGTGGCAAGGAACGCATGCATCACTATGCATCCGAATTCCTGCACAACAGGAACCTGCCAGACAATTTTGACCAGCTGGTACCCGAACTGCACGCAGCTAAAACGCGACACTACACCGAACTGTTAAGTACCGGTGCCATTCCGTTACGCCCTGGTGTCGAGCGCCTGCTTGAAGAAGCACGCAGCAAAAACTTCCGGCTCGCGATTGCCACCACGACCACGCCTGCTAATGTCAGCGCCTTGCTCGCACATACACTCGGTAAAGAATCCCTCGACTGGTTTGAAGTGATCGCGGCCGGTGACATCGTGCCCGCTAAAAAACCGGCCGGCGACATCTATGACTATGCATTAAAAGCCATGAATCTTTCACCGGAACAGTGCCTGGCTTTCGAAGATTCGCATAACGGCATTCTTTCTTCGACATCTGTTGGCTTGCAGACAATCATCTGCGTTAACGGTTATACACACGATGATGACTTCAGTGGTGCCGTACTGGTACTGGATAACCTGGGTGAGCCTGAACAGCCTTTTAATGTTTTGCAGGGTGAAGCTGATAATCATAGCTATGTCGATTGCGACTTACTGCTGAAGCTGCACAGCATGACATGATCGACAGCATGCTCGTCTATGGCCTGTACCTGCTCACAGGTATGGCCGCCGGGCTGTCCGCAGGTCTGCTGGGAATCGGCGGCGGCCTGATCATTGTTCCTATCCTGTTTCTCGTCTTAACCCATCAGGGCATTGCCACAGAACACGTCATGCACATGGCGCTGGCAACCTCGCTGGCGACGATCATTGTCACCTCACTCTCATCTGCTTACGCCCACCACCGACACCGGGCGGTGATCTGGCCTGTTGTGATACAGCTCGCACCGGGTATCGTTGCTGGTGCCTGGCTCGGGGGCGTGCTTGCAGGTGAACTCAGTAGTGATATCCTCAGGCCAGTATTCGGTATATTCGAGCTTATTGTCGCCGCGCTTCTGTTATTGAAGCTGCAACCACAATCACATGAAAAAGCAATCTCGACTCAACGTAATATCAGTGGTGGTATTGCGATAGGTACTGTTTCTTCCATAGTAGGCATTGGTGGCGGTACGCTCACTGTACCCTTCCTGTTATGGCACAGCGTGTCGATCAGGAACGCTGTCGCCACTTCAGCTGCCTGCGGCTTTCCTATTGCGGTTGCAGGTACCGCTGCCTATATCTACAGTGGCTGGCACTATACTGATGAATCAGTTGTTTCCCTGGGCTATGTAAACCTGACAGCGTTTACCCTGATCATAGCAACCAGCATCATCACCGCGCCTGTTGGCGCAAGACTCGCGCACAAGATGCCTGAACAACTGCTGCGAACATTCTTTGCACTACTGCTAATTGCAATTGGTATTCGTATGATTGTTTTCCAGTAAGTTCTGTCTTTACAGGGCTGTGCTTACAGGCTCTCGGCAAAAATCCAGCTCAAGCCAACGCCAACAAAGATGTAACTGGTGTCTTCTACCAGTGGACTGTCTTCATAAACGCTACCACCCAGGTACTGGTAACGCGCCCAGGCAAAATAAATCAGGCTGTTCTTGCGCCAGCTTGCTATAAGATCGGTAAACAGGCCGCTATAGCCACCGGATGATTCAAAAGCAGGTCGTACCGGCGTGGCATACTGCGGTGCAACATCATAGTAATAGGCATGGTACTTATCGGTTGCAAAACGCATACCCGCAGTAAATTCGTAAGCCCAGCCTGCCCTGCGCAACCGGTCTGAATCATAGACCAGTCGCGGCTCCAGCAACCAGCCGATGTTCTGTGTATGACTGAAATCAGTCGCTATGGCAACACGCAATGGCAACTCCATGCGCCATTCGCGTGCATCAGTCTTGTCATTATCGAAAACGATATCCAGCGATGGCCCTAGCTGCAGCACAAGATCCAGGTCCGGCATACCCGTTCTGATATTACTGTCAGCACTGTTAACTGGCACACCCAGACCGCCACTGAGACTGAAGCGAAGATTGCTTGATTTAAACAACTTGCTTTTCACACCCTGATCGATATCAAGATATTCTGATTCGATACGCAAATAAGGAAACGGAATAACGTAACTCGACGTCTGCGATGACCCGGGATACAGCGGCAGATTCGCTGCCACCGTACCCACACCGGCTTCCCATCGAAATTCCTGCGCAGCTAACTGGCAAAACGGTGAACTGGCCGAAAACAGCAAGGTCAGTGATAATAAGCAGTGATGGCGTGTTAAAGACTTCATGCAACAGCAGGCGGGGTGTCAGATGACTAATTTACCAGAACTGAAAGTCACCGTGTTCAGCGATTACATCTGTCCGTTCTGCAATGTAGGATATCACCGCCTGATGCGATTACGCGATAGCTACGATTTAAAAATCAACTGGTGTTTTATAGAAATCCATCCGGAAACTTCTGCAGAAGGTGAACCGGTTACCTCGCTGGACTACCCTTCTGAACAGTGGAAGCAGTTAATGCAGAACCTGAAAGCTGTTGCAGACGAAGAAGGCATAATCCTGGCAGAACACACCTTCACTACAAATTCAAAAGATGCCCTGTTGCTCGCTGAAGCAGCCAAGCAACAAGGTCGTGAACGCTTCTACCAGTTACATGAAAACCTGTTTTCAGCTTTTTTTGTCGACGCTAAGAATATTGGTGACCGCGGAGTGCTGCGCCAACTGGCTAAAGCCAGCGACATAGATGATGCCATCGTTGAATCCGCATGGAATAATGACAAACATCAACAGCGTATACTCGCCAACTACCAGGAGGCAAGGCGTCATGAAATACAGGCGGTACCGAGTTTTATTTTTGGCGACAGAAAACTGACCGGTGTTGTAACCGAGCAGGCATTTCGCTCGGCTGCTGAAGCGTTAGCGCAAAGCTCTGCTGCATAATTTATATCTTGAATATTAACCGCGGAGGCGCTGAGACGCAGAGTTAATTGCAGGTTTCTCTTATATATACATTGTCATCTCGACCGCAGGGAGAGATCTCCTGAGCATTATGAGAGTGCCTGGGAGATCTCTCCCTGCGGTCGAGATGACAACATATTAAAACCTCTGCGTCTCCACGCCTCCGCGGTAAAAAAATATGCCTGCTATCTATTTCCCCAACATAGCATCTTTCCTGTCTCTTATACACATCTGACGCTGCCGACGACTTCGCCGTAGTGT
>JARFRD010000186.1 GCA_029287435.1 Gammaproteobacteria bacterium
CGAACTGGTAGTTATCAAGGAATTCACACATAACAGTGCGGTTAAAAACGCCGGTGTTGCAAAAGGCGCAATCATTGTCGGCGTCGATGATGTAGAAGTAAACAGTTTTACTGACTTCAAACTGGCGATGCTAAACAAGAAGCCAGGCGAAACTATCGAGCTTCACTACCTTGAAAATACGGATGCCAGCGAAAAAGACAGGGAATCGGTCGAGCTTGAGCTCAGATGATTCAAGACAGTTTTAAAAAACAATCAGCATAACCATTTCGCCCTGAAGAATCTTCGCAACCTAAAGCATTTATTAACAGCGCTTTAGATTTTCAAACGTTTTTCATTAGCGACCGACTTCATGCTGAACGTCTGCTTTCGGTTGCGACTTTGCGGTGCCTAATTGGTAACCTGGCTATTGCGGTAACTTATCCCGCAATTCATCACGATCAAACCACCAGTCATCAGGCGGCACGATCGCACCAATAACCAGTGCCAGCTTGGGTAGAAAATCAGCCGGGTCATGCAACTGCAATCTTTCCATCCATGCACTGAGTCCTTCCTGGTCTTCAACCTTGGAATGCTCACGCGCTACATTCGCCACCATTTCGTTGGTCAGGAACGTCAGGCTTTCACGCTGATCTTCTTTGGCGCGCATGTCGGCAATGTAATGGGCCGTAATCGCAGCGACTGCTGCACCGTCTGCCTGTGCCGGTGTTTCGTCAATGACATAGCCCAG
Source organism: Gammaproteobacteria bacterium (assembly GCA_029287435.1). Taxonomy (GTDB): domain Bacteria; phylum Pseudomonadota; class Gammaproteobacteria; order SZUA-229; family SZUA-229; genus JABDQW01. Next base: position 728 of record JARFRD010000186.1, read on the forward strand.
CATATTGATGGTGAGTTGCGGATCAATCGGATAGGTAACAGCCAGCCAGACACCATGACCCAGGGCGATCAGCGATGCAGGCTGACCACTCTGGTAGAGTACGTCACAAGCTTCAACGGCTTCCTGCCAACATTCATTGGCCAGGAATACATCCAGTGCTGCGCGCGCCATCTCCCAGGCTTCATCGCCACGGGTAATACCCACCTTGGCTTCGGCGATGTCCAGGTTCAAGCGCGCCTTGTCGACTTCAGTCGCGTCTGCAGGCAATGCCGCCAGCTCCTGCTCTTTCTCAGCAATGTAATTCTGGATAAATTCTGCCGACGCAGCCGGGTCGCTACCGTCGATTAAAGGGTCATCAGGTTTGTTATCAGTCATATCTAGTTCGGATTTGTTTCACCGGGTTGTGCTTTGTACTGAATCACGACCATTTTTGCAACCGTGAAAATTCAGGGGTTTATTGCCAGTGCACGCTTGAGCGCCTGTTCCAGCCGGGTTTCATCGATGGGGAATGCCAGTGAATCGAACGGGTTGAACTGATTTAAAAGCCTTTCATACTGGTGCCGGAACTCTTTTTCGTAGAATACGATGACCCTGGTTTCAGACACACCCTGCAGGCTGGAAAAAACAGTTTCGAGGCTGCTTGTCCTGTCCCTGAAATCAGACTGAAAATTGAACTCGGCTACGATGACCGCCGGTGTATGCTTGCGAATCAGTTTGACTGCCTTGCGCACGGAATCGGTCTTGACCACATCGTAACCCGCTTTCTGATACAGGTTGGCGAAATCAGGGTATCCCCCGAGCTCAACGATGGAAAGTAAGACCGGTTTACTGCCTGCAGCCATGTTCATATGATATTTCGTAATCAGGAACTACGAATCTTACCGTATTTCATCGGGGCTTCACTGCCCTGCTCCCTTTCAATTCAGGATCAGTATTTGCGTGGCAGCAAGATTACCGAATCCAAAATCAGCAACGACCTCGATCAACAGACTGCCAGAATCTAAAAGATCGGGCTATTTACAGGTAGAAAGGAATTTAGCTGACGGTGTCGAACAGGGATCAATACTGAAGCTCGTTTCTGTATCAGCAGGCTCAGGCTCAAATGATTCTTTAATGCGCAGCTTTTCAATAGCAGCCTGCTGCTCTTTAATTGCAGCCTGTTCCCACTGCAGCCTGGCCTGTCTTTCAGCCTCGAGTCGTGCCTGTTCCAGCCGTTTAATTTCAAACTCGGCTTGCTGACGTTCCATTTCCAGTCGCTGTTTTTCCAGCTCAGCCAGGCGGCGCTCATGTTCAAGTTGCTCGCGTTCGGCACTTAATCTAGCTTCATTTCTGCGGTGTTGCCTGGCAAGTGTTTCAGCCTGCTCTGCCGCACGAAGTGCCTTTTCAGCCGCTAACGCAGCTGCCGCTATCGCCTCTTTCTCTTGCTGCGCCGCCTCAAGTGCGGCTGCGGCCTCTTCTGCACGTAATCTTCCATCCTCTTCAAGCTTTGCTTTAGCAATCTCGCGTTCTCGATCGAAGTTGGCCGCCTGTAGCTGCATTAATTCATACTGCTGTCGTTGCAACTCGTGCATGCGCTGCAATTCCTGCTTCATACGCTCGGCTTCAGCCAGCTTGTTTTTGACTTCATCCGACAACTCGGGCTCGTAATCGTATGTACCGATGAAGACGGAAAGAGCGACAGCAACAATGGCAGCAATAGCAGCAATAAACCATTTAGATCGGGTTGCCATCAAGGGGGCTGGTTCGATAACCGTCATCTGATGTTGTGCCTGTTTAATTCATCATCACTGATGGCTTCTATGTTGTCCTCACGAACGATCTCGCTGCGTTCATTATTTTGATGTCCCCTCTGTAGCAGTTATCTCATCATGATGAGATGATTTTCCTGATCGCTGCCCAGAGGGTCCCGTTTTTTTTGCGGGCGTATCGGTTTTGTTTTGTGCACCAGAATCCTGGCTTGATTCTTTTGTCGCTTGTGATTCTGCTACTATCGCTACAATCGTTGATTGACTGTTCTCCTTGCTTTTCTGTTTAACGGATTCCTTGTCAGCTGTATTATTTCTTGCGGAACCCCGCATTTTTTTCTCAGCACCCTGTTCCGGCTTCGAGTCCCCGGTTTTACCTTCAGGGTTAATCCACGGAAAATTAATATCGTCGGCGCTCGAAGCCTGAACAATCTGCTCGTCTTTTACATTGATCAATGGCACAACGCTGTTATCCATTCTTTCCTTGACCATTTCGTTGACGATCTCGGCACCGACTGTCTTCGCCTGGTCAGCAAAACCGTAAACCAGGGCAGTATCGCACAACAGGTTCATAAGCCGTGGTATACCGCCGCTGTAGGCATGAATCAGGCGACAGGCTTCGGGTGTAAAGACATCTTCAGTTGCTCCAGCGGTTACCAGTCGGTGCTGGATATACCCACAGGCTTCATCCACATTCAGCGTATCGAGCCTGTAATCGACAGCGATGCGCTGCGCAAATTGCGTCAGCGCGGGATTTCTGAGTGTTTCCTGCAAACCCGGCTGACCCGCAAGGATCACCTGCAGTACCTGGTCTTTTTCAGAATTCAGGTTGGACAGCATGCGCAGTTCTTCAAGTACCGCGACCGACATGTTCTGCGCTTCATCAATGATGAGTAATGTCGTTTTATTGTTGGCGTATTGCTCAAGCAGGAAGTCGACAAAACGCTGGTGCATATCAACCTTGCTCAGGCCTTTCTCATGAATACCATAGGCTGACAGTATCCAGTCGAGCAGCTCGCCGAACGACTGGTGGGTATTTGTAATCATGCCCACGGTGATGTCGTCGTCGATATTGGTCAGCAACTTGCGTAATAAAGTGGTTTTTCCGGCACCTGTTTCACCACTGATTACACAGAAGCCAGCCTGGTTCATCAGGCTGTACTCCAGCATGGTCAGCGCCATCTGGTGTTTCTTGCCCGGGTACAGAAAATCCGGGTCTGGCAGCATGGAAAAAGGCTTGGTTTTCAAGCCATAAAACGATTCATACATAACTGTTAATACTCAGTAAATCCCTTTGTTCAAACGGCTGTAACATCGAACAAGTATGCTTCCAGGTACAGCTCTCGGGTAATTATGTTAATAATAGACCCAGAATACTTCAAAAGGTTAAGTTTAACCTTGATAATGTCTGAACGCGCCCAAATAATCATTAAATAACTTAAATTATCAATAACTTACTGGATTTTGTCCAAAAATGGCCGAAAACACTGCAGAACAGAACCAAAAACAGGACGAAGAACTCGAAGAAATCGTGCTCAAGGAGAGCATTGTGAGCGCCGCCGGGCTCACTTCTGACCAGCTCCAGGTTGGTATCAAGGGCGACCCCTCGCTGCGCGAGAGCGCCACCATGCGCCAGCGTTATCACAGCACCGTGGATGACGTATTTGACCAGCTCGAACCCAATCTTGAAGAGTTGTTGTTGAACCGGGGTGTGTACCAGCTGTTCGTGGCCTTCAACAGCGGCGAGATTCGTACCAACTCCATGTTCGATCCGTTGCGCGTGGAAATTCATGATGCTGCCAAGCTCGCAGACAACGTCTACGTTGACCGGCAGTTCCCGAAGATCTCCTACGAGGACAAGATCGCTTTGATGCGCGAGCTGTACGCTACCCTGCGCGCCAGCAAGCAGTACAAGACGATGCCCGAATACTGGCAGAAAATACTGAACCGGCGTTCTGAAAACTGGAAGCCGCTGGAACCCGAGAGTATCCCGGATATCCTGTCGACGGTACGCGCGTTGCGAGAAATCAACGAGTATTACCTGCGCAACATCACCATCAACATCGTGCAGGGTATTGTGCGCATGCAGTTCAACTGCGACGGTACGCAGATTATCGATGCGCATAATTTCAGGAAGTTTCTGGAAGAGAATCTGCCCTGATTGCTATTTCGGACATTTCTACAAGTCTTGTAGAAAAACCTGTATCAGGAGCCAGGGACCAGTACGTAGCCCGGATGAAGTGAAACGGAATCCGGGATCTTTCTGACATTTCCCGGATTCCACTTCGTTGCATCCGGGCTACGTACTCATTTCGTCATTGCGAGCCCTTCGGCGTAGCTCAGGATAGACTATTTGAAGCAATCTTCCCTAAATCTTGTAGACAGACTTGTAACGGGAGCCAGGGACTAGTAGGTAGCAAGTGAGCTTCAACGGTAATTCGCTAACCTGACAGGCTGGCGTTTCGAGCCCCAGTCACCGTGCCCTTCTTCGAACACGCCGGCGCATTGAGTACCGCATTGGGTGCAGCAACCGTTCGCATCCAGGTTCCATTCACCCAGCTCGTACCAGTCGCGT
>JARFRD010000017.1 GCA_029287435.1 Gammaproteobacteria bacterium
TCAGCTGCGGCCAGTTCACTTGGATTCCCATCCATCGGTTCGGCAGCATCAAAGAAAGTTGTTATCGTCGGCGGTGGTACCGGTGGTGCAACCTGTGCGAAATACATTCGCATGGCTGACGCTTCAGTAGAAGTGACACTGATTGAGCCGAACAAGAATTATTACACCTGTTACCTGAGTAATGAAGTACTCGGTGGCGCACGAGATATTAATTCAATCAAGTTCGGCTATGATGGTCTGGCCAGTCATGGAGTCAAGGTTGTACATGATACTGTAACTGGTATCGATGCAGCTGGCCGCAAAGTGATGACCAAGGGTGGCGATACTTTCAGTTATGACCGTTGTGTGGTTGCGCCAGGTATTTCTTTCCGTGACAACATCGCTGGTTACGACGATGCAGCCCAGGAAAAAATGCCGCATGCCTGGAAGGCGGGTGATCAGACCATGATTCTGCGTAAACAACTGGAAGCCATGGATGATGGTGGTACCGTACTGATAGCGCCTCCGCCAAACCCGTTCCGCTGTCCTCCGGGGCCGTATGAGCGTGCATGCCAGATTGCCAACTATCTGAAGAACAACAAGCCTAAATCCAAAGTTTTGATCGTGGATGCCAAGGACAAGTTCTCCAAGATGAAACTGTTCACGCAGGCATTTGAGCGTCATTATCCGAATCACATCGAGTGGGTGGCTGCTACAGACACTGGTGGTGGCGTCAAGAGCGTAGATGTTGCTGCTGGTACTGTTAAAACCGGCGACGGCAAAACCCACAAGGCTGCAGTGACCAACATTATTCCTGCACAGAAAGCGGGCAAGATTGCGGAAATTGCAGGTCTTACCAATGACTCAGGCTGGTGCCCTGTAGAGCACAAGACTTTCGAGTCTACTATCCACAAGGGTATTCATGTGATTGGTGATGCTGCCATCCAGAAACCGCTGCCAAAATCAGGCTATGCTGCTAACTCTGAAGCCAAAGTAACGGCGGCTGCAGTCGTTGACCTGGTTAATGGTCGTGAGCCTGGTGATCCATCATGGGTTAATACTTGCTACAGTATCGTTGCACCAGAAGATGGTATATCTGTAGCCATGGTTTACAACCTGGTTGATGGCAAGGTTGCCAAGGTGAAAGGATCAGGTGGTCTGACCAAGATGGATAGCACACCTGGCGATCGTGCACGTGAAGTACAGTATGCATACAGCTGGTTCAATAACATCACTCATGATGCTTTTGGTGGCTAATGCCAAAACTGTCGAAGATAGAGAAGGGTCCGCATATGCGGACCCTTTTTATTACTGGCTGAATAATGTCCTGTGTGGGCTATTAGCAACAGATTGAACATTAAACTGTTTTCAGTGGTATTCATATTAAGCCAGTTATGCCTGTCTGGCTCAGTTAATGCAGTTGATAAGTCCACTGTCAGGGAAAAGTGGCATACGCCATACGATCTCTATCTGAGTCCGCAGGAAGCCTATGATATGAAGACCGGGGATCCGGAAAATGTCATATTTCTCGATGTCAGGACGCAGGCAGAAGCGCAGTTCGTTGGTTTTAGCGATGTGGCAGATGCCAATATTCCGATTTATAAACTGACCGAAGAGTGGAAGCCGAAAAAGGATGGTATTCACGGTTCATATAGAAAACGCTATAACACGGACTTTATAAAAGCCATCGAGAATTTCATGGCGATGAAAGGTAAAGACAAGTCAGTACCGATCATCCTTATGTGTCAGTCGGGCGGTCGTGCACCTGTTGCAGTCAGACGAATGCACGACGAAGGCTATGAGAAAGTATATTTTCAGGTTGAAGGCTTTGAAGGCAACAAGGCAAAGCAAGGTCCGGATAAGGGCAAGCGTGTCGTCAATGGCTGGAAAAAGGCCGGGCTACCATGGAGTTATAATCTTAAAACAGAAAAAATGTATTTCAATTTCGTGCCTGAGCAGAAGTGACTGTCTGCAAGGTACAAGTAACTAAACAAACACTTGAGGGGGTATGTGTATGAAAAATGTCGGACCTGTAATCGTCGGTATTATTATTGGTATCGTTATCTGTGTCGGGTCTTTTATGGTGCCTGGAGTGCAGCAGAAAATGGCGCAGTCTATGGGTCAGCAGATGCTGATTGAAATAGAGAGTCCACTCAATTTTGATGATACCCTGATCAAACTTGAAGAAAATGCCAAGGCGGCAGGCTGGAAGGTGCCTTCAAAGTGGAAGGTTAATTTTCAGCGCAATCTGCAGAAAGTGACCGGTACTGATATCGGGCCGAATCGCGTACTTAAAATGTGCGAACCTAAAGCTGCAGCAAGAATTCTTGTTCATGATGAGTACAAACTGCTGACAACAATGATGCCATGCACCATCGCGGTTTACGAAAAATCAGATGGCAAGGCCTACATTTCACTGATGGATATCAAGATGCTTGGCATGATATACGGCGGTGAAATCAAGCAAATAGCAGATGAACTTGCGCCACAGATGATGGAGATGGTAAACCTCAGTAAGTAAATTACACTTGAATTATTAGCAAAAGGCCCTTCCAGAGCGAAGGGCCTTTTTTATCTATGATCATTTGTTCTTTCGTGGATTGATGTCAATGTATCGGGGCATTATGATAGTGCTCATATGGATGTGTTAAGAACGTATCCTGTAAAATTTCGGTTAAGCGTCAACAAGGGAAAATATTCTGATATGTCACCCGTCAAACAATCTACACCTGGCCGCCTGTTAAATGTTTCAATCGTGCTGTTATTCGCTGTTCTCGCTTCCGCGTGTGCGACATCGCCAGAAGGCCGCAAACAACTCAAGCTGTTGCCCGATGATCAGATTAACAGCATGGGTATTCAAAGCTTTGAAGAGATCAAGAAAGCCACCCCTGAGACCGAGGACCAGAACAAGATCGCTTATGTTCAATGTATAGCAAACGCCATTATTCCTCAGCTGGATGAGAATAATAACCCGGCCCAGTGGGAAGTCAGGGTGTTCGCTGACGACCAGGCCAATGCCTTTGCATTACCGGGTAACAAGATAGGTGTCTATGAAGGTTTGTTCAAGTATGCCGTTAATCAGCATCAGGTTGCCACAGTTATGGGTCACGAACTCGCACACGTTATAGCCGAGCACGGAAACGAACGCGTATCAGACAGCCTTGCAGCTGAAGCAGGCATAGCCATTGCCGCCATAGCGCTCGGTACCAGCAGTAGTATGAGCAATGAACAAAAGGCGCTGATTGTTGGTGGCCTCGGGCTTGGTGTGCAGTATGGTGTAATACTGCCGTTTAGCAGGACGCACGAATCGGAAGCCGATCTGATCGGCCTGGATTTGATGGCAAAGTCGGGATTCAACCCGGAAGAAAGTGTGAAGCTCTGGCAGAACATGTCGAAAGCCGGGGGGCAGCCACCGGAATTTCTATCGACGCATCCATCCAATGAAACACGCATTAAAGATCTGCAGGAAAGAATGCCCCGCGCCAATGCAGAATACCAGAACGCACAAGCACAAAATAAACGACCGAACTGCCATCTTTAGCAAGTAGCCATTAATTTCATTTAGTTGAATGAATCATGGGATAGAACAACTTTTATAACCTGCAGTACCGGACTGACGGGTACTGAAAAGTATCATGCTGTAACCCTGGCTGTAGGTGTTAACTACAAATTCGGATGAATTTGAATAGATTCCAGCAAACTGCTGTTATTTATTTAAGAGTAATGATTAGCTAGTGAAGAAAAAGGGAAGTGTATGATGAAACATGCCGCCCTTTGACTACGCGTCCATCGAGCGCATCTGAGATGGCGTTGGCGCCAGTCTGGCTGCAGTGTAACAACACCCACGCAACAATATGTGAAGGATCATCTGCATTTGCTATGCAGATGTGATCAATAATATTCATATGACTGAAAAGGTCATCAATATCTTCAGTAGTGGTTCCAGATGGCAGGTTGGTTAGTTGGATATACATCATTGTTTTTTTCTAAAGATATTTTTACTGAAAATATATACCAAATACATAAAAAATAATTAATAAAATACAGTTTACGCACGTATTCGGGCTCATGGCAAGCACATAAATATGAAAATTAGATGAATTCTTCCACGTGCAGATGAGTTTCATTATCAACTTGAATTAAAAACTCCGCTAAAATTGTACTTTCTTCCATATTCATCCGTTTTCAATGCGACAACAGCTCCGTCTTAGCAAGCACCGGTTCTTTAAGCGTGCAATCTGGAAAACCCGTTTTATTTTCTGGGGTGGTGCAGTGCTGGTTGGTATTGCAGCAGCTGTTTTCGCGCTGCTCGGGGAAAAAGCGGATCATCTTTATCGTGGCTGGTATGCGCAGAATCCATGGATCAGTTTCATTATCACGCCGCTTGGCCTGATGTTAATCGTATGGCTGACGCGTCGTTTTTTTGCCGGTGCAGAAGGTAGTGGTATACCGCAAACACTGATAGCAATCGAAGGCAAGGGCGGCAGGAAGCTTGCAGAACAGCTGCTTTCATTCCGCATTGCCATCGGTAAAGTGCTGATGACAGTCGCGGGATTATTATCTGGCGCGTCAATTGGTCGAGAAGGGCCAACCGTTCACCTCGGGGCGGCCATCATGTATTCGCTGGGTCGTTATGTACATCTACCTGCACGATACCTCGAAAGGGGTCTGATCATGACAGGTGGTGGAGCGGGTATCGCGGCTGCATTCAATACGCCTCTCGCCGGTATTATGTTCGCCATCGAGGAAATGGCTCGTTCTTTCGATCGTCGTAACAGCAGCATGATCCTGATCGGTGTCATTCTTGCCGGAATGACTGCAATTTATGTACACCAGGATAATTACAACTACTATGGTACTTCACCTGCAGATATCGATTTCGGATTGATGTGGCTGGGCGTCGTGGTTTGTGGTGTCGTCGGCGGTATTCTCGGCGGCGGCTTCAGTTACGTCCTCATCAACGGCGCCAGATTGTTAAGGCCGCTGGTGCAAAAGCATTACCTGCTGGTGGCTGGTGCCTGTGGTCTGGTTATTGCGGGTGTTGGCATGCTCAGTGGTGGCCAGGCATTTGGTACCGGTTATATCGAGGCGCAACAACTGGTCTCATGCACAGGCAATGACAGCTGTACTGTTGAAGCCGGTTTAATGTACCCGGTGTATAAAATCCTGGCGACGATGGCTTCCTACCTGAGTGGAATACCGGGTGGCATTTTTGCACCTTCACTGGCGAGCGGGGCTGGTGTTGGTAACAGTCTCGGCGTGTTGTTTCCACCTGAACTGGCGTCGACTATCGTGATTCTGGGAATGGTTGGCTATTTTTCGGGTGTGGTACAAACACCGATCACGGCGTTCGTAATCGTCATGGAGATGACGGATAACCAGGACCTGGTGCTTGCCTTGATGGCAACGTCACTGATCGCGTCGGGTACGTCAAAACTGATCTGCAAGAAACCGGTGTACGTCGCGCTGGCTGAAAATTTCATGAAGGCACGCCTGCTCGCAGCGGAAACGAAAGCCGGCAAATAACTTTGAAATGTTTACTCCGCTGCGCCTTTGCGCAACAGCACGTAGACAGCTCCGGTACCGCCATCCCTGGGTAATGCACTGTAAAACGCGAGCACTTCGTGCGCCTGTCTCAGCCAGTGGTTGACCATGGGCTTGATCACGGGTTTATTCTGCGAGCGAAAGCCTTTGCCGTGAACAATGATGATACAGCGATGACCCAGTTGCTGGCAGTCATCGAGAAAGGCAGCCAGTTCCCGGCTGGCCTCATCGATGGTCAAGCCATGCAGGTCAAGCACATCGTCTATCGGCATCTTGCCGGTGCGCAGTTTTTTCAGTACGGACTTCTGCGCGCCACCGGCACGCTCAAAGCTCAGATAGTCCGGGCATTCTTCCTCAAACATGGCTTCGCCGAAGCGGTCAGGTAGATCAAGGCTGTCTTGTTGAACCGGTGGACGCTTGAGCCTTTTTTTAGGGGCGGATTCGCGAGCAATCCTGTTATCCGGTTTCAGCGGGGTAACACCACCCATGGCTTCTCGAAACAGCGCTTCGTCGTCATCGTTGTCTGTTTCGTTATTCATTGTCTCTCATGCGGTAAACTAACGGGATTGGATTACTGATAGTGATAGTTTAGCGTGCACATACTTTTGAGCAATGATGATGGTTATAGGGCACCGGGCCTGGAAGCAATGGCAGCCGCGCTGTCCGAGACAGACCAGGTCACCGTGGTTGCGCCGGAAAGGGACCGCAGCGGTTCGAGTAATTCACTGACGCTGGAGCGTCCCTTACGTGCCCACCGCGCTGACAACGGTTTCTATTTCGTCAATGGCACGCCAACCGATAGTGTTCACCTGGCGATTACCGGCCTGCTAGATAAAGAACCGGATATGGTGGTTTCGGGTATCAATTCCGGCGCCAATATGGGTGATGATGTGCTGTATTCGGGTACTGTGGCGGCTGCCATGGAGGGGCGATTCCTTGGCTTGCCGGCCATCGCGGTGTCGATGACATCGTTTGATCCGCGGCACTACGATACCGGGGTCAAGGCAATTTCCATGCTGATCGATCGCCTGCGCAGGAATCCGCTGGATCGTACCAGTATCCTTAATGTCAATGTGCCTGATATTTCCTGGAACGAGATAGCCGGATTTCGTGTCACCCGACTGGGTAACCGACATAAATCGGAGGGCGTGATCAGGCAGACAGATCCACGCGGTGAGTCCATGTACTGGGTCGGGCCGCCAGGTGCGGCACAGGATGCCGGCGATGGTACCGATTTTTATGCGATTGAACACAATTTTATTTCAATTACACCTTTGCAAATCGATCTGACCCGCTATGATAGCCTTGAATATCTTGATAAATGGCTGCATAACTAATCTTGTTGGTTCCCGCTTTACATCTTTATGAATAATCACATCCAGGGCATAGGCATGACATCCCAGCGTACGCGCGACCGGCTGGTCGACCGTTTGCGCCGGGAAGGCATCCAGAATCAGCGAGTACTCGAAGTTATCCGTACCACTCCTCGACATATGTTTATCGACGAGGCGCTGGCGCATCGTGCCTATGAAGATACGGCGTTACCTATAGGGCAGGGGCAGACCATTTCCCAGCCGTACATCGTAGCGCGCATGACAGAAATCATCCTCGAGAACGGGGTCCCGGACAAGGTACTGGAAGTCGGTACCGGCTCGGGATACCAGGCAGCAATTCTGGCGAGACTGGTGCCCAAGGTGTATACGGTCGAGCGTATTAATGGCCTGTTAATGAAGGCGCGCGACTGCCACCGTACCCTGAAGCTGATGAATATCTACAGCAAACACAGTGACGGCTCCTGGGGATGGCCCGAAAATGCACCGTATCCGGCGATCATGGTGACCGCTGCGCCCGAGCATGTGCCAGAGTCTTTGCTCGAACAGCTCAGTATCGGTGGGCGCATGGTAATACCCGTGGGCAGTACTAACGGTCGCCAGATGCTGAAGCTGATCACCCGCACACCGAGCGGTTTTGAAGAACAAACACTTGATGCGGTACGTTTCGTACCGTTACTGGATGGATCAATTCGCTGATGTTATTCAAGGGACTTTATGAATGGTGCATGCGTTGCGCCGCGCACAAGCATGCTGAACGCTATCTCGCTGGCGTCAGTATTATCGAGTCGATCTTTTTCCCGATACCCACGGCACTAATGGTGGCGCCAATGGCCGTTGCCCGGCCGGAGCGCGCTATCCAGATTGCGACCATCGCCACTCTAACCTCGGTATTTGGTGGCCTGTTTGGCTATGCACTGGGTTACTATGCCATCGAACTGGTCGAGCCGCTGATACACAGTGCCGGTTACGGTGACAAGTACCAGACAGCGCAAAACTGGTTTGGTGAATGGGGCTTCTGGGCTGTCGTCGTCGCCGGTTTCTCGCCGATTCCGTTCAAGCTGTTTACCGTGTCAGCCGGCGCACTCGCGATGGCGATTCCGCCGTTTTTGTTTGCGGCTTTGATCGGCCGTGCCGGACACTTCTTTCTTGTATCCCTGTCGATGGCCTGGGCCGGGCCGAAACTCGAGCCGGTAGTGCGCAAGTACATCGAATGGCTGGGCTGGCTTACCGTTGTCGCCCTCGTGGCCTACATCGCCTATAAAATGAATTAGTCATGTCCGTTCGCATACTCTTCATCAGCGTATGTGCCGGTCTCTGCTTAAGTCTGCTGAGTGCCTGTTCCTCACCCTTATCAAGCTGGGATCCTGATGATTATCCAGTCAAATCAGGTGACACGATATTTTCCATAGCCTGGAAGTACGAGCTGGATCCCTTTGAGCTGGCACGCTGGAATAACTTATCAAGCCCTTACGTGATTCGCCCGGGGCAGCGCCTGAAAATGGAGCCAGTCGCAACAACCGCATCTGGCGGATCCCAGTCAGCAAAGCAGATGAGCAAGCGCTCAAGCTCGGGGACGGTAACCGTCAGAAAGGGCGATACCCTGTACAGCATTGCTCAGCGCCATAACATCAGCACGCAAAAACTGGCATCGATTAATGGCCTGCGTTCGCCCTATACAATACAGCCCGGTCAAACGCTGAAACTGAAAGCGTCGAGTAGCAAACAAGCGACACGCTCGGCAAAAAGCCCGGGTACAAAGCAAAGGCCAACGACAACATCATCGTCTACCGCCTACAGCAAGAAAGTAACCTGGCGCTGGCCGGTTAAAGGCCAGGTGATCAGTACTTACAAATACAGAAAATCGGATCGCAAGGGAATAAAAATTGCGGGTAAGGAGGGTAAGCCGGTCAAGGCTGCCGCATCCGGAAAGGTGGTCTATAGTGGTAACGGATTAATCAGTTATGGCAACCTGGTTATCATCAAACACAACCGTACTTACCTGAGTGCCTACGCACACAATCGCAAGCTGTTGGTGAAAGAGGGTGACATGATCAAGTCCGGGCAAAAAATTGCTGAACTGGGCAAGACCGGAACGGATTCCCCGCAGCTGCATTTTGAAATTCGCAAGAATGGAAAACCGGTTAACCCTTTGAATTATCTACCGCGTAGTTGATCGACCCCCTCCAAACCACAATATGATGTGGTTTAGCCCCAACTCCTAAAAAAATTCTAAATATATGAAAAAAAATGCTTGATTCGTAAAGAGATTTAATGCTATAAATTTTCCTAACTTAAGAAGGGGATTAGGAAGCGGCTGTAAGTACATGGAATTTAAGGAATTTGAAAAGAGCGTTTGAAAAGCTTAATTCAGACGGCACAACTATAAAAAAATAATAAGTGATCCGGGTGAGGGTACAATTATGAGAGAAGCCATTGCAGATTCAGGTGAGGAAATTGAAGGACTCAGCATCGTGACACAAAGCGATCTTGAACATGATGACGATATAGACGTGGATGCTGATATCGAAATAGATGTCGATCAATCTGAAGATGTCCAACCCAAGAAGCAAACCAAATCTCGTGCTGGTGGCAAGACCGGCAATGAAGAGATAGACGGTAAAGTTAATCGTAAAGAACTCGACGCAACACGTCTTTATCTCAGAGAGATTGAAGGCTCTCCGCTGCTGACCGCTGAAGAAGAAGTTTACTATTCACGCCTGGCACTGAAAGGCGACATGGAAGCACGCAAGAAGATGATTGAATGCAATCTTCGTCTTGTGGTTAAAATCGCTCGCCGTTACATGAACAGGGGACTGGCGCTTCTCGATCTGATTGAGGAAGGTAACCTGGGCCTGATCCGCGCTGTCGAAAAATTCGACCCAGAAAAAGGCTTCCGTTTTTCTACCTACGCAACCTGGTGGATTCGCCAGACCATCGAACGTGCGCTGATGAACCAGACGCGTACGATTCGCCTGCCAATTCACGTCATTAAAGAATTAAACGTCTACCTGCGCGCCGCTCGCAAGCTGGAGCAGGAGATGGACAGAGAGCCTACCGCCGAAGATATCGCCAAGATGGTGAACAAGCCGGTTTCCAGTGTGGAAAAAATGCTGGGCCTGCGTGATCGCGTCACCTCCGTTGATGTTCCCGTCGGTAAGGAAAATGATCGTCCATTGCTCGAGATCGTTGCAGACGATCGCATTCCGGCGCCACCGGAAATGCTGCAGAATGACGATGTGATGTCCAACCTCGAAGTCTGGATGGGGCAGCTCGAAGAGAAACAGCGTGAAGTGCTGATTCGTCGCTTCGGCCTGTATAACCATGAACGCACCACACTGGAAGATGTCGGCCGCGAACTGGGTGTTACCCGTGAGCGTGTGCGCCAGATCCAGATGGATGCACTGAAACAACTGCGCAAGATCCTGGAAAACCAGGGCTTCACCGAGCAGCTGTTATTCGAGGAAGATTAGCCCCTGAAAGAGTATCTGGGCAAGAACACTGGGGTCAGAAAGCCGGTTGTAAAAAAATAATAAAAAACACTTTCTGAATCGTCTTGAATTGCAAGACATTACCGCCGGACTGCTGAGGCAGTTCGGCGGTTTTTTTTTGTGATTACAAAATGTCTACGCTAGATAATGATGCCAGCGACAACCTTGCGGCCTTCGCCAAGCAGGATGTTATAGGTGCGGCATGCTGCGCCTGAATCCATGATCTCAACGCCGATATTATGCTGGATCAGGCGGGCATAGTTTTCGATCGCAGGAAAGGTCAGGGTGGCGCCGGTGCCAATCAATACCAGCTCGGGTTCCAGCTCTATCAGTGGCTGCAGGTGATCGTCGCGCAATGAGGCGATGCTGCCGGGAGCCCAGTCTTCTACCAGCTTTTCATGTGAGACCACGAAGCTGGATGTCAGTACAATACCATTCACGGAAATGCCATCCTGGTCATAGCTGGAGATGAAATAGCCCTGATCGATTTTCTCTTCGCTGAACTTCATGCGCACTATTATACGCCAGTGGCTTAATGCAGTAGAATGCGCGCTCGACCGAAACCTGAATCCGGAGACTCTGTTGAATGCTGTAAAGGTTGGCCTGCTGGGCCTTGGAACTGTTGGTGGTGGTACTGCAACCGTGATGCTCAGAAACGCGGATGAGATCCAGCGTCGGCTGGGGCGTCCTGTCGAAATCTCACACGTTGCCGGCCTTGGTATTGCTGATCAGACCATACTGGACGCGAGCAAGGTCAAACTGACCGAAGATGCTTTCGAAGTCGTCACTGATCCCGAGATCGATATTGTCGTCGAACTGATTGGTGGTTACACCCTGGCGAAAGAGCTGGTGATGAAAGCCATCGAAAACGGCAAGCACGTGGTTACAGCCAACAAGGCACTGATCGCGACCCACGGCCAGGAAATCATGCAGGCGGCGATGGCCAAGGGTGTAAATGTCGCCTACGAGGCTTCAGTTGCAGGTGGCATTCCGATTATCAAGGCTGTGCGTGAAGGACTGGCTGCTAACCAGATTGAATGGATTGCTGGCATTATCAACGGCACGGGTAACTTTATCCTGACTGAAATGCGCGACAAGGGCCGCGGCTTTGATGATGTACTCAAAGAAGCCCAGCAACTGGGCTATGCTGAAGCGGATCCGACATTCGATGTCGAGGGTATCGATGCCGCGCACAAGTTAACCATTCTGGCTTCCCTGGCTTTTGGTATCGAGCTGCAATTCGACAAGTGCTACACCGAGGGTATCAGCAAAATCACCACCGAAGATGTGACTTATGCCGGTGAGCTTGGTTATCGTATCAAGCACCTGGGCATTACGCGTAAAACAGACAAAGGTATCGAGATGCGTGTGCACCCGACCCTGATCCCGGAAAAGCGTTTGATTGCCAATGTTGATGGCGTCATGAATGCGGTACTGGTCTATGGAGATGCTGTAGGCCCAACGCTCTATTACGGCGCCGGTGCCGGCGCTGAGCCAACGGCTTCGGCAGTTGTCGCAGACATCATCGATACCGTGCGCAGCTTCGACGAGGACGCGGACAGCAAGGTGCCACTCATGGGTTTCAAGCCAGATGCAATGGTCGATACACCTATCTTAGCCATTGAAGAAGTCGAAACTGCTGCTTACCTGCGCATGACGGCACTCGACAAGCCGGGTGTACTGGCCGAAGTGTCTGAAGTCTTCGCCAAGCACAACATCAGTATTGAAGCCGTGGTACAGCATGAACCCGCCGAAGGTGTTGATCGTGTACATCTCGTCATGGTGACGCAGAAAGATATCGAGAAGAATCTGGATAATGCGATTGCTGAAGTTGAAGGCTTCGATGAAATCGACGGCAAGGTCGTGCGTATTCGTCTTGAGCACCTGGGTTAGCAATAGGCAGCTAATTTAACCGCGGAGACGCTGAGGCGCAGAGATATTTTTTTAGTTATGTCATCTCGACTGCAGGGAGAGATCTCCCGATGACATGATGATCTTTGGGAGATTTCTCCCTGCGGTCGAAATGACAGGCAGTTCGTCGATTTATCCTCAGCGCCTCCGCGTCTCCGCGGTAAGAATTTTCCCTACAAAAACGCCAATATTTCCTGCTCGATCGCGTCTTTCTCAATCACCGTTTTCTGTGTAATTTCTTTCTCGAACAGTTCACTTATCATTTTCGGTATCTTGATACCGGCTTCATTCGCTATAGACTTCAGTGCATCAATATCGTGCGCGTCCGTCTCGCCGGTCAGTGCATTTGCGATCACTGGTGAGAACTTGGTCCATTCAGCCGTGGAATAAACAATTGTCTTCAATGGTTTGTCACGACAGCTATCGTAAGCTTTAAAACAGGTGGCGGTATGCGGGTCCATCAGGTAGTCGTTGGCAAAGGCGTCCTTGATGTAAGCCTTGCCTTCAGCATCTTCACAATAATCTGCTGCGAACATTGACTGAATCTGAGCAAGCTCATCCGCGTTCAACTGGTAATACTTGTCATTATCCAGCGAATGCATGAGTTCACGGGTACGTTCGGTACCAAACATATCAAACAGAATACGCTCGATATTGGATGACTTGAGGATGTCCATCGCCGGTGAAGTTGTTGGTGTCACCGAAGATGTTCTGAGATCATACTCACCAGTGTTAATAAAACGCGTCAGGATGTTGTTCCTGTTCGAAGCAATCAGGATTTTTTCAACGGGTAAACCCATTTTTACCGCGTAGTAACCGCCGAGTGCATTACCGAAGTTGCCGCTGGGTACATTGAGGTAAACCTTGTCGCCCATGCTGATGGCCTGTTGCCGCAGCAGTTCCAGGTACGAGTGCACATGATAGATAATCTGAAAGATGATGCGCCCGAAGTTAACCGAGTTTGCTGCAGACAGGTGAATGTTCTTTTCTTTCAGTGTTGTTTTGAAACTGGTGGAGGCCAGCAAACGTTTGAGTGCACTTTGGGTATCATCGAAGTCACCCTTGACGCCAATCACTTTCAGGTTACTGGCATTCTCGGTCACCATCTGCAGACGTTGCACATCAGAAGTGCCGCCGTCCGGATACATGCAGGCCACTTTTACATTGGCCTTGTTCTTGAAAGTTTCCAGTGCGGCCGGTCCGGTGTCGCCGGAAGTCGCTGCCAGGATCAGGTAGTTTTCACCGCGTTTCTGCGCAATCGAAGACAGTACGATGCCAAAAGGCTGTAATGCCATGTCCTTGAACGCACGGGTAGGGCCGTGATAAAGCTCGCTGACATAGAGGTCATCTTTGACTTTTACTACCGGTACCGGGTTGGAAGGGTCATCAAACTGGTCATATAAATCCAGTGCCTGGTCAATGATCCTGGCATCGATATCAATATCGAAGGCAGTGAGCATATCGCGAGCCAGCGTTTTGTAATCTGAGTCCAGGTGGCTAGCCAGGAAATCATCGCCGAGGTCGGGCAGGGATTCCGGTGAATAGAGGCCGCCAAATGACGAGATGGGGTTGAGTATGGCCTCTGAAAAGGTGACTTTCTCAGGGTGCTGGCCATCATTGCCGCGTGTTTCGATGAATTTCATGACAGATCCAGAAAAAATTTTACGAATTATATAGGAAGGCCGCGGCTAATAGAATTCGGTATTCTGTCGCCCGGTTGCTGGCCTTGAATCCTAACTCAAGTAATCGCTGTTATCAGCTCTGTTATTTACTGCATCATATTGATAATCAATGCGTTAAGCTATGTATTCATCACTGCAACGCAAGACGGAATTGCATGCATAATATAATTTTCGAAATAGTGCTGATTTTTGCGGGAGCCGCAATTCTGTCAACGCTGTTCCTCTATCTGAAACAGCCAATTATCCTGGCCTATATCGTCCTTGGCATTGCTGCCGGCCCCTGGGGGTTTGGCCTTATCGATAATGCTGAACACATAGAAAAGCTGTCACACATCGGCATTATCCTGCTGCTGTTTCTAATCGGACTGAATCTGCGGCCAGATAAACTAATGGGACTGCTTGGCAAAATCAGTATAGTCACACTGGCTACGTCATTTATTTTCCTGTCAATCACGATGCTGGCCGCTATGACGATGGGCTTTCCGTTCTTTGAGAGTCTTATCATCGGTGCCGCATTGATGTTCTCCAGTACCATCGTGAGCATGAAGCTGATTCCGACGACCACGCTTCATCACAAGCATACAGGTGAAATGATGGTCAGTGTTCTGTTGCTACAGGACATAATCGCGATAGTGCTTATACTGTTAATCACGGGTGGTCAGGAAGGCAATATTCCGCTGACGGTTGCATTTCTGTTGCTAAAGCTCGTGGTTCTGACTGTGATTTCATTTGCAGCGGTGAAATATCTCATAACTGCACTGTACATCAAGTTCGACACAATCAGGGAACATACTTTTCTAATGTCTCTTGGCTGGGGATTGCTGATAGCAGGTTGTGCAGAATATATTGGCCTGTCTTATGAGATGGGTGCTTTCATTGCCGGTGTTTCAATCGCAACTGTGCCTATCGCCATGGTAATTGCTGAAGAGCTCAAACCGTTACGAGACTTTTTCCTGGTACTGTTTTTCTTCTCCATAGGTGCACAGTTTGATTTGCTGGTAACTGAACAGGTGCTCATACCCGGATTGTTTATCACGCTGGTATTAATGGCCGCGAAGCCGTTCTTTTTTAAATGGAGCTTTCGCACCGTTGGCGAGCCGAACAAGCTTTCAACTGAACTCGGCATTCGATTGGGACAGGCCAGTGAATTCGGCCTGCTGGTAGGCTATAGTGCAATCATGTCTGAACTGATTACACCAAAGGCTTCTTACCTGATCCAGACTGTTGTCGTGCTGACTTTTGTTCTGTCTACCTACTGGGTGATCTATCGATATCCCACGCCTATTTCGATGAATGCCAGTCAGCGGCGGGATTAAGAGAGCTGGAATTCAGTTGACGCTTTATTACTGGCAGTGGAGAGAATGGACCCAGCAAGGTTGAGTTCCACCAGTAGCCTGTGAGTTCATACTGTTCCGGGCTGGTGAATGAATACTCAAACACAAGTACGCGAATCGCACTGGGTGGATGCTCACTGAACGGGTTATGTTCAAGTTGAGCCGTAACGCTTTCGGAACTATCCAGTAATGCCTGCAGAAAGTCTTCAAACCATGGCAGGAAAATCGGATTTAACTGTACGAACCACATCATCCAGTCGATACGCGGGTGATGCGGAATGATTACAGGCATGTTTTTATCCGGTCTGCCCATCTTGTATTTAAATTCGTAAGGTAACCAGTGAACACCATCCATGGTACCTTCGATAACCAGTTCGATACGTTTTTGTTCCACTGTTGGAAAGACATGATACTTGTTTGACAGTGACCAGCGTTGCACATAGTCCAGGGCCACTTTTAGATTTCCTTCCATGCGTTTTCCCGTCGCCATCTCAAAGAGCTGGATTGAGCTCACCAGGATGATGATACCGGCGAAAAGATTGCGCGGCAGTTTTTCATATATCCGAACAGGCGACGCGGGCTTTGATGTCGCAAGAAAATTACACAGGCTGGCAGGCAGTGCACGTTTTAGTGCCTTATCGTCAAACAGGAACAGGCAGAGAACAATGGTTAATACATTGAACCAGTTATGGTTGCTGGTCAGTATGATCAACAACTGCATGCCAATGGTCAGCCA
>JARFRD010000137.1 GCA_029287435.1 Gammaproteobacteria bacterium
GGAAGACCCCCCAGGCCAGATAAAAAAAGCCCTGCGTGCATTGGCGATGATTCCGGCTACCAACGTCATTGCGGATTCCGGACTGTACCTGAGTAAACCGATGGTGCTGGATTCAAACGATCAGCAACCGGATTATTACAACGCGGTAGTGCTGGTTGAAACGCAATTATCGGCCCATGCCTTGCTGGATCATCTGCAACAGATTGAGCGTGAACAGGGCAGGGTGCGTGGTGAACGCTGGGGCGCGCGAACGATTGATCTGGATATCCTGCTGTTCGACGACCATGTGATCAATGATGAGCGTTTGACGGTGCCACACCCGGGGCTGCATCAACGGGAGTTTGTCCTCTACCCGTTGCAAAACATCGATAGCACGCTCACGATACCGGGACGTGGTAAGCTGGAACAGCTTGTAGAAAACTGTCCGGATAACGGGCTGAAGTATCTCGGAGTTTTAGAAAATTGACTAGAAGATCAATGGGCTGGAGATTTAATGAACCAGGCGTCTGATCAGATGCCAGCGCAGAAACCCTGGCCCGGTTTTGTCGTGGTAGAGGGGCCGATCGGCGTTGGTAAAACAACACTGGCGAGACGCCTCGCAGACTCGTTCGGCAGCAACCTGTTGCTTGAGGGTGCGGATGAAAACCCGTTCCTGGAAAAATTCTATGAGAATCCCCGTACTGCGGCATTGCCAACCCAGCTGCATTTTTTAATGCAGCGTTCACGCCAGTTGAAACAACTCAAGCAGGATGACATGTTTAACCCTGTGCGTGTTGCTGATTTCCTGATTCAGAAAGATCGCCTGTTTGCCGAGCTCACACTCGATGCCGATGAGCTCGATTTATATGAGCAGGTTTATGAGAGTCTGACTTTCGATGTGCAGCGCCCCGATCTTGTTGTGTATCTGCAGGCGCCCGTCGAGGTGTTACTGGAAAGAATTCAGCAGCGTGGCATCAAGCACGAAAAGTGGATCGAGGCCGCATACCTTGAACGTTTGTGCGAGGCCTATATCAGCTTCTTCTATCAGTACTCGGATGCGCCGTTGTTGATCGTCAATGCGACGGATATCGACTTTGCGCATAATGAGGACGATTACAATTTGCTACTCGAGCAGGTAACGGAAAGCCGCAGCGGCCGACACTACTTTAATCCGGCTGCACTTCAGGGTGAGATGATCTGATGAGTGCTCATTCGCAATCGAACAAGATAACCGTAACCAGTCTGCATGAGAAAAAACGCGCCGGCGAAAAGATTGTCTGCCTGACGGCTTACGATGCCAGCTTTGCACATGTACTTGATGAGTCCGGGATCGATATTGTGCTGGTTGGTGATTCACTCGGCATGGTTATCCAGGGAGAAGAAACGACTCTGCCGGTTACGGTCGACGATATGTTGTATCACAGCAAGGCTGTGGCAAAAGGTTTGCAGCATTCATTGTTGATGGTCGACATGCCCTATCTGAGCTACACCTCGGCAGAGCAGGCACTGGAAAATGCCGGGCATTTCATGAAGCAGGCCAATGCACAGATGGTAAAACTTGAGGGTGGTGCGGAACAGGCGGATATTGTTTCATGTCTGGCACAGCACGGTATTCCGGTATGTGCACACCTGGGTTTGCAGCCGCAACGTGTTCATAAAATCGGTGGTTACCGGGTGCAGGGACGTGATCAGTCGGCAGCCAATGCGATGCTGGAAGAAGCGCAGTTGCTGGAGCAGGCGGGTGCTGACATGATGTTGCTCGAATGCGTACCTGATGCCCTGGCTGAAAAGATCAGCCAGACATTGCATATCCCCGTGATCGGTATCGGCGCCAGCGCCGCCTGTGATGGCCAGATCCTGGTGCTGTACGATATTCTGGGTATCAGCATGGGGCGTATCCCCAAATTCAGTCACGATTTTATCGCCGAGGCCGGCAGTGTCGAAGCTGCTGTGCGTGCCTATGCCGATGCCGTCAGAAACGGCACTTTCCCGGGAAAAGAACATGTCTTTAGCTGACCAGGCTGACTCACAAATACCTATTGCCGAAACGATTGCGCGCGCGCGTGAGACCATTCAGCGGTGGAAAAAGGCCGGAGAAGCGATCGCCTTCGTACCAACCATGGGCAACTTGCACGAGGGCCATCTTGCGTTGGTAAGAGCAGCAAACGCGTCAGGAATGCGCACGATCGTGAGTATATTTGTGAATCCCTTGCAGTTTGGAAAAAACGAGGATCTGGATACATATCCACGCACATTCGACGAAGATATCCTCAAGTTAGCCGATTATAAAGTGGATCTTGTGTTCGCGCCGACTGTTAGAGAGATTTATCCTGAAGGTAAAGAGGCTTCGACCACGGTATATGTACCAGTGCTATCAGACATGCTGGAAGGTGAGCATCGCCCGGGCTTTTTCACGGGTGTGGCCACGGTTGTATGCAAGCTGTTCAATATCATCGAGCCCGATGCGGCTTACTTTGGCGAGAAGGACTACCAGCAACTACTGGTGATTCGACGTATGGTGCAGGATCTGGCTTTGCCCATCGCGATTCATTCTGTTGCCACTGTTCGTGAGCCGGAGGGCCTGGCGATGAGTTCGCGTAATGCGTACCTTAAAGAATCACTGCGAGCGCGTGCCACGGAGATTTATTCATGCCTGCAGTACGTGGTGAAATCAGTACAGGAAGGTATGGATAGCCACTATGCGGTGGGTCATGCCTGCCAGCAGCTTGAGTCCGCCGGATTTGATACGGATTACGTGGTGGTACGTAACCAGTCCGATCTTTCCGTACCCACAAAGGGAGATAAGTCCTTGATTGTGCTAGCTGCAGCCCGGCTAGGTAATACCCGCCTGATCGATAATATTCCATTCGAGTTGATGCAGTCGCATTAATAAACGATAATATTCGCTTAATTGATGCAATATTCATATCTATTTAACATCAAGGGCTTATCGTAAGTAGTTACAGCTTTATGCAACTCACATTACTCAAAGCAAAATTGCACCAGGCGCGCGTTACCCACTCGGAACTTGAATACGAGGGTTCGTGTGCAATCGACTCGGATTTATTGAATGAAGCTGGAATCCACGAATACGAGCAGATTCATATTTATAATCTGAACAACGGTGAGCGCTTCACAACCTATGCGATTCGAGCACAGGCCGGTAGTCGGGTAATTTCGATCAACGGTGCCGCAGCGCATAAGGCTGAACCGGGTGATCGCGTG
>JARFRD010000005.1 GCA_029287435.1 Gammaproteobacteria bacterium
AGAAGAAGCTCCGTCGATATTGTTTTTAATATCATCAGGAAGCTTACGCCAGGTCGTTCCGCGTTTGTTTAAAACGACCTCCCAGCCAGCAGATTTGACCCACTTCTTCAGGTTAGCCTCTGGAACGCCCTGTTTCTTATAGTCATGGAACTCGTATTCAACACCATTATTCTCTAACCACTTGCGGGCTTTCTTAATGGTATCGCAGTTCGGTATGCCATAGATTTTTATCATGTTTAAACCTAAAAGATTAATTAACCGCAGGGGCGCAGAGGTTTATATTTTTTTGACCCTGGTCGTCATTGCGAGGAGCCCATGTTTTTTATGGGCAACGTGGCAATCTCCTCCAATCTTGCATGAGATTGCCGCGCTTCGCTCGCAATGACATAAAAAATCTCCGCGTCTCTGCGCCTCTGCGGTAAAAATAAAATGCTTGTGACTAGATTATCTGACGAAGTTTTCAGGAGATTCGAATGGGCTTGAAATGGGTTGATACACTCGATATTGCGATTGAGCTGGATGAGAAATTTCCGGATGTTGATCCAATGCATGTCAATTTTGTGGATCTGCGCAACTGGGTGCTGGAACTGGATGATTTTGATGACGACCCTGAGCACTCGGGTGAGCGCATTCTTGAGGCTATCCAGATGGCGTGGATCGAGGAAAAAGACTAGCCCCGCGCTTTCTAAAAGCCCAAAACCCGCGTAAAATCACGGGTTTATTGAAATCATACAGATTTTTACCCAATGACTACGACGATCGCAAGCACGAGCCTGGATTCAGCAAAGCCACTGAACCTGCTGGACATGGACCGCGAGGGTCTGGAAGCGTATTTCGCCGAGATCGGCGAAAAATCGTTCAGGGCCAGTCAGGTCATGCAGTGGATTCACCAGAAAGGTGTTTGCGATGTGCAGCAGATGACAAATCTGTCCCAGTCGCTGCGCGATCAGCTTGAACAGAATACTGTCATCCAGTTCCCGCAAGTCGATGTAGATGCAACTTCTAAAGATGGTACGCGTAAGTGGTTACTCAAACTCGAGGACGGTAACCGTATTGAAACCGTTTATATCCCCGAAGATGATCGTGGCACCCTGTGTGTGTCATCACAGGTCGGTTGCGCACTGGATTGCAGTTTCTGCTCGACCGGCAGGCAGGGCTTTAACCGCAATTTGAGCACAGCCGAAATTATCTCCCAGGTCTGGCTGGCTACGCGATTGATCGACGAAGAAAAAAAGCCCGGCCGTAAAGTCACCAACGTAGTACTGATGGGAATGGGGGAGCCCTTGTTGAACTTCGACAATGTCGTCCGTGCAGTACGCATTATGATGGATGATTTTGCCTATGGCCTCAGCAAGCGCCGGGTTACGATCAGTACGGCAGGTGTTGTACCCGCAATGGACCGACTCGGAGATATGCTGGATGTGCGTCTCGCAGTGTCACTGCATGCTGCTAATGATGCGTTACGTAACAGCCTGGTGCCATTGAATAACAAATATCCGCTCAAAGAACTCATGGCTGCCTGTCGCCGCTTTATTGACAAACAGAATTCGCGTACCAGAATCACCTTTGAGTATGTCCTGCTTGATGGTGTAAACGACAGTGATGATGATGCGCGTGAGCTAATAAAGCTGGTAAAGGGTATTCCAACGCTAATGAATCTGATACCTTTTAATCCATTCGAAAGCTCGGGCTATAAAACATCATCTAATAACCGGGTGAATCGTTTTTTCAAGATCCTGGCCGATGCAGGAATAACAACAGTAATAAGAAGAACCCGCGGCGATGATATCGATGCGGCCTGTGGACAGCTTGCAGGCAAGATCGAAGACAAGAGCCGACGCCACCGAAAATTTGAAGAACCTAGAATTGGAATGACATTATGAATCTGTTCCTCCGGGCCATAATAATAATAACAATCACCGGACTCGCAGCTTGTGCCAGCACTGAAGAGGTCGTCAAGCCAGAAAGAAAAGTCACGGAACCTGATCTGCAGCAGGCCTCTGATCTCAACGTGCAGCTGGCACTGGGCTACATTGAACGTAAGCAGCTCTCAGTGGCGAAGGAGAAGCTTGAAAAAGCCATCGAGCAGAATCCTGAAAATATCGATGCCTATACCTCTATGGCATACCTGCACACCGTCATCGAAGAATTCGATGAAGCAGAAAATTACTACCTGGAAGCGTTGAATATCAAATCGAACGATCCGAATATCCATAATAACTATGGTGGGCTGCTATGTCAGATGGGTCGATTCGATGACGGGCTGGAAGAGATCAAGGAGGCATACGAGAATCCATTTTATGAAACCGCGTATGTTGCTTATGCGAATGCCGGTAGCTGTTATCTGAAAATGGAAGACTATCAACAGGCTGAAAAAATGTTCCGCAGGGTGCTGCGGAAACAGCCTAACTATGCACCTGCGCTGTATTCAATGGCAGATATCGGAGTTAAGACCGGTAAGTACCGTATGGCCAGGGCTTATGCGCAGCGCTACCATGCACAGGCTCCGGCAACAGCGCAAAGCCTGTGGCTACAGGTGCAGGCAGAGAAAGCGCTCGGCGCTGAGGATTATTACCTGAAATACGCCCGCCAGTTATTGAAAGAATTTCCTGACTCGGACGAGGCAGGCATGTTAGAGGAAATGGCTCGCAATGAACGAGTCCGATAATAGCGAATTACCCGCACATGAACCGGCTGCATTCGGGCAGCAGCTCATGCTCGCCCGTGAAAAAGCCAATATGTCAGTGGAGGAGTGCGCTGCTGCACTACACCTGAGTGAAGACATAGTCGAGGCGATTGAAAACTCGGATCTGGAACGGTTGCCGCCGGTCACATTCGTGCACGGTTATGTACGCAACTACGCACGTCTGCTGGGTTTGCACGAGGAAACGATTCTCGCGGAGTTCGAGAACGAAGTGCCGCATGAACTGGAAACCGAGCTACAACCTCGCTCACCTTCGCCAGATCAAGCTGACAGTAAAACTCCGATGGTCAGGGTAGTTTCCATTGTGTTGATCATTGCAGTGGTGGTACTGCTTTTTTACGCCATCTTCAGTTACTACAGCGAAAAATCCGTAAGTATCGAAAAAGCAGCGCGTGAACAGGCTGAAGAGCAGGCGCAGACAGCGCCGCAAGCGCCACTGGTTATAGAGCAACATGCCCGCATTGAAGATGACATGCTGATCGCCGAAGAACCGGCTACAGAAGTTGTTGAACCACCGGTTTCGGCTGAAGTAGAGGCAGTCGACGAAACGCCAGCCATTGAAGAACCTGCAGAAGTAGCGGTAGAAACCGTCACAGAGCCACCGCCTGAAGAAATTATCGTACCGGAGCCGGCACCGATCACTGGTAATGATGTGCTCGTGCTGGAAACCGAAGAAGAGACCTGGGCTGAAATAGTCGATGCCAGCGACATCCGCATGTTCTATGGCACACTGGTTCCGGGTCGTCGGCTTGATCTCACGGGGCAGGCGCCATTTGATGTGTTCCTCGGTAACGCGCCTGCAGCCAGCCTCAGCGTCAATGGTAATGACATCGAAATGACAAAGTACACGCGATCCAATAATATTGCGCACTTCAAGGTGATGGTCGTAGATGGCCAGATCCAGATAGAAAAGCCCTAAACAACTCCATATGTCGAAAACTATACAGTCCATTCGTGGCATGCACGATGTATTGCCGGAAGATTCCTCTCGCTGGCAGGCTTTTGAGCAGGTTGTCCGAGACCTGATGGACGCCTATGGTTATCGTGAAATCCGTATGCCTGCGGTCGAATCGACGGATCTGTTTTGCCGCTCCATTGGCGAAGTTACCGATATCGTAGAGAAAGAAATGTATACCTTCGAGGATCGCAACGGCGATATGCTGACCCTGCGTCCGGAAGGTACTGCCAGCTGCGTACGCGCCGGCATACAACACGGAATCCTGCACAACCAGGTCCAGCGCCTGTGGTATATGGGGCCCATGTTCCGCCATGAACGACCACAGAAAGGTCGTTATCGCCAGTTTCACCAGTTTGGTGTCGAGACCTATGGTATTGCTGATCCGGATATTGACGCTGAGTTAATATTAATGAGTGCGCGTCTGTGGCAGAAGCTGCAGCTTGAAGACATTCGTCTTGAACTGAACACACTCGGTAGTGCTGAGTCGCGTCAGAACTACCGGCAGGTACTCGTTGACTACCTGAATGATCACCGAGAATTGCTGGATGAAGACAGCTTGCGTCGGCTTGAGACCAATCCGTTACGGGTGCTGGATAGCAAGAACCGTGAGATGCAGGCGATGATTGAGCAAGCGCCGTCGCTGCTCGAATACCTCGATAACGAATCCGAAGATCACTTTGAACAACTCAGGCAGTATCTCGACGATGCAGGCATTGCATACAACGTCAATCCACGGCTGGTCAGGGGGCTGGATTATTACTGTAAAACCGTTTTTGAATGGGTGACTGACAGCCTTGGTGCACAGGGTACAGTTTGCGCAGGTGGCCGCTATGATGGCCTGGTAGAACAGCTTGGTGGCAGAGCGACCCCGGCCGCAGGATTTGCGCTTGGCATCGAACGCCTGCTCGCGTTACGTCAGGATAGCGGTATCGAAGATCAGCCCAGGTCACCGGATATCTACGTGATGATGCAGGGTGAATCGAGCGTGCGCCATGGATTACAGTTTGCAGAAAAATTGCGTGATGAGAACCCTGAGCTGCGTGTCTTGTCGAATTGCGGCGGCGGTTCATTTAAAAGCCAGATGAAAAAAGCCGACAAGTCCGGCGCAGACATCGCACTGATCCTGGGTGAAAGCGAGATAGCCGACAACACGGTGACTGTAAAATTTCTGCGTGAACAGAAAGAGCAGCAGACTGTCAGCCAGGATGATATTTCGGAATTTCTTAAGAACAAATAGTAATTGATCAAACTTCTAGTACAGGATTTTAACAATGGCAGAATTTGAAAGTGATGACCAGCAAGTCGAGGCCATCAAAAAATGGTGGAGTGAGAACGGTACCTCATTAATCGTTGGTCTCGTGCTTGGTGTTGCCGCCTTGTTCGGCTGGCGTGAGTACGTTTCCTATCAGACAGAGCACGCAGCTGAAGCCAGTGATCTGTTTCAGGCAGCACAGGTGCAGTTCGCCAGCAAGGATATGACAGAGGCGCAGGCAGCGAAAGCTGATACGCTGAGAGCTGAATACGCAGACACACCTTATGCAGCACTGGTGTCCCTGGCGCAGGCGAAATTTGACTATGAGAATGGCAAGACTGAAGACGCATTGAAACATCTACGCTGGGCACGTGACAATGCCATCGAAGATGATGTCAGGCATATCGCCCAGCTACGTGTGATCAGAATCCTGCTTGAGCAGAAGAATTACGATGAAGCAAGCCTGCTGCTGGATTCAGATCACCCCGCTGGTTTTACCGCTGGCTACGAAGAGCTGAAAGGTGATCTGCATGTCGCGAGAGGTGAAATAGACCAGGCACGTGTTGCTTATGATAAGGCAATACTTGCTGCCGGCGGTGAGGCTAGCCGCTGGTTGCTGCTGAAGCGTCAGGAACTCGGTACTACTGATTCGGCGATTAGTAAAAACAGCTCACCACCTGCATGAACTTTCGTCGCTTAACGATATTATTGTTTGGTGTATTTCTCGTCAGCTCATGTGGAGATGATGATAACGCTGAGCCACCTGCCGAACTGGTTAAGTTCGAACCTGCGAAGTTTCTTAATTACCAATGGGGAAACTCAACCGATGATGCAATCGGTCAGAAGTACCTGTTAATCGAGCCGCTGTTACTCAAGGAAAACATTGTTACCGCTGGAAAGCAGGGTGTGCTCAATGTTTACAGCCTTGATAAGGGTAAAGAGCTGGCCGAAATAGAACTCGACGAAGCGTTGAGTGGCGGTGTCGGTGGCAATGAAGATATCTGGCTCGTCGGCACCCGCAATGGTGAGCTGGTTGCTATCAGCGGCAAGGATTACAGTATCCTGTGGCGTACCCGCGTGCCAAGTGAGATTCTGGCCAGGCCAATTATTTACCGCAGCATCGCGATCGTACGAACATCGGATGGACAGATACTGGGTGTTAACACGACCACCGGTGAAGTCAGCTGGAATTATTCGCAAACAATACCTGCACTGACATTACGCGGCAGTAGTGCCCCCGTTCTTGCGCGCAACTACATATTCACGGGCCTTGAAAACGGACGTCTGATCGCACTGTCTCCAATCGATGGCAAGGTTGCCTGGGATATTGCCCTTACCGTGCCACAAGGACGCTCCGAGATTCAGCGTATTGTTGATATCGATGGTCAATCTGTACTCTACGGCCGCAACCTGTATGCCACCAGCTACCACGGCCGTATGGCTGCGATCGATGTTACGCGTGGACAGTTTTTGTGGGCCAGGCCATTTTCAAGTAACACCGGTGTATCCGTAGATGAGGACGCTGTTTACAGTACTGATGATCGCAGTCATGTCTGGGCGATAGACAGAAACAACGGGGCAACCCTGTGGAAGCAGGATAAGTTGCAGGCCCGCAGTGTAACCCGACCGGTTATTTTGAAGGACTACCTCGTGGTTGGTGATTATGCTGGTTATCTGCATGTTATGTCCAAGTCTGACGGGCGTTTTCTGGCGCGTATCCAGGTTGATGAAGAAGGCATACTGGTACCTCCAGTGGTGCATAACGATCGCATCCTGGTGTTATCACGTGATGGTTTGCTGGAGTCGTATACACTGGAAGACGTAGTAGAATACAGTTTTGAAGAAGAAGCTGACTTCTAGACTGTATTAACTTTATATCCAGAACATGAAACCTGTCATCGCACTTGTCGGGCGTCCCAACGTCGGCAAATCCACGCTTTACAATGTCCTGACACGAAGTCGTGATGCACTGGTTGCCGACTTCCCCGGTCTGACGCGTGACAGAAAATACGGTCACGGCAGTTTCGAAAACAAGAATTTTATTATTATCGATACTGGTGGTCTCAGTGGTGAGCGTGAAGAGCTCGATGAACACATGGCCATGCAGACCCGCCTGGCTATTGAAGAATCCAATGTCATTCTGTTTCTGGTTGATGCGCGCGATGGACTCACCGCGGCCGATGAAAACATCGCAGACAATATCCGCCGTACCGGTAAAACCGTCTACCTTGTTTTAAACAAGACTGATGGTGTTGATGCCAGCATGGCAGCCAGTGAGTTTTACGCGTTGGGTCTGGGTGAACCCATCGAGATCGCTGCAACACATAATCGCGGTATCAAATCCTTGTTGAGTCGCGTACTGTCTCCTTTTGAAGAAGAGCCAGAAGATGACGCAGAACGCGGTATCAAGGTGGCTTTTGTCGGACGCCCCAATGTCGGCAAATCAACCATGGTCAATCGTGTACTCGGAGAAGAGCGTGTGGTTGTGTTTGATATGCCGGGTACAACGCGCGACAGTATCTATATTCCTTTTGAACGTGATGGGCGTCGTTATACGCTGATCGATACGGCAGGTGTACGTCGCCGCAAATCGGTTCATGAGGCTGTCGAAAAGTTCAGCGTGATCAAGACCATGCAGGCTATCGAAGAAGCTAACGTGGTTGTGATGATGATGGATGCCCAAAAAGAAATAGCCGATCAGGATCTGCATCTGTTGGGGTTCATCGTCGAAGCAGGGCGAGCGCTGGTGCTGGTGATTAACAAGTGGGACGGACTGGATGACTACCAGAAACAGAAAATCAGGGATGATGTGGATAAACAACTGTCATTTATTCGCTTCGCCGAAATATTCTACGTTTCAGCTTTACATGGGTCGAACGTAGGTAAGTTGTACGCTGCCATTGATCGCGCCTATGCTTCAGCAACACGTGACCTGTCGACACCCATGCTCACACGTATCCTCGAAAAGGCGATGGAGGCGCATCAACCGCCCCTGGTACGTGGCCGCCGCCTCAAGCTTCGTTATGCTCACCAGGGTGGGGTGAATCCTCCACGCATTGTGATTCATGGCAACCAGACTGACCGTGTACCTGAATCCTACCAGCGATACCTGGTCAATTACTTTATCGATGCTATCAAGTCCGTTGGCACGCCGATAAAAATCGAGTTTAAAGGCGGCACTAATCCCTATGCCGAAAAGAAGAACAGGCTTTCCCAGCGCCAGCAATTCAAACGCCAGCGTATGATCCAGCACATCAAAAAACGCGAGAAAAAGCGTAAAAAACGCTGATGCGAACCTGATTCTACGCAGAATCAGTATTACCGCCAGAAAGAATCGTCAAAACAGCAACTTATACAGCTGCTCCTCCAAATATGACATTTCGTCAGTTCAACTTGCTAAAGCAGCAGAATGAACTACTTTTTATATATAACAAAGAAATAACAAGGGGTAACCTGGAGATGAATTCGTTTTTGCGTAAATTTTCAACATTGAGTGCTGCCATGCTGACGAGTCTTTCGGCGCATGCGATTCAATTTGATGGTTTTTTCACCGTAGGTGCGTCTATTCATGATGATGACACAAACAAGGATAACCCAATGGCGGTCGGTGAAAATATCTATATCGGTAGTCTTGGCGATCGTGGTATTACGGAAGACCTGACCTTCGAGACTGATACCCGCTTTGGTTTGCAGATCTCATCTGATGTGAGTGAAAACATGTCGGTTGTGGCTCAGCTGCTCGGCCGCGGTACGAATTCTAACTTCGATGCGATTATCGAATGGGCTTACGTCGATTACGAGTTTACTGACTGGCTCAGTTTGCGTGCCGGTAAGATCAAACAGCCGATTTACATGGTGAATGACTACGTGGAAGTTGGTTATGCCTACCCATGGATTCGTCCACCGGTAGAAGTGTACTACCTGAACAACCCGCTTAACACCGTAAACGG
>JARFRD010000043.1 GCA_029287435.1 Gammaproteobacteria bacterium
CGCTGAACTGATACCGAGATCGGCATCATCAGCAAGTTTCTTGGAACCCACTGGCTGACCATCGATGATGTAGCTGTACACCAGCTTCTTCAGCAACAAGGCGGCACGTTCGTTGAGCTGTTCAGGCATAGTTGTATCGGGGTGTTTCTGAGTTGGGTATTTTGGCACTCAATTGGGGAGAGTGCTAGATGGAGGGGTTTGTTTTGTTAAGTTATATGTAGTTGCTGTTTTTAGAATTTCAATAACATTTTATGCTGAATAGTTTCTTTCAACCCTGCATTTCGCCTTGATGGTGAGACCTATCTTTTTCATTCTTGATTTGAGCATTATGTGTTTTTAAGCCTTGGTTTCGCCCCTTGCTGGTGCGAGTTACCTTTTTTGTTCGCCCAAAAAACGTAACCCAAAAAATGCGCCCCGACCAGTTCACCCTATCGGGTGCCCGAGCAGCATGGAGTTGCCAACGGGTCGGTTCGACGCGCGTCCCTGCGCGGCGAACCTCAATTCACCGTCCTTGGCGAATTGACCATACCAACTCCAAGCTGCTCGGTGAACTGGAGGGGGAATGGTTGCTAGATTCAGCTTACTAGCACTTAATTATAAGTATTGGTGTAGACAGATTTCCCCCTTGCAGGCTGCCGAGGAGCGCCGGGGCGTTGGGTGAATTGGGCAGGACGCCCAATTCAGGCTTGTTGCGCCTGGACGGCGCAACAAGCCGACCCATAAGACCACAAGCGACGAGGGAACCCGAAGGGCAGCCAGCGTCGGGGTGCCCTTTCTTTTGGTTACTTTTCTTTGGGCATACAAAGAAAAGTCACTCGCCAGCAAGGCGAAATGCAGGGCTTAACGAAGCCAACAACACCCGGATTAATTAATACCAAAACCAAACGCTAGTGCTATGATACAAACATGAGTTCACAGAACGTCAATCTGTATCTCACCTCCGAGCATCCTTGCGGATATCTGCCGGACCGCATGGCGACGAATCTTGTCCCCGATCCGAACATGCCGATGACCATGGCTTTATACAGTCAACTGGTTCAGCTAGGTTACCGGCGTAGTGGCAGCCATACCTACCGCCCGCATTGTAAAGACTGCAACGAATGCATCCCCTGCCGTATCAACGTCAGACAGTTCAAGCCTAACCGGAGCCAACGCCGTTGCCTGCAGGCTAACAGTGCCTGCACTACACGTATGGTCAAAGCGGGTTTTCAGCAAACGCATTTCGATCTGTACGAACGCTACATCAACAGTCGTCATGCTGACGGCAGCATGGCAAATCCAACACCTGATGAATACAGTAGTTTTCTGTACAGTGACTGGAGTGATACGCTGTTTCTCGAAATTCATGATGGCGACAAGCTGATTGCTGTTGCTGTATGCGATCATGTTGATAATGGTCTGTCGGCGGTATACAGTTACTTTCAACCTGAAATGCAGTCGCGCAGCCTGGGTACTTTATGCATACTGAAGACCCTTGAACATGCACGGCAAATGCAATTTGATTACGTATATCTTGGCTACCTGATACACGATAACCAGAAAATGCGTTATAAAAAAATGTTCCAACCGCTAGAAATCTTCCAGCATAACCGCTGGATCGACTACAAGCAGAGCATTTACGATGCGGCATCCTGATACCGTCATCCAGCACATCAAGAAAAGCGATAAATACGCAACCCGCAAACATCTATTACTGTCCACACGAAAAGCGCTACTGCTTAGCTTCATTATGCTTAGTGGAGGCATTGTACTGAGCCTGCACCTTTTTGACTGGAGCTGGTTTTCACGCTCAGGCTGCCTTGTTGTTGTGATTGGTATCTTTCTTACCTCGAGCCAGATTATCGAGAACAGCCGTCGTCTCAAATCCCGTCGCAGCTACAACGAACAAAACTTTTATCGTGACTTTGCCGATGAGCTTAAACAGCAGGCGCTGCAGCGCTCACGCGGGCTTGAAGAAGACATCTGGGAAAACGGTCTGCGTGGCTTCTACCTGTTGATCGTCGGTACCCTGGTATGGGGTTTTGGCGACCTTGCCGGATTGCTTCTGGGCTGACACCAGGCTGCCACCACAGCTCAACCTGCAGGAATTCTCGTGGTATTATTATCTGATGACTATGCAACAGACGAT
Source organism: Gammaproteobacteria bacterium (assembly GCA_029287435.1). Taxonomy (GTDB): domain Bacteria; phylum Pseudomonadota; class Gammaproteobacteria; order SZUA-229; family SZUA-229; genus JABDQW01. The sequence continues at coordinate 2,129 of JARFRD010000043.1, forward strand.
TACTGACAAGCTGCAACAGGCGTTCTCACCCGAACACCTGGATGTTATCAATGAAAGCCACATGCACAATGTACCGGAAGGTTCAGAATCGCATTTCAAGGTGGTTATCGTCAGCAATGATTTTGATGGCAAGATGCTGGTAGCGCGTCACCGACTGGTTAACAAGGTGCTGGAAGACGAACTCAATGGAGGTATTCACGCTCTTGCGCTACATACCATGACGATGCAAGAGTGGTTTGATAAAGGCAATGCACCTGAGTCACCCCCCTGTGAAGGTGGCGGTAAGAATTAGAAAGCCCGCTATACTCTTCATATAGCAACCGTGGAGATATGAATGAGCGCACAACTTGATCCAATCGTCCTCAACTTTCTGTATGTCATACTTGGAGGAATACTGACACTGGTATTCATGAAGCTTGGCTGCAGCATGTTCAATAAACTCGTTAACTTCAATATCAGTGATGAGCTGGGGAAAGGTAACATTGCTGTTGGGCTCATGGTAATGGGACTGTTCATCGGCGTCGGCATAGCCCTTGGACTTGTAGTTGGACTTGGCCTGAGCTGATTGTGAACCAGCACACAAACATGTGGCTCGACAGAACGCTGTTACTGCTCGTTTCCCTGTTCCTGTGTATAACAACCGTCTTTGCCATTACCGCCCACCCGGTCCACTCCGATAAGTGGACGGATGAATACGACCGACATTTCCGCAAATACAGCAAACGCTACTTCGGTCCACTTTTCGACTGGCACTGGTTCAAGGCACAGGCTATCGCTGAATCAAATCTTAATGAAAACGCGGTCAGCCATGTCGGTGCCATCGGCCTGATGCAGATCATGCCGGATACCTTCAAGGAAATTAATAACAAGAACCCGCACTTTGCTGAAGTCAACAAACCACGCTGGAATATCGCGGCCGGTATCTACTATGACCAGCTATTGTATCGTAAATTTCCAAACACACCTGAACAGGACAGGCTGTACCTGGCACTTGCCAGTTATAACGCGGGATATGGAAGAATACTGAATGCATCACGTAAGCTAAATACCGATGCACCTTTATGGAATGAAGTAAGGCCTTACCTGCCAGGTGAAACCCGGGGTTACGTCGCTCGTATCAAGAAACTGATGGGCATCACTGGCTAATACGCTAACCCTCGTGGCCGGATGACATCATCATGTGTGGCTGTATCAGCGTTGAATAAATCCAGGCAACATCACCACTCTCCAGAATACCCACCTGCTTCCACTTGCCTTTGGCGGATAGTTCAACCATGGTGACACCGGTTTCAAGCACGGTCACGATCTTGTCTTCGAGCGTGGGACCCCGGCGCAGGTTTGCCCGCTTTACCTTGACATCAAATAACGGCCCCAGCAGATAGCCATAGGTTTTAATAATCTCCTGCTTGCGTTCCCTGATGGCCTTGTCATTCCTTGCCAGCATTGAACGTACGATCATGATCGCATCCTCGTGCCCGTCTTCAACGGCCATCAGGTAATAATCAATCGCCTGCTCCATGTCTTTCTTTACCTTGCCTTCGCCAAGGCTGTAAAGCATGGCTATGGAAAACGTGGCATCGGTGTAGCCCTGGTCGGATGCGCGCTGCCACCACTCCAGTGCGAGGCTGTCATTCATCGCGAGGCCATAACCATTCAGATACATCCAGCCAATATTGTACTGGGCCTCGGCATCGCCGGATTCGGCATAGGGTTTGAGTACGCAGTATGCCTCGGCAAAATTGCCTGCACGCATGGCGTGGATCGCCTCTGATACATCACTCGCACTCGTGGTCCCGGAGATAACCAGGAGCATTAGTAATGAGTAACGTAGTCTACTTATCATTTATTCGTCTGAATTCGTATAAGCCGGATGGCAAGTAATACTAATGGAAAACTGTGCATGAAAAGATCGAAGATATCAATCGGTCGACTGAGCGTACCCTCTGACAGCATTCTGAGTTTTTCGAACAGATGCGGCTCCGGTTGAAACGGCGCCAGAGCAAAGAAAACTGCAACAACCAGTAATGGTTTTACCGGTAACTTATCAACCCAACCCAACATAGTTATTAATCCTCGAATGACTGCCTAATCATACCTGCCCGCGAGTTACTGCGCAAAGTACTGATTCAGGAATTCATCGAAGCTTATTCGGTCTTCGCTCTCAATCTGATGTTGCTGTTCTATTGAATATATTGCTGCATCTTCGAACAAGGTTTTTCTGGCCGGATCGAGTTTTATCGAGTTGAAATACTCATGGTGTTTAAGTGACATCCTGCGGGCAAAATGGAAGAAGCCTTCATTATTTTTACGCATATCATTTAATATGAGTGCTGACTCTGTCTTCTCCGGGTCCTGTATACAGGTATTTTGTGTATTAATGCTGTGTGTGTAGCCATCCGTGTTATTCACTTCATCCAGGCATTCTGCGATTGCTCGCATCGTATCGAGCACTTCTCCTGCCCACTGTTTGAGTTCGATAGCCTCATCATTACGCGTCAATTTCAATCCCGGTTGCCTTCCTAGATGCGCCACCTGAACGATGTTCATATCAATTTCATTGATTTCAGAAGGTGTTAGCACAGGGCTATCATGTAACAGGCAGAAAAGTACAAATGTCTCGAGAAAGTGCAGTTGTTCTTCATTGATACCCAGCGGATCGTAGGCATTAACGTCCAGGGACCTGATCTCAATATACTGCACACCACGCTCGGCGAGGGCTGTGGTCGGTTTTTCGTTACCAATCAATATCTGCTTGGGTCTGACCGTACTGTAATACTCGTTCTCGATCTGCAGGATGTTTGCATTTAACTGGCGGTATTCACCATCGACCTTGACACCGATCTTTTCGTAATCGTCAAACGGTGTTTCTATCGCACAACGCAGGCTATCGACATATGTTTGCAGACTGTCGTAATTCGCCTTGATACCGGCCATACTCTCCTTGTTGTTGGTATAACCGATATCACCCATACGTAATGAAGTTGCAAAGGGCTCATATGCCGTCGTTTCGTTAAACGAAGACATCATGGTTTGCTTGCCGTGAATGAAAGACTTGCATACTGCTGGTGATGCACCGAACAGGTACGGTATCAGCCAGCCAAAACGCATCAGGTTTCTAACTAGTCCCATGTAACGTTCGGAGATGAAATCCTGTTGATCCTCGGTGGAACCTTCAAGTGACTGGAACAATGTCCAGAACTCGTCAGAAAACGAATAATTGAAATGCACGCCGGCAATGACCTGCATGCTACGACCATAGCGATAACCGAGCCCGCGCCGATACACGGTTTTCATCAGGCCCGCATTCGATGAACCGTATTGTGCGATCGGTATCCGGCTACCACCTTCAAGCACACAGGGCATGCTGGTTGCCCAGAGAATTTCATCCCTGAGCTGGTCATAGACGAATTTATGGATATCAGTAAGAAAACCAAGGGCATCGCTAATGGACTTGCACGGTGGCGTAATCAGTTCCGTGAGCGCTTCGGAAAAATCCGTGGTGATATACGGATTGGTTAATGCCGAACCCAGTGAAGCCGGGTGACGCCTCTGCGATATGCCACCTGACTCCGCTACGCGCAAACTTTCTTTCTCCAGCCCAATCAGCGGATTGGATAACACGTCCGCCTGCCCCGAATCACGAATGGCAGACAATCGCTGTTCAAGCTTGTGGTAAGGCACTGTGGATCCTTGTGTGTGTCATATGAGGCTGGAATTACCGCGACAAATCGCGAACTGTCTTATGAATAAAAGATAATGCGATTCTTTCTTATATTAATGACTGATTATACACGTTTCATGTTTTGCCGTTTTCTCTCAAGCTGCGTCTATATTCCTGTTGCAAATCCTGTACCTGTCGATCCGGGTTCTCTCTGAGATGCGACGAATCGAGACGTATCTTGGGCTTTTCTGTAGTTTTTGAAGTCTGCCTGGCTGATTTGGGTACCAGCGCATAAACAAACTCGCAGCCAAGCGCTTCAGCGGCCTTCTGCATCATTTTCAGCGTAACTGCACCACGTTGTTCATCCCTTTCCATGACAGATACCCTGGCAGGGCTTACGCCCATCCTGGCAGCAAGCTGCTTGGCCATCACGTTCTGTTGCAATCGCACCCTGCGGATCGAGTCGCGACGCGTAGCTGACAGCCCGGAATACCCTCTCGTTGCACTACCTGCTTGATTACCCATGCCATGCTCCGTTATTAATTAATATATTTATTAAGTTAATATATATATTAATTATTACTACATAACAACCCAAAGCCGGTTATTTAATTCAGGCTCCGGATTTGTGAGAAAGAATCAGCCCAGGGTTTGCAGCATTTCGGCCAGGGAGTGCGCCGGCATTTCCGCCTGCAGGATATCGTTACCCAGCTGGCGGCTGATCTGGGTTGCAGAGAACAGGCCGGACACCTTGCCGTGATCAACCACGAGCATGTGCTTCTGCTCAAGTTGCGCCAGTGTCGCCACGATATGCCCGACCTTTGCATCGCGCAAATGACTGCGCTCGAGCACCTTGACGCGTGACTGCGGATCCATGACCATCTCAACCGTGATGTCACCGCGGTCGATGCGCCTGTCCCTGGACAGTCGAACCGGGCGATCACCCATGATGCGATCAGCACTGACCATTCCAATCATGTGACCATCCGTATCCGTAACCAGCAACAGGCGTACGCCGGCGTTTTTCATCATTTCCAGCGCCGTATCAATGGCTACCTCGGGTGTGACTGTGACTGGCCGAACACGATTAAAATCAGTAAAAACCGCCATTGCCGAATCATGGTAATGCACCAGTTCAGGCGGATCTTTCGGATGCCCGATAGCAAGGTTTTCAGCTAACGCAATGCAATCACGTGGGGAGTAATCGAATTTCATGGCACTACTCCTGATTCAGAAATGTTATACCAGTGTACGCCGATGAAAATGAAAAAACAGTGCTTATTTACTCACTTTCAATGTGCATGTCATGGAAGTCGTGGGCACGTATTTCCGACACTAATGGCTTGATATCTTCTTGCACTGTTTTCTGATGCAGTGGATGCACCAGGTAACGATTCATCGACGCAACATCGTTAAAGTAAAAATAGATTCCAACATCAAAACTGTCGTCGACAATCGTGCGATCACTACTAATGGCTTCACCAAAGCGAATATCCAGTACACCCGGTATCTGCCTTAAACGCTGTGTCGCTTGCATCAGGTGTTCACGATGAGCCTGATTGCCCGGTTGTTTCAGCCATAAAAACACGGTATGAACAACACCGCGTTGTTCGCCAGCAGGATTAGCGTTTGTTAAACGTGCAGCACATAAAGCTACCAGCAATAGCACGCATAACAGGTATACCGGAACATGTCTCATTGCTGTTGCACCTTGCATTCAACCACTCGTTGGATTTAAAGCATATACACTACAACAAAAAACGGGAACCCTTTGGTTCCCGTTTGTAAACTGAGCATGAGTAGCTGACTAATCAAGCACATGTGATACCAGTCCATCTGCGAGCTTGGGCTCAAACCAGGTGGATTTGGGTGGCATGACTTCATTGGCATCAGCGACCGCCATTAACGCTTCCATGCTCGTTGGAAACAGTGAAAACGCGATGGCCATTTCACCACTGTCGACACGTTTCTCGAGTTCGCCCAGGCCGCGGATACCGCCAACAAAATCGATGCGCGCATCGGTACGCGGATCTGAAATACCGAGCAGAGGTTCGATTAGATTGTTCGCCAGCAGGCTGACATCGAGACTGGCAACCGGATCATTTGGAATCAGATCCGCATTAATCTTCAGGCGATACCACTGGCCATCGAGATACATGCCGAACTCACCCGGGCCGCTTGGAGACACGGCAGCATCTTCAGCGCTTACAGCAAATGCTTCACTGATCTTTGCCAGCAGCTCATCCCTGGACAAACCGTTAAGATCAGTCACGACGCGGTTATAGTCGAGGATCTTCATCTGGTTGTGTGGATAGATCACAGACAGGAAGTAATCACTGTTCTGGTTACCGTCGCCCTGCTTGGTTTTAGCCACGCGTGACGCGGATGCTGAGCGGTGATGGCCATCAGCAATATAAATCGCTTCCATGGCATCGAAACCATTCGTCAGCTTGTCAATGGTGGCATCATCGTTGATAACCCAGAATGTATGTTGCACGCCATCATCCGCGGTCACGTCGACAACCGGTTCTGCCTGTGTTGCCTGCTCCAGGATTGCATCCATATCAGCCTGTGACTTGTATGCGAGTAACACCGGGCCGGTTTGAGCGTTCAGCGCTTCAATCTGGCGCACGCGGTCATCTTCTTTTGCGGGACGTGTGAACTCGTGTTTACGCACACGATTGGTGTCATAGTCTGCAACCGAAGCTACGGCGACCAGACCGGTTTGTGAATGACCATTCATGATCAGACGGTAGACGTAGTAGCAATCCTTGTCATCACGCATGAGGATGCCTTCATCCCGCATTTTCTTCAGGTTTTCGGCTGACTTTGCATACACGGCAGGATCGTATGGATCCGTATCCTCGGGCAAGTCGATTTCGGCCTTGGAGATATGCAGGAAACTCCAGGGACGGCCAGCAGCACGCTCGCGTGCCTCGGCAGAATTCAGTACATCGTAGGGTGGTGCAACAACATCTTCTGCACGTTCAGGAACCGGACGCAGACCGGCAAATGGTCGAATCAATGGCATAGTATTTCAATCGGGTCAGAATTCAGGAGGCGGTATTATACAGGCATTTCACCCTAGCATTGGCAACAAGGTGCGCCTGACTGGCCTGATAGCAAGAACCAGTAATAACAGGGCCGAACCCCATGACAAAACCATCGGCAGCATCATACTGGCCTCACCCAGCCTGACATCTACGCTAAGACTGGTTGTTTGCAGCAGGTATTCAAGCAACAGCCCCATGGAAACACTGATGACAGCAATACCGGCGAGGTAGACTGCAGTGACCTTGATGCCCAGCTCACGGGTGATCAGGATCAGGCCAGCAATATTGGTAGCCGGTCCTACCAGCAAAAACACCAGCGCGGCACCCGGAGATACCCCGACCAGGATCAAGCCGGCCGCGACCGGTGTTGATGCTACGGCGCAAATGTACATCGGGATACCCACCACCAGCATGATCAGCATTGCTGTGAGTCCATGACCCCATTGCGCCAGCCAGTCTGGCGGTATGAAAGTCAGCATAGCGCCTGCAATAACAATACCAACGGCCATCCATGCAGAAATGTCGTCGAGCAACTCTGCGCCTGCATACTTCAGTGAACTTACAATCCGGTTCTGTTCTGGCCGTATCTCAGCTTCAGTGCTGCAACAAGCGGGGGCTTCATTTTTTTCAGAATCTTCTTTGGCGTGACAACAGCTACTGCTCGCCTCTGTTGTTTTTATTGATGATGCTTCTTTGCCAGCTTCATTATTCACGATTGCTGTCATCATACCTGTGACCATTGCACTAACGAGTGCTGCAAGCGGGCGATAAACTGCCATCAACGGTCCCATCAAGGCATAGGTAACGGCAACGGAGTCAACACTGGTTTCAGGTGTCGAGATCAGAAATGAAACCGTGGCTTCCTTAGAAGCGCCGGCACGACGTAATCCGATGGCTGCTGGCAACACGCCACAGGAGCAAAGTGGCAAGGGTGCGCCGAACAATGCGGCACGGGAAACAGAAGCGATACCACGACCACCAACCCAGCGCCGCATAGTGTCTTCAGAAATATAGGATTTGATAAAACCGGCTGCGAGCAAACCCAGCAACAGCCAGAAAGCGGTATCGAGATAGACCAGCCAGATATTGGTTACGAGTTCCAGCAGCACAATAGAGCACCTTTATCAATTGGTTCTATTGTACCTTTACTCCAGGCGAATTGCCGGCAGGGTTAATCCTCTAT
>JARFRD010000050.1 GCA_029287435.1 Gammaproteobacteria bacterium
GCGCCTGGACGGCGCATCAAGCCGACCCATAAGACCACAAGTGACGAGGGAACCCGAAGGGCAGCCGGCGTCGGGGTGAGTTTCTTTGGTTACTTTCTTTGCTCAACCAAAGAAAGTGACTCGCTCCAGCAAGGAGCGAAATCTATGCAGAAAAACTCATAACGCTCAAATCAAGAACTAAACAACCCCGGTCTCCCGACAACACCCATAAATGCTAGAATGCGCCGTTTATTTAACTCGAACTCGAAGCAGAAACCCCCATGAACCGCGAACAACGCCTGTCCCGATTCCATGAACTTATAAAGCAGCGCATCCTGCTGCTCGACGGTGCTATGGGCACGATGATCCAGCGCTTCAAGCTGGAAGAGGCTGACTATCGTGGCGAACGCTTCGCGGACTGGCCGTCTGACCTCAAGGGCAATAACGACCTGCTGGTGTTAACCCGGCCGGAAGTGATTCGTGATATTCATACGCAATATCTCGAAGCCGGTGCGGATATTCTCGAGACCAATACCTTCAACGCAACCCGCGTGGCCATGGCCGATTACAACATGGAGGATATCAGTTACGAGATCAATGTTGCGGCCGCACAACTGGCGCGCGAGGCTGCCGATGCTGCCAGTACCGATGAGTGCCCGCGTTTTGTTGCCGGTATCCTTGGGCCGACCAACCGTACCTGTTCGATTTCACCTGACGTAAACGATCCCGGCTTCAGGAACATTACGTTTGAACAGCTGGTCGATGCCTACATGGAATCAACCCGAGGTTTGATTGAAGGTGGCGCCGATTTCATCATGATCGAAACCATTTTTGACACGCTCAATGCCAAGGCGGCTGTTTATGCCGTCAAAAAAGTATTTGAAGAAGATGGCATTGAACTGCCGGTCATGATCTCGGGCACGATCACTGACCAGTCGGGCCGTACCCTGACCGGTCAGGTCACCGAGGCTTTCTATAATTCCCTGCGCCATGCTGAACCCGTATCCATCGGTCTTAACTGTGCGCTGGGTCCGGATGACCTGCGCCAGTACATCGAAGAAATGTCACGTATCTCCGAGTTCTACGTACAGGCTCATCCCAATGCGGGTCTGCCAAACGAAATGGGTGGTTATGACCTCAGCCCGGAAGACATGGCCACAGCCATCGGCGAATGGGCTGATAGCGGCTTTTTGAACATCGTGGGCGGCTGCTGCGGTACAACACCGGATCATATCCGTGCCTTCGCGACTGAGGTCGAGGGTAAGCCGCCGCGCCAGTTGCCTGAGATTCCGGTCGAGTGTCGACTCTCAGGGCTTGAACCCTGCAATATCGGTGAAGATTCCCTGTTCGTTAATGTGGGTGAACGCACCAACGTCACCGGTTCTGCCAAGTTCAAACGCCTGATCAAGGATGAGGAATACGAAGAAGCCTTATCCGTAGCTGCGGAACAGGTTGAAAACGGCGCCCAGATTATTGACGTCAACATGGATGAAGGCATGCTGGATTCCGAAGCCGTAATGAAGCGCTTCCTGAATCTGATTGCGGCCGAGCCCGATATTTCACGCGTACCCGTGATGATTGATTCTTCTAAATGGGAAGTGATAGAAGCGGGTCTACGCTGCATCCAGGGTAAAGGCATTGTTAATTCGATTTCATTGAAAGAAGGCGAAGACGCATTTATTGAACATGCGAAAAAGATCCGCAGATACGGTGCAGCTGTGATCGTTATGGCGTTTGATGAAGCAGGGCAGGCCGATACCTTTGAGCGCAAGGTCGAGATTTGTACGCGCTCATACAAAATATTGACCGACGTCGTTGGCTTCCCACCTGAAGATATTATTTTTGATCCCAACATCTTTGCTGTCGCAACGGGTATCGAAGAACACAATAACTATGCGGTCGACTTCATCGAGGCAACGCACAAGATCAAGGAAACCTTGCCGCATGCAATGATCTCCGGTGGTGTCTCCAATGTCTCGTTCTCGTTCCGTGGCAACAACCCGGTACGTGAAGCGATTCATTCCGTGTTTCTTTACCATGCCATCAAAGCCGGCATGGACATGGGTATCGTTAACGCGGGACAGCTTGCTGTTTACGATGACCTGCCAGAAGAGTTACGTGAAGCTGTTGAGGATGTGATTCAGAACCGACGCGATGATGCCACTGATCGGCTGCTTGAAATTGCACCGAACTACCTGGGTGAGGGGGGTGCAGCACATATTAAGGAAGACATGGCCTGGCGAGAACAGCCAGTCAACGAGCGCCTGGCGCACGCACTGGTCAAAGGTATCACTGAATACATCGATGAAGATAGCGAAGAAGCGCGCCAGCAGGCTGAGCGACCGCTACATGTAATCGAAGGCCCGTTAATGGACGGTATGAATATTGTTGGTGACCTGTTCGGTGAAGGCAAAATGTTCCTGCCACAGGTGGTCAAGTCTGCACGCGTGATGAAAAAAGCCGTAGCTTACCTGATGCCGTATCTTGAAGCTGAAAAAGATTCGAGTAGCAGTAGTAACGGCAAGATACTCATGGCTACGGTAAAAGGCGATGTGAATGATATCGGCAAAAACATTGTGGGCGTCGTACTGCAATGTAACAACTATGAAGTTATCGATATCGGTGTCATGGTGCCCGCGGAAACGATACTGCATGAAGCTGAAAAACACGATGTCGATATCATCGGCTTATCAGGTTTGATTACGCCATCACTGGATGAAATGGTACACATGGCATCCGAAATGGAACGGCTGGGTATGAAGCTGCCGTTGTTAATCGGTGGTGCAACAACATCACGCATACATACAGCAGTGAAAATTGATCCGAAGTATTCGGAAGCTGTGGTGTATGTGCCGGATGCATCACGTGCAGTCGGTGTTGCCGGTGAACTGTTAAGTGAACAACGTCGTGATGAGTATATGCAGGGTATCAAGTCCGAGTACGCACAGATGCGTGAGCAGCGAGAGTCACGTGATTCAACCCGCAAGACTGTCAGCCTGGAAAAGGCGCGTGAGAATGGATACTTCGAGGACTGGGATAATTACACGCCACCGGTACCCGCATTTACAGGTATTAAAACCTTTGATGATTACGACCTGGCGGAACTGGTTGACTACATCGACTGGACGCCGTTCTTCCATACCTGGGAGCTTGCCGGTAAATACCCGAAGATTCTTCAAGATGAAGTTGTTGGTGAAGAAGCGACACGACTGTTCAAAGATGCGCAGGCAATGTTGCAGCAGATCATTGATGAAAAATGGTTAACAGCGAAAGCAGTTGTTGGTTTCTTCCCGGCCAATAGCTTTGATGATGACATCCTCGTATTTGCCGATGATGATCGTGACGAAGTCGTGACAAAACTTCATCACTTACGCCAGCAACTGGCCAAGCCTTCTGATCGACCGAACTGGTGTTTATCGGATTTCGTGGCACCGGCAGAAACCGAAGTGAAAGACTACATCGGTGCGTTTGCGGTGACAGCTGGAATTGGAATCGACGAACATGTACAGCGTTTCGAAGCAAACCATGATGATTACAGCAGTATCCTGCTGAAAGCACTGGCGGATCGTCTCGCCGAAGCATTCGCCGAACGTATGCACGAACGCGTGCGTAAAGAGCTCTGGGGTTATGTAGCCGATGAAAATCTTAATAACAATGAGCTGATTGCAGAAAATTACCAGGGTATTCGCCCGGCCCCGGGTTATCCCGCATGCCCAGACCACACTGAAAAGCAGACCTTGTGGGAGTTAATCGAGCCTGACAGGAATGCCGATATCGAAATCACTGAAAGTTACGCGATGCTGCCAGCTGCATCGGTTTCCGGCTGGTATTTCTCCCATCCAAAATCGCAATACTTTGGTACCGGTAAGATCCAGCGTGACCAGGTAGAGGACTATGCGGAACGCAAGGGCATGGAGCTGCGCGAGGTTGAACGCTGGCTGTCCCCCGTGCTGGGTTATGACACCTGATTGCCAACCCGACTGTCAATAAATTTTACAAACCCTGATATTTTTGTAACTTATTGAAAAATATAGTAACTACATTGTTTGTGGCAGCCTGCTAAAGGTAAAAACCTGGCTTACCTGTCGAGACAGATTACATGCAACGAATGCCAGGCAAGATGGAATTCCTAATATATTTATTTAAAACAATGAGTTACAAAACTGGCAAGGAATATGCAGTATTTCTTACCAGTCTATCTTGTGACGAAAGCTGACTTTTTTCGAGCCTGTCACGCAAGACTGGATGTTGAATTCTTTCTTCTGGAACGAATGGATGCAACGGTAAGTAGTAAGACTCTCTCACCTTGATGCCGGTACCCCCTAGTACCGGCTTTTTTTTATGGACTATAGAACAACTTTTCCAGCGACTGTCAACAGAATATCCTGTGGATAACTTTGGGGATAAAAAGTTTTTTACACAGAATGTCCAGCCTGTCTGTGAATATGCACAATAACGGTGCAATAATTGAAGGAAGTTTAATTATTACTTATATAACAGTGGCTTATAAATTATTTTTGTTCCTGTCTTGACAGTTTTCCTTAATAATGTTCCGCTAATATAGCTGCATTTTCTGGGAATATCTGCCTGTGTAAAACAGGGCATAATTAAATGAGTAATCAGTAACTTGTAAGGATTTGAAGATTCAGTATAAAGCCACAATCACGGATGTTCTGAACAACGTATAATCAGCCTTTTTTTACCAGCGGTAACTCATGTCTCTTATTCGTCTGCGCTCCATCCAGGTCAGTTTTGGTGGTCCTGCTGTACTCGATAACATCAGCCTGTCTATCGATAATGGTGAGCGCGTTTGCCTGCTCGGACGCAACGGCACGGGAAAATCCACCCTGATGAAGGTCATTTCGGGCCAGGTAAAGCCGGATAGTGGCGAAATCGAGCGTCAGCAGAATCTGGTTGTCGCTACGCTCCAGCAGGAAGTAAGCGCAGGTATCGAGGGTACAGTTTTTGACGTCGTAGCCGATGGCTTAGGCGAGTCTGCACGTATATTGCAGGACTATCATCGGGCGATACACAGGCTCTCAATAGAGCATACCAGCCAGGCCGAGGCTGAGCTCGAACGCACGCAGCATGCGGTTGAAGTAGCCGATGCGTGGAAGCTGAACCAGCAGGTTGAAGCAATGCTTAGCAAGATGGATCTTGACGGCGATGCAGAGTTCAGCAGTTTATCCGGTGGCATGAAACGACGTGTATCACTGGCACAGGCATTAGTGCAACAACCGGACCTTTTATTGCTTGATGAGCCAACCAATCATCTCGACCTGTCTGCGATTAGCTGGCTTGAAGAGCAGCTGCTGTCATTCAAAGGTGCCTTGTTGTTTGTTACGCATGATCGTTCTTTTCTCAGAAAAATAGCAACGCGTATTGTTGATCTTGACCGCGGTGAACTAAAAAGCTACCCGGGTGATTACGATAATTTCCTGAGAAGGAAGGACGAGTTTCTTAAAGCAGAGGCTGAAGCCAATGCACAATTCGATAAAAAACTCGCGCAGGAAGAAGTCTGGATCAGGCAGGGTATTAAAGCACGCAGAACACGTAACGAAGGCAGGGTGCGCGCACTAAAACAGCTGCGCGAACAACGTAAGCAACGACGAGAGCTGCAGGGTACAGCTTCGATGAAGATTGCTGAAGCCGATCGTTCGGGAAAACTGGTGACAGAGGTTACAGACGTCGACTTCAATTACGAAGGCGATCCGTTGATAAAGGACTTCAATACTACCATCATGCGTGGTGATCGCATTGGTATCATAGGCCCAAACGGTGCGGGCAAAACAACACTGTTACAGATTTTACTTGGCAACCTGAAACCGCAACAAGGCAAGGTAAAAACAGGCACCAATATCAAGGTTGCGTACTTCGACCAGATGAAAGCCCAGCTCGATGAGAATGCATCCGCTATTGATAATGTTGCTCACGGTCGCGAACGCATAGATATCAACGGGCAGTCAACCCATGTTGTTGGCTACCTGCAAAACTTCCTGTTCTCGCCGGAACGTGCGCGGGCACCAATAAAATCCTTGTCGGGTGGTGAACGTAGTCGCCTGTTACTCGCGCGATTGTTTTCTCAGCCTGCAAATATTCTCGTGCTTGACGAGCCAACCAACGATCTCGATATTGAAACCCTTGAGTTGCTCGAAGAATTAATACTCGAATTCAGCGGTACCGTTTTGCTGGTCAGTCATGATCGTGAGTTTTTGAATAACGTTGCTACCAGTACACTTGTTTTCGAAGGTAACGGGCATATTGCCGAGTATGTTGGTGGTTACGATGACTGGGTAAGGCAGCGCACGATAGATCCATTTACCAGTAATAAAGATAAAGCTGTATCAACAAAAAAAGAAAAGACGGAAAAAGAGACTAAACAGAAAACGATTAAAGCCGCAAAGCTAAGTTACAAGGATCAAAGAGAGCTGGATTCGTTACCTGAAAGGATTGAGTTGCTGGAAAATACTGTTGAACAACTCCAGGCTGAAATGGCGACACCCGAGTTCTTCCAGCAAGACAGGCAAATGATTCTCGATAAACAGGAACAATTTGCCACTGCTGCTGAAGAACTTGAACATTGTTACAGTCGTTGGGAAATTCTTGAATCAGGTTAGATTTTGAATGTCTGCATTTTGGCTATAATCAGACTGTCGCTAGTAATCAGATAACTTCCAAAAAAGTTGTATTTGGAAGGATTTCATCAACATTGAGTGATCAAGATATCCCCGGTTACTAGTGATGTAAATTAAAATACACTATAAGCACGTCTTGCTCCGGAGGATGTATCTCTCAGGTTGTTATGGAGTGCATCTTTTTTAGCACGTCCAGCGAATTAGGAGTATGCTTTTACTTGCAAAGCAGCACCCACCCTTGCCGGAGACCATCATGATTGAACCAGAGAACCTCAAGATCGTCGGCGTTGACGATAAGAGGCCACCCATTGTCCGTGAACAACCCTATATTGACATCTTTTTCAAGCTTTCACACAAGGCGCCAAGAGAATGGTGTGTAATCTTCAATAAACTAAGCAAACAGTTGATGCCACCTGCCAGGATCAATAACAGCGATGGCGTATTTATTGAAGCCTATGTACGTGATATGAATCTCCTGCCAGAGCATCTCAACAAACTCAAGAAAAAAGTCGTCGAAAGCAATGAACAGTATTCGCTAGTCATACGTAAAAGAAATGAAGAACTTTTGAGTAGAAATGCTACCGTCACATCAGGTAATGAAGGTAGCGAGCAAGGCCGATTGAATGCTATCGTCGCAGGATTAAGTTTTAACGAATAGCATCCGCACTCTGATAATCGCCAATCAGCAGAACAGAAAAGATTTCATTATCAAGCACAACTAACAACTAGTTCAACACATTAATCATTAAGTAGAATTGAAAATAATTTACAAGACTTCAAGTTGCATAAATAATACAGCATAGCTAGCACCCACTAGAAACCACCTCGGTCGCTCGAACTCTCCTGGACCCTGGCTCACTAGCCAACTAGTAGTTCCTCTTAATTAAACAATCAACATCCACGGGTGTGGGCGGCTTTCTATGAATCTAGCTATATTCGCAATATGTATTTTGATACTGGTATTCATTCCAGTATCAAACTCAACAGCCCTGCGTAACCAGTAAGTTAGATTACTCAGACAACGCACCCTGGCTCATTCTTGATGAGTCAAGGCAAATCTATATTAAAAATAGCAAATGGTCACCTTTGGATCGCTAACTGACGTTCATGGCTTTACATAATTTAATCCCTTTTGAATTACATAAGTAAAACGCCATTTATCAAAAGTGTTATGTTTGTAGTATAAGTAATTGATTGACATTATAAATAATCCAGGTACACTATCTAACAGCTAGAAAGAAGTCTCATGTTTATCAACTCCTCTGCGTTATTTTATTCGTAATTTCCGTTCTGTAGTTTTTAAGTGCTAGTCAGTTTTCCCGCTATTCATGCCTCTTGAAGGCGCTTTTATATATAACACAGGATATTATTATGTCTAATACAGTTAATGGAACCGTAAAATGGTTTAACGAAACCAAAGGTTTTGGTTTTATCGAGCAGCAGTCTGGACCCGATGTATTTGCCCACTTTAGTGCAATTACTAGCTCGGGCTTTAAAACGCTCGCCGAGGGTCAGCAAGTTGAGTTCACAATAACTCAAGGCCAAAAAGGTCTACAAGCAGAGAATATTGTTGCTGTATAAATAATTACTTTTGGTAATTATAGAAGGCAAGGCCGTTTGGCCTTGCCTTTTTTATTTGTCCTTTACTTGATGCTTGAAGCTCGTTCCCCGAATAATTAACACTACATCACGCTATGATTTTCCTCGAACAGTTGGTGGTAATACTTACTGACGACTATAAACTCGAGTGTTTTTGCAATGTCCGTCTTGAGTCAATAGCGAACATTCAGGTGTAAAAATCGAGAAATTTCAGCCTGAAATAGGACGAACGTCCGAGATCGGCCATGAGCAGTCATTCAAACCCTTGCTGTTAATATATTTTTATAGTGTTCTGGGTTATGCTGCCACATCTGTTCAGGCCGCAATTGTATCGTGAATTTACTTGATTCAATCACTGTTTTCCTGTCTTCATTTTCTCTCGTAGCATTGGCTGAGATAGGCGATAAGAGCCAGTTGGTCTGCATGACTCTGGCAGCCCGTCATCGCCACTGGCCGGTCCTACTGGGTGCGTCTATAGCATTTGTACTGCTCAACATACTAGCCGTTTTATTTGGTGCTGCGGTGGCAGCCTGGTTACCCGAAAAAGTGACTGCTGGAGTGGTGTCGGTATTATTTGCTACCTTTGGTATTCATGCGTTACTTAGTAACAACAATGAAGATTCTCAGGATTTACTGGAAAAGCCTGGTCACGGTATATTCCTCACCACTTTGTTGTTGATATTTGTAGCCGAATTCGGTGATAAAACTCAAATTGCGGTAGCAGGATTGGCAAGTAGTTTTTCGGCGTTACCTGTTTGGCTAGGAGCCACTGTGGCGTTAATTTTTGTCTCAGCACTTGGTGTTTGGATAGGACGAACCATCTTGCAACGCTTACCACTTGTTTGGTTGCGGAGGTTTAGTGGAATGTTGTTCCTGATATTTGCCGGTCTGGCCGCACATCAATTATTTATTTAATGTGCACTTCGGGTCGTTAGCAGTCACTCGTCTGATCAGATTTGGAATTGAAAATGCTGCGTTATTTAAACGTAAGAGAGTGTAAATATAACGAGAAGTGATTCGGTATTCCTTACAATCGCGCGGACGTCTGCTATGGGTTGTTAGCGGACTGTCAGGGTAAATTCAGCTAAAAATTAAATGGTTGTCTGCTATCGGCTACAAGCGGACCTTGAGAAATCAATCGCTTTAGTCAGAATTGAAATCATCTTCCTCAACTGCATCCGTTGTATCGGTTTGCTGAGATGATGCATCATCGGATTGTTTTAAGACATTGCCGATACCGGAGCCAGCACCCTTGAGGGCGCCACCGACACCTTTCAGCACCTTGCCAGTTCCCTCGACGGTGCCTTTCACTGCCTTGCCAACATCTTCCACGAAGGGAACACCGGCTTTTTTCGCAACCATGCTAACGCATGGATTATTTTCACCATCACCAACGTCTGAGAACTTTAGTAAAAGTGCAGGTGGATAGGCGACTGTTGCCCAGACTTCACCCGTCTTTAATAATGCACCTGTCTTGTCAACATTTACCTGCGGTTTAGCAAAAGTGCCCTGCAGATGGACAGGTGTGGCTACGCTAAGGGTAACGCCTTTGGCTACGGGTGTGATTTCAATATCCAGCTGCTCATTTTTCAGGTCCGCCTGGCCTGAGGCAAATACTGTTGAGTACTGTGTATCAAGCACTGCCAGCTGTGGCTTGACCATACCATCGTCGACTTTCAGGTCGCTTATTGCGCAATTGATGGTGGTTTTCGAAGCGTTGTCAGTGAAAATTGTACCGGCCATAGCTGTCAGCCCGCCTACGAGCATATCAAGTGACTTGGCATCGGCGCTACCCTGTTCCATTAACAACTTGATGTTGCCGTTAAGCGATCCCATGAGTTGAGCCATACTGTTGCCATTTGTATGCAGATCAATATCAATCGCCAGAGGTCCTTTAATAGCAGCTGCATCAGTATCAGCAATAATTATTTCACTCAGTTCGATCTTTGGTACGTTAAGGCGTGTGGTGATAGCGGCTGTTTCCTTGTTACTGCCATCAATCATGAATTGAGCTATAAATTCTCCTTGAACAAGAGAGTGCTTTAGAATTGCAGCACTGAATTTACCCTCATCCAGTTTGATTTTGATCAAAGCTTCCTTCAGGCGTTTTTTATTTCTTATAACATCTTTAAGGTGCAGTGTAATGTTGATATTGGCCAATGAGAGTTGATCTACTGGCAGTGGATCATTGGAAAATATGCGATCGGACTCGGGCTTCATTTCTTTCTTTT
>JARFRD010000015.1 GCA_029287435.1 Gammaproteobacteria bacterium
GGCTTATTCCAACTGGCAGCACAATAAAGGTGAGCATACCAGGGGCTTTGACAGCCCGGATGAGATCATAGGTGACAAAAACCAGGCGTTTATACCTAACGACATGCAGGCATCTGATTTTCAATTGCGATTGATCAAGTCGATGATTGCCGCTGCAAAAGCGGATGGTCATATTGATGCTACCGAACAGCAACGTATATTCCAGGCTATCGAGGAAATGGATCTTTCTACCGAAGTCAAAGGCATTATTTTTGACCTGCTGCACCAGGACATTGCTATCAAAGAACTTGTTATTGGTAATGAGAACATTGAACAAAAGTCCGAAATCTACCTGGTGTCATGCCTGGTTATTGATCTGGATCAGCCCTCGGAACAGTCGTATCTTGATCAACTTGAAGCGGCGCTCGAATTACCCGATGGCCTGGCTCAGCAACTGCAATGGCAGGCACAGCGGGCAATGGCAGATGCAGCATAGGTAATGAAGGAATAAAAGAGGACGGCGGGAATCATTTTCTTCGGTTAGTCATGATTACACGGTAGTCTCGCCGTCCTTTTTTTCAAACTAAAACAGTGAAGCCTGGCTGTCGCTTCGCTCAGGTTTTATTCTGCGTTATCGTTGTTGTATTCAGTGTTGTTTGTCCCCAACCAGAAATCCACGTTTTTATCCAGAAACTCTGACCAGTGCATGTAGTGTGAACCATCACAGGAGAAATTGAGACCAACGATGCCATTGTAGATATTCAGCGAACCAGCGCGCAGGTAAAGTGTCTCATCCATGAAGCGTAAGTCACGCAGGGTCTGGAAAACGTCCTTGACGCGTTCCAGCGGGATATCGGCATCAGCAGGGTAGTCGTAACGTTTCCAGGCCAGGCAGATGTCGGTATCGGTCAGGTCCTCGATATCAAGCAGGCGGTAGCGTAGCGGATCATCAAGCAGCCAGAGCGTGGCACGCGAGCTGGAGAAGTGCAACTTGGCGTGGAACACGCCATATACTTCGACGAGTTCTACAATCAGGTCGAGGACTTCATCGATGCGCTTGTCCATGGCGCTGTCAATACGCTCCTGTAAGAACAGGCCACCACGAATGGCGGGGTCACCCTTGATCTGCATCCACTCTTCGGGCTGACGATAGACTTCACGCGTCAGCGGCAATTCACGCAGGTCGAAGTCCACACCCAGGTAACCAAGCAACTGGCCACTGTCGTCAACGATATGTTGCGCGGCGGTCAGCGTCGGTCGCCTGGCATTGCGACTGATATAGGAATTCGACAGAGAAAACTTCTCCCCGGCAATCGCATCTGCCAGGTAAGGGCGCTTGCTGCGATCGCGACCGAAGTTATCCGGCAGTGGACCTTTATGGGAAATATTCGATGTAATCTGTGTGGCCTTGTCATCCAGAATGAACAGGTACTTGCAATAGGGTAGTACTTCGAACCCTTGCTCAAGTATTTTCTCCAGCGCTTCGCGCTCGGGCCATACGGCAACACAGGCATTGGCCAGTCGTTGCATCGGTCCGGAGAGTCGGCTGCTTAATAACATACGCTGTCGCGCAACCGCGGTTTGTAATGCTTTACCCATTAATTTTCTTCTTCCGTTATCATGTTTAGCCCGTCCTCGAGTTTTGGATATTTCAGATCGAATGCGAAATCTTTCAATAGTTTTTCATTCTTGATGCGTCTTGATTCTGCCATATACGACAGCATGCCATCTGATAACTGGTGTTGGGCCTCTTTCAGCGAAATGGCAGGAGGTGGTGGCAAGTTGAGCGTTGTTGCTACCCCGGTAAAATACTCATACATGGTGCCAGGATGGCCGTCAGTTACGTTGTAAATACCCGTGATATCTGCATCAAGCAATGCTTTTTCACAGATATTGACCAGGTCAACAGCATGGATACGGTTGGTAAAAGGGGAGTCTTCCTGGTTGACGATGGGGCTGCCACTTTTGATTCTGGCGAGCGGTATTTTTCCGGGGCCATAAATACCTGATACCCGCAGGATGACCAATGGAATGCCATGTTGCTGGCAAAACTGTTGCACCTGTTGCTCGGCATCAACACGGCGATGTGCACGCTCGGCAGTCGGGTTCAATGGCCTGGTTTCATCGATCCATTCACCCTTGCAGTCACCGTACACACCGGTGGTGCTTATGAGAACAAACTTTTCCGGCAGGCTATTTTCGATGGCCCGTAGAAAATTGGTTATGCGCGTGTCGCTATGACCGCTGCGTGGTGGCGGTGCCAGGTAAATAATATGCTGGCCGCTGACATCAATAGATGTCAGCGTTTCGTCCAGGTTAATAATTTCACAGGGAATGGCCTGCCTATGACACTCCGCCTGGCTGGACTCACTACTGACATAGGCCTGCACCGGTATGTGCTGTTGCAGCAGCTGCCTGGCCAGTCGCTTGCCTATATAGCCACAACCGATGATGCCGACAGTTAAATCATTGTTCATAATCATGTTTATAAATGATTTGAGTGTGTTTAATCAAGACACACAAGTAATAAACAAAGCAGTCGCCAGGATCATCTCCCGACAGATATACCTCGACGCGCTTGTCAGTAGCAACACATAGCGTAAAATCCACAAGCACAGCACAAATAATCGATTAATACCTCATTACACAACACCCGGTGATCTCATTTAGATGAAAAAAATTATTCTCAGCATCATACTGCTTGTCGTCATTGCTATTGCTGCAGGCGTTTACTATGTATTTACTAACCTCGACAGCCTGGTCAAAGCGGCTATTGAAACCCATGGCAGCGAAGCCACACAGACAGCAGTCCGTGTTGACAAGGTACATATCGACCTGGCCAGTGGCGCTGCCGGGCTTTCAGGGCTGTCTATTGCCAACCCCGCCGGCTATGCTTTGCCAAATGCATTCACCATGGGCGAAATTCGCGCAGGCATCGATCTGACATCTTTGCAGGAAGAGCCTTACATTATCAATGAGATAACCGTACTTGCACCCCGGGTATTTGTCGAAATAAATGAGGATAACAAGACCAACCTGAATGATCTGAAAAATAACCTCACGGCCGGTGCATCATCTTCAGCACCAAAGACCGAAGAACCAGCAACACCTGAACAAAGCAGCGCGCCCGGACCACGCTTGATTATCCGCCGTGTGACTTTTGCGGATGGCAACATTCAGGCCAGGGTAGCGGTACTGGATAACAAAGAACTCAATCTCAAGCTGCCGAAGCTGGATATGTCTAATCTCGGCGGTAACAATGGTGCTACCGGCGAAGAACTGGCACGGGAAATACTCGATCGTTTGACTGACCATGCTACCCAGGAAGTAAAAGAAAAGGTCATTGACCAGGAGATCGAAAAACTTAAAGCCAGGGCGCAGGCCAAAGTTGATGAGGAAAAAGCTAAATTAGAATCCAAAGTTGATGCTGAAAAAGAAGAACAGAAGCAAAAAGCCGAAGACAAGTTAAAAGACCTGTTGAGCAGATAGGCCCCCAGCTGCGCCAGATGTAAAAATTATGAGAACTGATCTCTTTAGCCGAATGACAACATAGGGCTTTATCGTCTTGAGAAATTATCATTCCTTCATCGAACTGGAAACCGGCGAAGGTATTGCTCTGCATGACATTACAGCTGAGCTTGGTAATACTATTAAAAACTCCCGAATTAATAACGGTTTTTTAACCGTGACGACCCAGCACACAACAACGGCGATCTCGATCAACGAGTACGAGGAACGCTTGCTTGAAGATATCAAGGTATTCCTGACTCGTCTTGCGCCACCCGGGGATAAGTACCTGCACAACGATATTCACCTCAGAGACTGCCCACCGGATGAACCCGAGAATGCACATTCACACCTGGCATCGATGATGCTGGGTAGCTCTGAAATGATCGCGGTGGCTGATGGAAAACTGGTGCTAGGCCAGTATCAGTCGGTGATGCTGGTTGAGCTGGATGGTTCACGTAAACGCAAGGTGAGTGTGCAGGTAGTTGGGGACTAAATAACCTGGATTTTTTTCTACAAATTATCAACAGCACCTTCTCAAGACTCAGCTTATTTCAGCAGCAATCGCATATGCGTCTGCCTTATAAGGAACATGAGCCAGGACTCGTGGTCAGATCTCATATTGATCTCATCATCTGCGAGAAGCTGTATGCAGATACCATTCAGATTATGAACGAGGCGCGTTATATATGAAGGTCGCGGTTTTTGGTGGAACCGGTTTTGTTGGTAGTTACATTGTTGATGCATTGGTTGCTGGCAATCATTATCCTGTCGTTCTAGTCCGCCGGGGAAGTGAACACCGGCTCAATCACGCTGAGAACTGTACGCAAATCAACGGTGATATTGATGATGAAGAGTCTATAGAAGCCGTACTCAATGGCGCTGATGCCGTGATCTATAACATTGGCATCCTGCGTGAGTTCCCTGACAGGGGAATCACCTTCAATGCGCTGCATTACCAGGCACCGGTACGCGTAATCGATGCTGCTGTCGCTGCCGGGGTCAAGCGCTTTATTCTGATGAGTGCAAACGGTGTCAAACAACACGGTACTGCTTACCAGCACACCAAGTACCTTACCGAAGAATATCTAAAGGGGTCGGGGCTTGACTGGACGATTATCCAGCCCTCGGTCATATTTGGTGACCCGCGTGAGCGTATGGAATTTGCCACGCAGCTGGCTCACGACATCATCAATCCACCGCTGCCGGCGCCACTGTTTTTCAATGGCTTGCTGCCCACCAGTGCAGGGCAATTCAGTATGTCTCCGGTGCACGTCGTGAATGTAGCGCAGGCGTTCGTGAACGGCCTTGAAAACGACAACACTATTGGCAAGGTTTACCGGCTTGGCGGTGAAACCCTGACCTGGCAAGAGATTCTCAGTCGAATTGCAAGCGCCACCGGCAAGCGCAAGCTGATGCTGCCTGTTCCAGCTTGCGGTGTTTCTATAGCCGCTAGCTTATTCGACAGATTCGAGGCTTTCCCGATCACACAAGACCAGATCACGATGCTTATGGAGGGCAATACCTGTGCATCAGATGACCTGGTCGAACTGGGCATTAAACCGACTGCATTCAATACCGATACGCTTGCGTATCTGCGCGAATAGTCGCTGCAGTACGCCATGACTTTATACTGCTTAAGAATTAACTGTTAAGACCATAGTACTGAGAGCAGGGCGCTTGCGAGGCAAAACGCAACCACGATGGTCAGGTTTTTCCTCATCGGTATATACCACGCGGGAAACGCTTGCGATCTCTGGACTGCACGGTCATACAGGAAAAGCGCAATAAAGCCGAACAGTAAAATCATAAGCGCCGCTATTGCAGGAGTTAACAGCGAAATCCATGCGGCTAACGCAGGAATTACACTCACTACAAGGTATTGGCTGCGTTTGCTGCCGCTTGAGGACATCGCTGCGCCCCAGTGAATGGCCCCCATAAATGACAGAATAATCGCAGCATAAGCAATCAAAACATGAAGCGGGTCAGTCACATAGGGTAAAGGCAGCCAGCACCCGATACTGAAAGTCAGAAAGGGAATAAGTCCGGCATAGCCGAGTAACTTTGCAGTTGATGCATTACCAGGCAATGGCTTTATTCTCCCAGTCGACGAAAGCGCATTCGCCGTCAATCGTTTGTGTATTCATAACATTCGCCAGGTGACTGGCTACATACTCCGGCGTAAACAGGTTTTCTTTCTTCACCGATCCCTGGAAAGGCTTTGATAAAGGCGTATCCGTTGTGCCCGGATGGAAAGCGATCAATTTTACGTTGGCAGCACGTCTCGCATATTCGATAGCTGCTGTTTTTAACAGCATGTTAAGTGCTGCTTTTGATGCCCTGTAGCTGTACCAGCCGCCGCTACGGTTGTCATCAATACTGCCTATTCTTGCGCTGAATACGGAAATGATGCATTCATCTTTACTTTTTACCAACGGAAGCAAGGCTTTTAACCATAAAACAGGGGTGAAGCTATTGATGGTGAAAACTTGCTGCAGAGTATCAAGATTCAGCTCTTCTATCCGCTTTTCCGGCCATATATCTTCATTGTGCAGTATTCCATTACAGATACATACACGGCTGACTGTATTGGCCAGTGATTTAATTGTTTCACAGGTCGCTGCGATTGATGATTCATCATACTCAGTCTGGATATAATGAACATTGCCTTGCTGCGCTGAGATGTCTGCAGGAACGGGCTTTCTACTGATGGCAATAATATTTTCAATTGCCTGGTCCTTTTGCCATTGTTCGCACAGGGCCGTGCCGATTCTACTGCTGGCACCTATGATGATTGCACTTGATCCCGTATTCATAAATAACGACCACTCGTGTATTGAATTATTCCCTGTATAACTTCACAGAAGCCACGCACAAGTCAGCCTGGAAATCTCTTCCGATGCCAACCAGACCAATACGTTTCAGTTTGTGTTGTGGGAATCGCTTGCTGGTCTTGTAAGGCTTTATCTCGTCAAAAGGGAAACGCAGTGTCTGCCAGTCTGTTGTCGCCTCGAAATTAAAACGATAGGACTGCCAGGGAAACCACAGGCCAGCCGTGCGTACGTGGATGTTGTAGTTCTCGTTGTTGCCGGCAACTTCGATTTCAATGCCAGTGTAATCCGTCGCATCAAATACATCATCTTCTGATAGCGACAGTGCTATTTGTACAAAACCGCCATTGTTTTCCGTAGTTACATTACCGCGCATGCGCAGACAGTTCCTGTTTTTGTAGGTATCAAGCGTTAATTCACCTTCGGATTCACCACCCATAACCTGATCCGTGACCAGTCGCCACTCGGTGCCCAGGTTTGAGCGGTATGTGTTACTGCTGCGATCGTCAATGATTAAGTCACTGGCTGACACGGTATTTAGCACTCCCGGGATGATAAAAAGACTGATGAGACGGGCAAAGGACTTTTTCATTATAACTCTCACTAAAACAGCAGCTTTTCAAAGCTTGATGTTATCAACCTCAATTACTTTTTAATGTCTAATATTTGTATTATACAAAACCTTGACATTAAGTCAATTCGGCGATAGTGTATTGGACAAGGCCATATTGTTGGCTGACCTCACAAATCGGAGAATATGCCATGACACATACAAAATTGATGATGATGAAGAGAGAAGATCGTCGCGTAAGCCGCACTCTGCTTGGGTTTTTGACAACTCCGCTGGGCTTTTTGATTGGCATGGGACTGTTCATTTCCCTGTGAATCAATAGCATAGTCTGCTTTAGAACCTGGACAATATCTTGACATGGATGTCATCCAGGCAAGAATACTGACTTGTAAAATGCAGCATCCTTCATAATTATGCTGGCTATGCAAGCCAGATCAATTCATAACGGCATGACTGATGAATATCTTTGTTCTTGATACCGATATAGAGACCTGTGCTCAACACCATTGTGACAAACACGTGGTGAAGATGATCCTGGAAAGCGTACAGATTCTCTGTACTGCACTGAACAAGAAGGGATACACCACGCCGTACAAATCCACACACCAGAAGCATCCCTGTGTACTCTGGGCTGAAGCCTCGTATGATAATTTTAACTGGCTAAAAAATCTGACCCTGGCCTTGAACGATGAGTACAGGTTTCGATTTGAGCGTCAAAATGATCACAAGTCTATGGGTGCTCTCGCAGAAATTGATCACTACAGGTTTGAATCCATCGGTTTGACGGAATTTGCCCAGGCCATGCCTGACCAGTACAAAGTAGACGGATCAGCAGTGAAAGCCTACCGCCAGTTTTATCTGGGTGAAAAAATGCACTTCGCGCGGTGGACAAACAGGGACGTGCCGGCCTGGGTACGTGGTAGCATTTAGCCTGGCAATACCTACTTATATGAAATCAGGATGCAGACAATGGTCACGTTTATACGACGACTCGCTACCGGCGTATTATGCGCAGGATTCACGCCCGTACTGGCAGCGGATTTTGACTGGCGTCTTGGCGTTGAGGCAGGCCCTGTATGGCAAAGCCGAAACGATGTGCAAATTCCCGGCGACACGGGTACGCGTTTTTCATTAACGGATACCGTTGGTTCCGGACCATTTCCATATGTTAGAGCCGAACTTGCATACAAGTTTAACGAAAAACATAGCCTGCGGTTTTTATTGGCGCCTTTTCAGTATACCGAAACGGGAGTATTAAATGATAACGTTTCGTTTGCAGGCGAGAGCTTCAATGCCGGGCAAGAGACCGAGGTTAAGTATCAATTCAATTCATATCGCGCGACTTACCGCTACCGTTTCTTCAGCAATGACAGCTGGCAATTACATATCGGCGGCACACTAAAAGTGCGAGACGCTGAAATCAGATTAAGCCAGGGCAACACAAGCTCACGTGATTCAAATGTAGGCGTCGTTCCATTGTTGAATTTTTATGGTGAATACAGCCTGACAAATACGTGGACTTTCATTATTGATTTTGATGGCCTGGCCAGCCCCCAGGGACGCGCACTGGATCTCGGTTTGCTTGCGCGCTATGACATCTCCGATGACTGGTACCTGGCCGGTGGTTATCGAACCCTGGAAGGCGGCGCGGATAATGATTCTGTTTATAATTTTGCGTGGTTCCAATACGCTGTCTTATCAGCGGGATATCGCTTCTAATTAAGGCATTTATTATGTTTAAAAAACACTACGGCTATTTAACTGTATTAATCCTTGCCTTGCTGATTGCCGGCTGTACAGGTAAACCCGATGGCGTTATGCCAGTCAAGGATTTTGATCTCGAGCGATACCTCGGCACATGGTACGAGATAGCTCGACTTGATCACTCATTCGAACGCGGGCTTGATAATATTTCAGCTAACTATTCACTGCGCGATGATGGCGGCGTGCGCGTGCTGAACAAAGGTTTCTCTGTCAAAAAGAATGAATGGCAGGAAGCTGAAGGCAAAGCCTATTTCGTTGAATCACCGGACCTGGGCCATCTGAAAGTCTCTTTCTTTGGCCCATTTTATGGCTCATATATTGTTTTCGAACTGGATGACAATTATCAATATGCGTTTGTCAGCGGTCCGGACACTTCGTATTTGTGGCTACTATCAAGAACACCGAGGGTCGATCAAAGTGTCATTGAGCATTTTATTGATCGAGCTTCATCACTCGGTTTTGCAACAGACAAGCTGATTTATGTCGATCACGATGCAAACACTGCCCAACGCTAATCAAGTAACACGCACCCGTAGCCACGCTGTTTATTAATTTAGTATCGAATAGCTCAATGACCGATTCTTTCCTGCTCAATATGGATTTCGACAAACCAGCGAGTGTAGCTGGCAATGATCGTGTGTGGGTAACCAGCCCTGCAGATGGTGTATCTCGAATCCACCTGGAGCGCGAAGCTGAAGAATCCGGACATACAACCAGCTTTGTACGGTTCGAACCGGGCTCATCTTTTCCAGAACACACGCATCCACAGGGTGAAGAGCTGTACGTGATCGATGGTGTTTTTTCTGACGAAAATGGCGACTACCCGGCCGGTACGTATATAAGAAATCCCCCGGGATCCAGACACAAGCCCTTTACCCGTGAAGGCTGCGAGCTATTCGTCAAGCTGGACCAGTTTCATGCCGGCGATACAGAGCACGTTGTTGTTCGCCCGCAAGACCAGCAATGGCGACCGGGTATTGGTAATTTACGTGTCTTGCCCTTGCACAGCTTTGAAGGAGAAAACACCGCGTTGGTGTTATGGCCCGAAAATGAAGTGTTTCAGCCGCATACACACTGGGGCGGTGAGGAGATCATGGTTATTAAAGGGCGGTTTATTGATGAATATGGCGAATATCCAACCGGCAGCTGGTTACGCAGCCCACATTTAAGCAAGCATTTCCCCAGGGTGGAAGAAGAAACACTAATCCTGGTTAAAGTTGGCCATTTACCCGTGACCGACTAAAGGGAATAGTTACCGGGTACATTTTTTACCCATACGCATAGTGGGTTGGTCAGCGGCACTGCCATAGGCATAATATTACGACTTCTATTCCTAACATCCGCTGGATTTTTTTCTTTTGAGTACCAATCCATTTAACAACCGTTACCATGATCTTGGCCCTGGGTTCTACCAGTCGATCAAACCAACTCCTGTGCAGTCACCCGAGTTAATTATCTACAACCAGGAACTGGCTACAGCACTTGGGCTTGATGAAACCGTCTTGAACTCATCAGCAAACACGGCGGTATTTTCCGGCAACCAGCTGCCGAATGGTGGAGAGCCGCTGGCGATGGCTTATTCGGGTCATCAATTCGGGCATTTTAACCCCAACCTCGGTGATGGCCGCGCAATCCTGCTTGGTCAGATACATGATCCGCAAGGTCGTTTGTTAGACATTCATTTGAAAGGAACAGGGCAGACCGCGTTTTCACGTAATGGTGACGGGCGTGCAGCTCTTGGCCCGGTACTGCGGGAATATCTCGTTAGCGAAGCCATGGCGAAGCTGGGTATTCCAACAACACGGGCACTCGCAGCCGTTACAACTGGCGAAGAAGTCGCCCGCGATCAGTTACTGCCGGGTGGTATTATCACCCGCGTGGCTTCAAGCTTTGTACGTATTGGTACGTTCGAGCATTTTCTCGCACGCAATGATATGGATAGCATCAAACGATTGGCTGATTATGTAATCGAGCACCATTATCCGCAGACCAAACAGGCAGAAAACCCGTACCTTGACTTGCTTGATGTCGTCGTCGAAGGCCAGGCTTCATTAATTGCACAGTGGATGCAACTGGGCTTTATCCATGGTGTGATGAATACCGATAATATGTCGATCACCTGCGAGACGATTGATTATGGTCCGTGTGCTTTTATGGATCATTATGCACATAACAGGGTCTACAGCTCGATCGATCACCATGGACGTTATGCTTATAACAATCAGCCCAATATCGGCCTGTGGAATCTCTCGCGTTTCGCCGAATGCCTGTTACACCTGATTGACGATAACCAGGATTCGGCCGTTGAAGTGGCGCAGCATCGACTTGAAGCTTACATCAGCATATACCAGAAGCACTGGTTATCAGGAATGCGCAATAAACTTGGACTCTCAACAGAACAAAGCGAAGATAAGCAACTGGCTGAAGACCTGTTAGACCTGATGGCGCGCGACCAGGTGGATTTCACTTTAACGTTTTACTATTTATCCCTGCTCGACAAGGACGCATCAAATGATGATTCGCTGCTTGCCTTATTCGATGACGCTGCGTCTATTACCGCATGGCTTGATCAGTGGCGTCAGCGATTGAATAAAGAAGCCAGCCAGGACGTCGAAAGACAACACAGGATGCACGCCATTAACCCGGTATATATACCGCGAAACCATTTAATTGAATCGGCTATTCGCGCAGCGGAAGATCAGGGCGATTATTCGGTATTCCACACGTTACATGAAGTTTTGCAAAACCCGTTCGAACTCCAACCGGGCAAAGAAATCTATATGCAGCCGCCGCAGCCAGATGAAGTCGTGCATCAAACCTTTTGCGGTACTTGAGCGGAGCCTGTCAGGCAGCCATGCTGCAATTCTCAGCGAGTGGTACGAAAAAAGCCGCGGCGAATTCAACGGCTGAAGACAAGTCAAAGATTTCACGTGTATCTTCTGACTCAGACAGCCATTGCCGGGCGACGGTTTCGTTAGCAAGAAACATCATCTCCATGCAAAGTGATTCGGCACAAACCTGATCGTCTTTCGCCGCGCCCCAATTGATGCCGAACCAGGCATCAAGCGTACCACCAGTGAAGCCGCTAGCATTCTGTTCAATGTGGATTTTTTCTCCAGTGACGCGGCATTCTGAATCAATCACGGTTGGCATGTTGAACATCGGGCTGACGGCCAGCGCATCCAGGGCACACATACAATGAGCGGTGACGCCGTTGATATACACCTTGTGTTCACGTTCCTCCGAGGTGAACGGGTACGCACCGGCCGGGTTGCCATCTGCATCGAGTACAATGAGTTTGCTTTTGGCGATGTTTGTCAGCGCCTGTGCTGCATCACTGACAAATTCAGCGGCTTCATCACGGGAGAGCGATCGACCCTGTTGCACGTAGCTGTTGAGCAGCTTGCAGTAAAGCGAAGCATCAGCATCGCTGAGCGACTTCAAGCCGCTGACCAGCGGAAGAATGGAATCCAGTCGTTGAAGTGCCGCGTTAACTTCAGTGTTCATTTATATTCCCTCATTGCTTGATTGTTTACGCAGGCTCGCTGAGATGCCAAATCGAACCTGAAATCCGGTTTTGAAAACCTTAACATGTCTAAAGCGTACTGTTAGCTGTCTTTACCACCAGCAGGCGCCAGTACAACAGTATTGCTACGGACAATACGACTGTGGCGGCCCAGCCAATAATATTGTCGTAGCTACCTATAAGAAACGCAGTTGGCGCCGCGGGATCCAGATTTGTTACCTCTTTTGTCATTTTGATTGCCCATACCCAGCCCGCATGGATACCGATGCAGAGTGCAATATTGCCGGATGTTTCACGTACCAGGCTGAGGAACATGCCTGCAGCAAACAACGCAATATAGCTGTCTGCAATACCCGAAAAATTGATAAAGCTGTTAAACGAACTGATCAGCATGTGCCAGCCACTGCTCCAGTCGATCATTATTTCCGCTGGCAGAGGGTACGGTTTAATAAAATGCACTGCTGCATAAAACAGCGCGACACAGACAGACGTTGTTATGAATGAACTGCTGCGTCGCATTCCAGACTGCAAAGCGCCGCGGAAAAAACTTTCCTCAATCAGGGCCACCACTATCCCGGCCATCAGCCCTGTGAACAGGTTATACAAGAGTTCAGTGAAGAGAATAGCATCAGGCTTCGGCACACGGGCACCGAGCAGCAGCAACAGAATGGCATGAACAGTCATAATCAGCACACCGATCCCGAGCCCCTTGATGAGTGCCTGGATAAAACGACTGCCGTGCGCTGAATAACCCAGCGCGTAACGATTGTTAAGGCCAGACAACTTGAGCAAGGGCCAGAAGCCCAGAATGGCAATAATCATGAACAGTCGATGGAACACTCGTTCCGGCCTGACATCCCAAAACACATGCAGGATCTCGAATACCGGGTAGAAAAGCAGGCCTGCCAGCAGCATGGCAGTAACCAGGTAAAAAACGAAGAGCAGCAGGGTAGGCATGGTGATGTATAAGGCTTCCCGGTTAAGGCTATCTGCTTATCAAATAATCCTTATTTATGTGTGTAAGACACCGCGTCGATGTCGCTTTAATTAACAGCTAGAACAATTCTCTAAATATCTCTTAAATTATTGAATATACAAAATATATCAGGTCGTGGTCATTTATTGATCGTCGACAGGATTTACAGCATAAAAATCATTGCTTTTGTAACTTATTGATTATTAGTCAATTCTAATATTGGTCCATATTTTGCATTCTAACTTGAATCAAATGTGCAAAAAAATGGATTAAGTAATGAAAATGACCAGATACCTGATCGCAACAATACTGCTGGTGTTCTCTGGCCACGCGTTTGCGTTATTTATGCCGTATGACATTGAAGAGATCACGGATACAGCAACATCAACAGATGGCGGTTGCGGTCATAATTACGCGTACGACCTGGAATTACTAAAGCTATAGCGAGAAATTTCAGCTTACCAATGCTCTTTATGTGGCCCCGGCCGAGTATATCCCTTCGCATGCTCGGATTCTCACCGCCTTTACACAGCAGTTTATCGACAGATGTATTTGCCACGCAGATACGATCGATTAATATTGCTCGTAGAATCTCACTCAACGAGCTTTAGTTATGTTTCATTTCCTGAGTTCGCTGTTCAGTGAAAACGAAAAACGTCCATCTGGTGTCGATGATGAGCTCATAATCAAGGCAACAGATCGTGTCATTGCAGGGACCGACAAGCGTTTGCAAGCGTTAGCTAGCTACCATAAACAACTACGTGCGCCTGTTGAAAAAGCGGTCGTTCACGTTATCAACCTCGTCGATGCACTACCAGAACCTGTTGAGCTTAGCCAAAATACATATGGCAGCGACCCGCGTCTGCATGCCTTTTTTGCATCCTTCAAACACATGCAGGAAAAAGTTGGAGCAGCGAAAACTGTGGAAGCCTACCTGGACAAGGTTGCCATTGCAGATGATCCTAAAATCTTCGGGCTGCTCTCTATTCAAAAAGAGGAAAAAACCCGCCTGGGTACTGTGATGCAGGATGATCATCTTCAACGTGAGGTCCAGCAAGTTGTTGTTAACTTTATTAACCATAACTTTCTGGGCCCGTCCGTATCACTGCAAGAGGCCGTGTTAAATGTAAAAAAACGCGCGTTCGATTTCATGATCAAAATTGCCATGGAGCGCATCATTACCGAACGTACCCGTCACGCTGAACTTGAACAGCAACAACATTTACTCAAGCGCAAGTTGAAAGCTATGCAGGCGGGTAACTGGGGATTTGAAGAAATGCTGCGCCCTGAAGCATCCGGTGCAAAAGATTACAGCTCTCTCGAAGCGGAAATTGAATCTGTAGAACAGCAACTGGAGAACATGGGCGCCAGCCACCAGGTACTGGACAGAACGCTGCAAATCATCAAAGACACACTGGGCAAGCCGGAAGAATTACTTGCGTTACATAACATCCAGATTGAACTCGACAGTATGAATATTCGGGCAGACACATCAACCGCAGCAAAATCACAAAAGCTCGAGCTGATCGAAGCCCGCTCCTGCATTGGCGCAACACGCATTCTTTTGCCCGGCTGGTTTCCAGTGGAAGCATTGCCGGCTGAGCGTGAGTCGATTGCCAGTGCGATGCGTTATTTATAGGTGGTGTGTTTGTTGCAGTGGTGAGGAGATCTCTCCCTTTGGTCGAGATGACATAACGGGTATGGTCGAGATGACATAACGGGTATGGCCGAGATGACATGACGGGTATGGCCGAGATGACCAATGGGTAAGTTTTTATTAGTCAGCACACATCGATTGGCATTCGTGTTGCCAGTCAGCTGTATGATCAAGCTTCAGCAACGACTCAATAAACATGACGGCCCGGGTGATGTTCTCATCTGCTTTGGCTGATACATCATCACCGAGTTCAAAACTGTAACCACGTACTGACAACATGAATGCCGGTGCCGGGTTTGATGCATT
>JARFRD010000135.1 GCA_029287435.1 Gammaproteobacteria bacterium
CACCGCGAATGTCTTGCGCCTGACCTGCATGAATATGATCAAATGATCGTCGGTTTCAATCAGGGTGTCGTGGTGCGCCATCTTCACCTCTTCACCACGAATCACTGCGCCTATGGATGCACCTTCAGGCAGTTTAATCTGTTCAATGCGCCGGCCCACAACCCGGGACGTCCTGGAATCGCCATGCGCTACAGCTTCGATGGCCTCAGCAGCACCGCGCCGCAATGAGTGCACTTCAACTACATCACCCCTGCGCACATGGGTGAGCAAAGCACCGATCGTCACCTGTTGCGGTGATATGGCCACATCGACGGTTGCCTGCTTTTCAATCAGATCGACATAGGCATGGCGGTTTACCAGCGACATCACCTTGCCGGCACCCAGTTGCTTCGCCAGCATGGATGAAAGAATATTAGCCTCATCGTCATTGGTCACGGCACAGAACACATCCATTTGATCGATATTTTCCTCGAGCAACAGCTCTTCATCGGCAGAATCACCGAGGAATACGATCGTCTTGTTCAGCACTTCAGAAAGGAATTTCGCGCGTTCAGGATCACACTCCAGTAACTTCACCTGGTAATCGTTTTCCAGCTCTTCAGCGAGACGCTTGCCGATATTGCCACCACCGGCAATCATGATTCGTTTAAAAGGTTTGTCGAGTCGTCGCAGTTCACTCATTACACGACGAATGTCTTTCTTCGCGGCAATGAAAAAGACTTCATCATCGGCTTCGATTACGCGGCTGCCTTCAGGCTTGATGCCTTTGCCGCGTCGATAAATAGCTGCGACTCGCGCATCAATACCAGGCATATGCTCACGCAGGGTGCGAATTTCATGCCCGACCAATGGCCCGCCGTAATAAGCCTTAACGCCAACAAGCTGCGCAAGACCATCAGCAAAATCGAGTACCTGAAAGGCACCGGGATATTCCAACAAGCGTTGAACATAGCGCGAAACAATCTGCTCGGGGCTAATGATAACGTCGACCGGCATAGCCGAATCACAAAACATATCACTATGTTTTAAATATTCTTCAGAGCGTATACGAGCAATTTTTGTTGGTGTATGGAAAAGCGTATGGGCTACCTGGCAGGCCAGCATGTTGGTTTCATCGCTGTTCGTCACCGCGATTAACATGTCAGCATCTTCTATACCGGCACGTGTCAGCACGCCCGGGTGAGAGGCATGGCCAACCACGGTCTGGATATCGAGCCGGTCGCGCAAGCTATCAAGCAACATAGGGTCGCTATCGACCAGCGTAATATCATTCGCCTCAGAGGCAAGATTTGCAGCTACGGTTGAGCCAACCTGCCCTGCGCCAAGTATCAGGATTTTCATTCTTCAGATTGATATGAAATTAAGCATCCAATGGCGCGGAGTTTACGCTGTTCAGTGGCGAAATGCAGTAGCTGCATCGGCATGCTCAGCTAAGCCTGCTTTCAGTCAACTTGATTTTTTCAACCTGGCGAAATAAAAACCATCCGCATCTTTTTCACCCGGCATCAGCTGACGTCCGTATATGCAGGCCTGCCCCCAGTCAACATTCAGCTCAACATGTTCAGCGTCAGATTGATGGGCGAGCAAATACTCGACCTGCTTTTCATTCTCCTGCCGCAATACCGAGCAGGTCACATACAATAGCTCACCACCGGGTTTTAACATCATCCAGGCCTGCTGCAGGATTGCCTGCTGAAGATCAACCAGGGCCTTGATGTCATCTTCACGACGCAGGCTTTTAATATCAGGATGACGGCGTATCACGCCGCTGGCCGAACAGGGTGCATCAACCAGTATGCGGTCAAAGGTTTTCCCGTCCCACCAGCTGTCAACATTTGCCGCATCACCTGTGATCAGTGTTGCAGACAGACCCAGTCGATCGAGATTCTCCTGAACCCGTTGCATACGTTCAGGTTCGAGTTCCACAGCAGTCATTTCTATTGCTTGTGCCTGTTCCAGCAGATGACAGGTCTTGCCACCCGGTGCGGCACACAGATCGAGTACACGTTCTCCCGGGTTGGCCTCCAGTAACTCGCCTGCCAGCTGCGCACCGGCATCCTGCACCGACACCAGTCCCTGGTCGAAACCCGGTAATGCAGAAATGTTAAGCGGATTATCCAGTTTGACTGCCGTCGGCACTACTGGATGCCGGCTGTATGTAATACCTTCAGCCTGCAGTTTTTCGAGATAGTCCTCTACCGATACTCGTTGCGAATTCACGCGCAGCCACATGGGTGGCCGTCTGTTATTTTCATCCAGCATGCTGCTGTAATGTTGTGGCCAGTCATTATGTAATCGCTCGATCAGCCATGCCGGATGGGCATAAAGCGCTTCCGGCTGTTCATTAATCTGAGCCATCAAAGCTTCTTTATCGCGAATAAAAGAACGCAACACACCGTTTACCATCGCCGATGCCCATTGCTTCTTCAGTTTACGTGTCAACGATACAGCCTCGTTGACCACAGCATAGTCCGGGGTACTCAGCTCGAGTAATTCGTACAGGGCTGTTAGCAGCAGGAATTGCAGGTCTGCGTCTTTCTTGCGCAATGGTTTCTTCAGCAGTTTCGACAGCAGAAACTCAAGTCTGAAACGCCAGCGTAAAACACCGTTGACGAGTTCCATGGCCAGTGCACGGTCTCGTTGTTCAGACAAGGCTGTCTGGCAACGACTCTTCGCACTTGATAACGAACGACCTTTAACAACAACATCACCCAGGATGGCGACAGCCGTTCGACGCGCATTTCCCTTGCTTACGGATTGGGCAGCTATCGGATTATTCACTCTGCTGATCCGAAAACGACACCTTCAAGCGAATGCGCGTTAATAAAGTCGGCAACGGGCATCATGCGTTTTCCAGCTGGCTGTACCTGCAATAAACGCAACACGCCGTCACCTGTGGCTACATCGACACCTTCAGCACTACTGCGAATCACGCTACCCGGAACCTGGTTTGTATTGTCTTCCAGTGCCAGCGCCTGCCAGACACGCAGGTTCAAAGACTTGCCCTTACGCTGATAGTGCGTGAATGCAACCGGCCACGCGTTATATGCACGCACCTTGCGCGCAATCAGCTCGGCGGGCTGTTGCCAGTCGATCTCTGCTTCCTGTTTGCTGAGTTTGTCAGCGTAGCAGGCGAGACTGTCATCCTGGGCTTCGGGCGTTATCTTCTGTGACTGCAAATCAGGCAGGCAGCTCATCAGGGTATCTGCCCCTATTTGCATCAGGCGGTCGTGCAGACTCGAGCCGGTGTCATTGTCTGTTATTTCACACTCGGCCCTGGCCAGCATGTCCCCGGTATCCAGCCCTTTGTCCATTTGCATAATGGTGATACCCGTCACCAAATCACCTGCGATGATGGCGCGCTGGATTGGAGCGGCTCCGCGCCAGCGTGGCAGCAAAGATGCATGCACATTGATACAGCCAAGACGAGGAATAGCCAGCACAGCTTCAGGCAGGATCAAGCCATAAGCAACGACGACCATCAGGTCCGCATTGAAAGCCTGTAATTGTTGCTGTGCCGTTGTATCTTTTAACGACTCTGGCTGCATTACCGTCAGTCCGTGATTCAGGGCAAGCTGCTTGACTGGCGATGGCCGCGGTTCGCGGCCACGTCCGGCGGGTCGATCAGGTTGCGTGTAGACAGCAACAACTTCATGTTCACTATCAATCAAGGCCTGCAAAACAGGTACAGAAAAATCCGGGGTACCGGCAAATATGATACGAAGTGGTTTTGACACGTGTGTTGTTCAGATAAAAGCTAAATCACTGCTGCATGGCGACGTGCTTTCTGTAACTTTTTTCTGACGCGTTGTTGCTTTAAAGGCGACAGGTAGTCGACAAACAAGTGCCCCATCAGGTGATCCATCTCGTGCTGTATGCATACCGCCAGCAGGCCATCGGCTTCTGTTTCAAAGGTTTTGCCATCACGATCCAGGGCGCGCACCTTGATACGCTCGGCACGTTCAACCGTCTCGTAAATATCCGGCACTGACAGGCAGCCTTCTTCTGTCTGTTCAATACCGTCAGTCTCGATAATTTCTGGATTGATAAAAACCCGGGGCTCATCCTTTTCAGGGCTCAGATCCATCACGATAACCCGCTTGTGGACATTCACCTGTGTCGCGGCCAGACCAATGCCCGGCGCCTCATACATGGTTTCAAACATGTCATCGACGAGCTTTCTGATCGAGCCGTCAACCACTTCTACGGGCTCGGCCACCGTACGCAGTCGTTTGTCGGGGTAATGCAATATTTCCAGTTTTGCCATAAATTTCGCCAGATTTTGTGTCGTCAGCGCTATATCAGGGATTTTCTACTACAATTTGAACAAGCTTGCTTCAAATCGGAAGTTTATCAACTAAACTATTGAAAACCACGGATTATCCACAGGGATAAGAATAACAATGAAAATATCCGTCACTCATATATATACACGCCCTGCATGCAAAACTATTGTAACCTCGTTACTGCTTGCTGGGCTAATTGGCTGTTCATCGACCGCTGAAAAAGAACAGAGCGCTTACGTTGAGCCCGAAACTCGCTCCGGCACTATTGTTGCTACTGAGCCCGAAATACCGGAAAGCCGCAAACAGGCCGTTGCAGAGAGTGTAAAAGTCGCCCATCCACGCACCTACACCGTGCAAAAGGGCGATACACTGTGGGACATCGCCAACCTTTTCCTCAAAGACCCCTGGTTCTGGCCCGAAATCTGGCACCAGAATCCACAAGTGGCCAATCCACACCTTATATACCCGGGTGATGTTCTCACGCTGATTTATGTTGATGGCATGCCACGCATCGTGGTCAGTAAACCGGGCGACAAAGTTGTTGTAACTGACACATCTGGTGCGTTACCTGTAAAAAAACTGTCGCCATCAATCAGATCTGAATCTATCGACGCCAGCATCGACACGATTCCAGGTGATGCAATTCGCCAGTTTCTGAGCAAACCACGTGTTGTCACCAAGGAAGAAGCCGAAGCTGCACCTTATATTGTAGGCAGTCCCGATGAGCACCTGATCCTGGGAGAGGACAACGAGATTTATATTCGCGGTGAACTCGATAAGGAGCGTGTACGCTATGCCGTACTAAGAAAAGGTGTAAAACTGGTCGACCCCGATACCAAGGAAGTTCTTGGTTATGAGGGTATCTATGCCGGTGAGGCCCTGGTTCATACATACGGTGATCCAGCTGTAGGCAAACTCACCTTCACCGAGCGCGAAGTCCTGCGTGGCGACAGGCTGCTACCTACCGACAAGAGCAAGATAGACAACCTGTATTTCCCGAGACTGCCCGAGCAGGATATTTCGGGCAAGATTATTCATCTGCCAGATGCGCTGTTTGGTGTCGCCAAGTTGCAGGTCGCCGTTATCAACAGGGGCAGTCGTGATGGTGTTGATACCGGACACCTTCTCGCTACCTATAGCACCGGCAAGGATTTCAAAGACATGTTCGATCCGGATGACAAGAATGATAATATCGTTCTACCCGATATTCGTAGTGGCCTGATGATGATCTTCAAAACATTTGACCATGTCAGTTACGGCCTGATACTCGAATCAACCCGCGTTATTCACAATCACGATCTGGTTCGAACACCTAAATAAAGTTACACTGTTCAGGGATGAACACAGTCGATGTCTGGCTCGCCATTGCGCGAGCCAACGGGCTAGGCCCGGTACAATTCAATCACCTGCTTGATAGCTTAAAAACACCAGAAAACATTCTGGGCGCCAGCCACAGCCAACTCAGTAAACTTGGTCTAAAACCAGCGACGATAACTTCGCTACAGCAACCGGATTCCGACGCCATCGAGCTCGAGCGGCAATGGCTCGAGCAGGAAAACCATCACCTGGTCAGCATCCTCGATCCGCGCTACCCCGAACGACTGAAAACCATAGCTGATGCTCCCATCGTGCTTTATGTCCGCGGCGACCCTGACTACCTGTGCTTACCGCAACTAGCGATGGTTGGCAGTCGCACACCCACAGCCTCCGGCAGAAAAACGGCCATGGAATTTGCCAGTCACCTGTCAAAAGCCGGCATTACGATTACCAGTGGCCTGGCACGGGGTATCGATGGCGCCAGTCACCAGGGTGCACTGGAAGGTATTGCGGGCACACTGGCAGTGGTGGCGCATGGTCTTGACGTGGTCTACCCTGCTGCACATCGCCAGTTAGCCGAAGCCATCACGCACAACGGCGCTGTTGTGTCTGAATTTCCCATCGGCACCGCGCCCAACAAGGGCCTGTTCCCCCGGCGCAACCGGATTATCAGCGCCCTGTCGCTGGGCACACTGGTGGTCGAGGCGGCACTCAAAAGTGGCTCACTGATCACGGCTAAACATGCGCTGGAACAGGGCCGCGAAGTCTTCGCCATCCCCGGCTCAATCCACAATCCCCTCGCCCGTGGCTGCCATCAACTGATCCGCCAGGGCGCCAAACTGGTGGAAACTGCCGATGATATCCTGGTCGAGCTTTCGGCATTGCTACCAACCGATATACCCGCAACCGGGGAGCTGAATTCAACCCCTGTTGAAAACAATACACTTGACCGGGATCACCAAAAACTGCTCAAATGCCTCGCATATGAACCCGCGCAGATCGATGAACTTGTCGATCGCAGTGGTTTTACAGCCTCTGAAGTCGCTTCAATGCTGTTAATTCTGGAGCTTGAAGGCTGTGTTGTCAGTGAAGGCGGCCTTTACACCCGCATAGCATAAAGACCGTTTTCGTGGCTTAACCATGGAGTGTTCAGCGACACTCTTATATAAGGTTGAAAATAATGGTAATAAAACAATCCGTTGTAGACGTTCTTATGTTCCTGTTTGAACGTTACCTGGGCGACGAGAATGAACCGCTCGATGGGCGCGATGATGTTGCCGTCCGGCTCGAGGAAATGGGTTTTCAGAACAATGAGATCGACAAGGCTTTTGACTGGCTTGAAGATCTGGCAACCATTCAGGATGAACAGCACTATGCACCGGTTGATCAACAGAGTATCCGCGTCTTTAGCGAAGAAGAAAAAGCCGTACTTAATGACGAGTCACTGGGCTACCTTGTGTACCTGGAACAGTCTGGCATTTTGACGCCTGTTACTCGTGAACTGATTCTTGACCGTGTAATCGCTCTTGAAAACGAACTCGACACAGAACAATTTAAGTGGATCGTACTTATCGTACTCCATAGTCATCCAGGCGAAGAAAATGCATATGCATGGATGGAAAGCCTGGTGTTCGATGAAATCGTCGACTATATGCACTAAATATAAAACGTTAGTTTTTCCTTTTACGCACCATGTTGGACAGGCATGAGCAGTAATCTCGTCATTGTAGAATCCCCCGCAAAAGCGAAGACCATCGAGAAGTACCTTGGCAAGGACTTCAAGGTACTCGCTTCGTACGGCCATGTGCGCGATCTCATACCCAAGAAAGGGGCTATCGATCCCGATAACAACTTTGAGATGAAGTATGAAATTATCGAACGCAATGAAAAGCATATCAACGCCATCAAGAAGGCATTGAAAAAAGCCGATGTACTGTATCTCGCAACTGACCAGGACCGCGAAGGAGAAGCTATTTCGTGGCACTTGCGTGAGCTACTGAAAGATGACGGCGACCTTGAAGGCAAACAGGTGCGCCGTGCGGTCTTCAACGAAGTCACCAAGGGCGCGATCACCAGGGCTATTGATGAGGCCAGCGACCATCTTTCAAGTAACCTGATCGACGCCCAGCTCGCACGCCGCGCACTGGACTACCTGGTCGGCTTTAACCTGTCGCCACTGTTGTGGAAAAAAGTACAGCGCGGCCTCTCGGCCGGACGCGTACAGAGTCCAGCGCTCAGACTCATCGTCGAGCGTGAACAGGAAATCGAGGAATTCGAACCACAGGAATACTGGACCATCGAGGCTGATGTAGCCAAAGAAAACCAGCCCTTTGTTGCGCGTCTGAACATCTACAGCAACGAGAAGGTCAAGCAGTTCAGTTTCACCAATGAAACCGACACCACCCAGGCTCGCACTACGCTGTTAAATGCTGCCGGTGGCAAACTGCTTGTCAGCAAGATTGAAAAGAAAGAACGCAAGCGTAATCCATCTGCGCCGTTCACGACTTCAACCATGCAGCAGGAAGCGGCACGCAAGTTACGCTTTTCGGCGCAACGCACCATGCGTACTGCACAGCAGCTCTATGAAGGTATCGACATCGGTGGTGAAACTGTTGGTCTGATCACCTACATGCGTACCGATTCGGTCAGCCTCGCTAACGAAGCCATTGCGGAGATACGCGGCCTGATTGAAAAAAATTACGGCAAAGATTACGTGCCTGAAGCACCGCGCATGTTTAAAACCAAGTCGAAAAATGCACAGGAAGCGCATGAAGCCATTCGCCCGACTTCGGTCAATCACTTACCCGAAACGATTAAATCACATTTGAGTGCAGACCAGTTCGCACTGTATGAACTCATCTGGAAGCGCACCATGGCCTGCCAGATGATCCATGCCACGCTCGATACGGTCACCATTGATCTCGGCTGTGGTGAAGGCAATGCGTTTCGTGCCAATGGCTCTACCATCAAGCATGCCGGTTTCATGAAGGTGTACACGGAAGACATCGACGATGACCGCCGCAGTGAAAGCCGTGGCGACAAGATCCTGCCTGAAATGAAAGAAGGCGAAACTATCGATCTGGTTGAAATCCGTAATGACCAGCATTTCACTGAGCCACCACCGCGTTTCACTGAAGCCAGCCTGGTGAAAACCCTGGAAGAATACGGCATCGGTCGACCTTCAACCTACGCCAGTATTATTTCGACCCTGGTTAACCGTGAGTATGTCGAACTTGAAAACCGCCGCTTTACACCCACGGATATCGGCCGCATCGTCAATGGCTTCCTGACCGATCATTTCACCAAGTATGTCGACTACGAATTCACTGCCAACCTGGAAGATGAACTCGACAGTGTTTCACGCGGAGAAGAAGACTGGGTGCCATTGATGCGCCAGTTCTGGGATCCTTTTATCAAGCTGGTCGAAGACAAGGATGCCAATGTAACCCGCGCCGAAGTTGCCCAATCCAAGGAAATCTGTATCGACGAGAAAACAGGCAAACCAGTCACGGTACGCATGGG
Source organism: Gammaproteobacteria bacterium (assembly GCA_029287435.1). Taxonomy (GTDB): domain Bacteria; phylum Pseudomonadota; class Gammaproteobacteria; order SZUA-229; family SZUA-229; genus JABDQW01. The sequence goes on from JARFRD010000135.1 coordinate 9,126, forward strand.
GCCTTATGGACCCTTCGTTCAGATTGGCGACAAGGATGACGAAGAAAAACCTCAGTTTGCGAGCCTGCGACCTGGTATGAAGATGAGCGAGGTCACCAAAGATAATTACCTCGAACTGTTCGTACTGCCACGTGACCTGGGTGAAACCCCGGAAGGTGAAAAACTCAGCACCAACTATGGACGCTTCGGGCCTTACGTCAAATATGACAACAAGTTCGTATCCATCAATAAAGCTTACCAGGACCAGGGCGTTGATCCTTACAACATCACCCATGAACAGGCGATGGAACTGGTTGCGGCCAAAAAAGAATTTGATGCCAACAAGTTCATCAAGAGTTTCGAAGGCACCGATATCGAGGTACTCAACGGGCGCTATGGTCCCTATATCACCAACGGTGAAAAGAACGCAAAAATCCCCAAGGACAAGGAACCCAAATCACTAACCCTGGAAGAATGTGAAGAACTGCTGGCTGCCGCACCGGAAAGACGCGGCCGCAAAAAGAAAGTCGCGAAAAAGAAGACGGTAAAAAAAGCGGCCACGAAAAAGAAAGCCACAAAGAAAAAAGCCAGCAAAAAGAAAACATCCAGGAAAAAGGCGAAAAAGAAAGTCGCCAAGAAAAAAAGCTAGCACCCGAACATGGCAACTGACTTTGCCATTCGCCATGCCGTACACTGTATTCAACAGGGCGGCATCATTGCCTACCCGACAGAAACCATTTATGGCCTCGGTTGCGATCCACTTTGTGCCGAAGCTGTAGCAGACATCCTGATGATAAAAGATCGCGATGTTGGAAAAGGTTTGATTCTCATCGCGTCGCGCATCGAGCAACTCGATGAATTCATTGATGTCACTGACAGCAACGACCGTGCAGCCATGGCGCAACAGGAAACACCGACCACCTGGGTGGTACCGGCAAAAGCTGATGCGCCTGAATGGATCACCGGCGGCCGCGACACTGTCGCAGTAAGAATCAGCCCACATCCAGTCGTGATCCATCTTTGCGATCAACTTGGCCATGCACTGGTTTCCACCAGTGCCAATCGGCATGGACATGCGCCAGCGCTGAATGCCTTGCAGGTCAGACAGCGACTTGGCGATGAAGTGGATTATATTGTGACGGGCGGCACTTCAGGCCAACGGCAACCCAGCGAGATACGCGATGCACAGACTGGCGATCGTATTAGATAACAAAGCAGATAAAGACTGATATGAATATCGACGCGGTAAAAGAATACTTGCTTGGCTTGCAGGACAGCACCTCGCAGGCCATAGAAC
>JARFRD010000136.1 GCA_029287435.1 Gammaproteobacteria bacterium
GAGTCTGGACATCGCAGCTTTGCTGATCTTGCTCGTTGCTGGCTCTCTGGCACCTATCCCAAGTCTTAAGCTGCATATTATCGAGGCGCTGGTTCAAGCATAGATTTTTGGTATGCTTGCACTCATCTATGTCGCAGGCGGCTTACAAACACAAAAACTACAGCTACAAAACAAGGAGTAACTCATGCCTGATCTAACCACCTTTAGCCTGGCATCTACGCTGGTTGCAATCCTCGGCATTGCTCTGGGTGTAATGGTTCCTGCCTATGCCATGGGCAGGGCCATCAGCAGTGCTCTTGATGCATTATCCAGACAACCGGAAGCAGAACGCTCTATTATGCGCACTCTGTTCATTGGCCTGGCCATGATTGAGTCTTTGGCTATTTACGTGCTGGTTATCGTGCTTATTGTTCTGTTCCGGAATCCACTACTCGAATACCTGCTGAAATAGCAAGCAGGCGAATCAGCTGTAACTGGTAAGGCTCTGGAGCACACATTGGAACTGAACTGGTCCACTTTCCTGCTCGAGATCATCAATTTCCTGATCCTGGTCTGGCTGCTGAAACATTTTTTTTACAAACCGGTGCTGGATGTTATTCGTCGTCGCCGAACAGATATCGAGAAGGTCCTCAGTGATGCGGAAAAAAAGCACGCCGATGCTGAAGTGCTACGTGATCAATTCGAAAACCGTCTGACCGAATGGGAGAAGGAACGGCAAACAGCCTATACAGAGCTGGATAAGGAAATTCAGGCAGAACGCGCACGGCGCATGGAGGCATTACATGCAGCGCTGGAACAGGAGAGAGAAAAGAATCGAGTAATCGTGCAACACAAGATTGATGCTGAAAGGCTTCACACAGAAGAGCTGGCTCTTAATCAGGGGGCTCGTTTTGCCTCAAGGTTGTTGTCTGTCGCGGCAGGTCCAGAAATGGAAAAGCGACTGATCGACCTGTTACTGAAAGATTTGTCATCATTACCCGATGAGAAAAAAAAATCCCTGCGTACTGCCGCAGACAATTCAGCAGATATTGTTATGATCAGCAGTGCTTATCCGCTTGATGATGACACACAGCGGAAACTGGAAAAATCACTCGCCGCAAACCTGAATGTAAACTTACCCGTTCAGTACGTTCACGACAAGGACTTACAGGCCGGTTTGCGCATCACCATCGGAGACTGGGTGTTACATGCCAATTTGCAGGACGAGCTGAAAAGTTTTGTCGATATCGCTCATGAAAAATGAGTACACACGCAAACCCGGCTTGCTAAAAAAACAGTCTGACTGGCTCGACCACTACAGACCCGGTATGAGCATCAGTGAACAGGGCAGCGTTATCTCCATAGGTGACGGGATTGTCTGGATTACAGGCCTTCCATCTGCTGCCATGGAAGATATCCTGACGATTGAAGATGGCAGCCGGGCGATGGTCTTCGACCTGAATGATGACAGAGTGGGTGCAATCCTGCTGCACGAAACCGACGCGCTGACAGCGGGGAATATTGTCTACCTCTCAGCGCAGGCACTGACCATTCCAGTCAGCAATGCCCTTCAGGGCAGGGTAATAGATCCACTTGGACTGCCACTCGACGGCAAACAGGCACCTCAGTCAACAGCCCTGTATCCTCTGGAAACGCTCTCTCCCGCCATAACCTCACGCGACTTCGTCCATGATCCACTTTACACAGGGATCAAAGTAATCGATACACTGATTCCCATTGGCAAAGGACAACGACAGCTGATCATCGGTGACGAGGGTATCGGGCGCACCTCGGTTGTCCTTGATACGGTTATCAATCAGCGTGGTAAAAATGTCAACTGCATATATGTGCTGATTGGACAGAAACGCTCCACGATAGTCAATATTATCGAGACATTACGTAACTACAATGCTCTGGAATACACCACAGTAGTAGTAGCAGAGGCCAGTGCCTTGCCAGGCCTTCAACACCTTGCACCATTTGCTGGTTGTGCCATTGCCGAATTCTGGATGCAGCAAGGAAAGGACACCCTGGTCGTTTATGATGATCTTGCCACGCATGCAAAAACTTATCGTGAACTCTCGCTATTGCTGCGCAGGCCGCCAGGACGAGAAGCCTATCCGGGTGATATTTTCTCAGTGCACGCCCGCTTACTCGAACGTGCCACCTGCCTTAATGCAGCCCACGGTGGTGGTAGCATGACTGCACTGCCCATTGTAGAAACCAAGCAGGGTGAAATTGCTGCCTATATTCCTACTAATCTGATATCCATCACCGATGGACAGATATACCTCGACCAGAGCCTTTTCGTTGGTGGTTTTCGCCCTGCCATTGATATCGCCAAATCGGTTTCACGAATCGGCGGTAAGGCACAGCATCCTCGTGTAAAGGAAGAGGCTGGCCACATGAAGCTGGACTATCTGCAGTTCCTGGAACTCGAAGTCTTTACCCGTTTTGGTGCACGCCTCGAAGCAACTATGGAGTTAGCTATTCGACGTGGGCGAGTGTTACGCGAGATCCTCAAGCAGGATCGCCTGTCACCACTGTCAATCACATCACAGATGGCATGGCTGGTGGCATTTAATGATGGCGTGTTCGACGATACAGAACTCGAAAAAATCCCGGCGCAACTGGAAAAGCTTGACTATGAGGTTACTCACTTCGGACTTACGCTGGACAGTCCACGTGAACAATGGAGCAAGGCGATCGCCTCATGGTTCGGTCCTCAGCATCGAGATAAGCAGCAATGACACGGCGCCGTGAACTACAAAGGCGACGCCATTCTATCATCGAGATCGGGGAGATCATGAATTCCATGAAAACGCTGGCATACATGGAAACCCACAAGCTTGATCGCTTTCTTAATGCACAATGCGCTGTTGTCGCACAAATTGAGGCAGTAGCTGAAGATTTCCTCGCGTTTTTTCCCGGCACATTACCGGAGCCGGATAAATCTACATCGCTATTCCTGTTGCTAGGTTCAGAACGAGGGTTCTGCGGCGACTTCAATGAGTCATTGCTGGTAAATCTGGAAAATTATCTGCGAGAAAACTCCATCCATAATCCGCAGTTAATGGCAGTTGGGCGAAAATTATATGTTCATATGGATAATGATCCACGGCTGGCTGTATCGCTTGAAGGTGCCGATGTGGTCGAAGAAGTTGAGAGGGTTTTAAATCAAATCATAATACATCTCACGGAGTCACAGAAAAACCAGCATGCACTATCACTGACTGTGCTCTATAACGATCTCGATAGTGAACAGGTTGTCATTAAGGAGATATTTCCTCCGTTTGAGAATTTAACAGGGGCCAGACCACGCTTTACCCACCCACCATTAATACATGTGTCACCAATGGCATTACTGGCAGAATTGATTGACCATTATCTATTCGCAATCCTGCACAAGATTATGTATGTATCACTAATGGCCGAGAATGTCCGGCGCATGCGGCATCTTGAGGGTGCAGTCCATCATCTGGATGACAAAGCAGCTGAATTGTTGAGTGAAAGCAATGCATTGCGCCAGGAAGAGATCATCGAAGAAATCGAGGTCATTTTGCTCAGCGGCGCTAGCTACAATGAGAGCTAACCTCATTGAGACCAGGCTGGTCTCGAGCATTCACATAGGTGATAAAAAATCAATATTATACTCACGCGAGATAGATACCATATTGACCGATTACATCACACTTATTACATTTTATGATGAAACTATTGCTGAATTTCTAACAGTATAGCTAATGCATTTGCCTTAACTGCGCACAATTAGCCCTATAAAATATAGACATGCATGTAGGCTAAAGACAGGAAATCCGACAGGACGTGCTACTTGGCCGCATAGCGTTAGAACGGATGGTGCTATAAAGAAATGACATTTCGGGCAATCGCCTGTCAATATACGAAACATTATGACGTGACATCATCTTCGTTATCTGCCTTCTCAGCTGGGGGTTCCTTGCCATAGATGGCCATTTCCAGTGCTTTCAATCGCCTTTCTGTAATGCTTTCTGGTGGCAATTTGTCTATTACGCCCATCTTTTCTAGACGTTTCAGCGACTGTTCACGAGCACCAACAATAAAGACCTGGCGACCAGCATCGAGCATATCCAGGATAGCATCTTCAATGGCTATTGCTGAAGATACACCAAGATGCTTGACATCGGTCATGTCTATAATCAATGTCTGACATCCTTCCACCTCTGAGTTTTTACGACTGATCGCACGTGAAGCACCGAATATCATGGCACCCCGCAGATATAGTAAAAGCACTTTTCCATTTGCTTCATGTAATATATCGGTCTCGTAGGCGGTCAGTTCCAGGTCGGTTTCGTCCGGGTCAGTAACGGCTATTACATCATCTTCCTGCAATTGTGACAGTTTAGTAATCGTCCTAACATTAGCGACGAACAATCCAATGCCAACAGCGGTTATCAGATCGACAAAGACAGTCAGGATGATCACGCCGTAAGTGATGAAGGCACCTTTCCCTGAAATGCTGTGGGCACGCTTCATAAAGTCCCAGTCGATAATATCTATACCCACTTTCAACGCGATCCCTGCGAGCACAGCAAGCGGAATCATTGCGGTCAGGCCAGCGGCCCAAAGTATCACCACGACGAGTATTGCGACCCTGACCAGCCCTGAAAGTGCGGTACGCGCCCCTGCCTGAATATTGACTATAGTGCCCATTGTAGCGCCAGCGCCTGGTAACCCACCAAAAAGGCCGGACATCACGTTGCCAATACCCTGGCCAATCAATTCTTTATCTGAGTTATGTTGCTGACGAGTAAAGCTATCCGCAATGACGGAAGTCAACAGGGCATCAATACATCCCAACAAACCAAGCACAATTGCATCAATCAGTATAATTTGCCATTGTTCGATACTGAAAAAGGGCATCCTGAACTCAGGCAAACCTGTGGGTATTTCACCAATACGCCGTATGGCATCCATATCCAGAAACATTACGGATGCCAGTGTGCCGATAATAAGCGCTAACAGCTGCGGTGGCAGATACCGCTTAAACCTTCCCGGCATCAAGAATAGGATCATTATCGTGATTATGGCAAGCAGTGTTTCTTCTATTTGAATTCCCTCGATCAGCCCTGGTACTGCACGCAGGACATCTATAACACTGCCACCAGGTGAGGGCTGGCCCAGAAAAGGACCGATCTGAAGAATGATCAGGATGATGCCAATGCCAGACATAAAGCCTGAAACTACAGTATAGGGCATCAGCGTCACGTACTTGCCCAGGCGCAACACACCGAACATTATCTGGAATATCCCCGCCAGCACTACAACGGTAAACGCCATCGCCATTCCATTGACAGGATCTGAGGCGATAAGCTTTGCTATGACCGCGGTAAAGATCACAGTCATTGGACCGGTAGGTTCTGATATCAGTGTTGGTGAACCACCGAACAACGCAGCAAACAATCCAACCAGTATTGCACCATATAGACCCGCTTCAGCACCCGCACCTGAAGCCACACCAAAGGCCAATGCCATTGGCAGGGCGATCACAGCAGCAGTTATGCCGCCAAAGACATCACCGCGAACATTCTGCAGGCTGATCTCATTAAAAATGCGCATGGCTTGCTTAGCTCCTGTTATCGGTTTTGTAATGCTGCAGGGATTTTTACCAGGTGTGACAGATGCACACTCAATTCAGCTGTGTATATAAAGTCTGCTGTAACTTTATCCATTAACATTATTTTTATGTTTTCGCTGCTTGACTATGAGCCTTCCCAGCCCAGTGAATGCAATTATCCCTTCACCTGTTTTACTGGATATGGCTTGACCTGATCTTCGAACGCGTCTTTCAATGCCGGCCACATGGCGACCATTCGGCTGTATATTTCAGGCTGACAATTCATGGCAAAATCCAGAAATGTTCGCGCAACCAATGACAGCTCTTTTCCCTTTGGATATACGATATTCCATTTCCTCATGATAGGAAAACCCTTGACATCAAGTATTGCAACCGGCCCGTTGGATCCTTCCAGGGTCAATGTGTGCAAAGATAATACTGACAAACCAAGACCACCGACAATTGCATGCTTGATCGCCTCGTTACTGCCTAGCTCCATTCGCACCTGCGGTTTCAGACCCTTTGCTTCAAACAGGCGCATAGTTGCATCGCGAATACCTGAACCAGGCTCACGAATGATGAACGGTTCTTTTGCAATTTCTGATAATGGAATATTTTTTTTACCCACCAATGGATGATCCCGCGGTGCCATTACAACTAACGGATTAGGTGAAAAGGGATACGCTTCGATCTCGAAATCGTCCTCTGGCACCTGGCCCATGATATACAGGTCGTCGATATTACCGTGCATACGCTCGATGATGCTCTCGCGGTTGGTAACTTTCAGTGCAAGGTTGATGCCCGGGTGCATCTTGCTGAATTCACCCAGTATTTCGGGGGTGAGGTATTTGGCTGTCGTAATGACGCCGAGGCGTAAACTGCCGCGCTTCATGCCTTTCAGATCGGCAATTTTCATCTCCAGGTTAGTCAGGATATCGAACATCTTTCTACAGGCGTCGTAGAGCTCAAGGCCTGCTTCGGTTGGCTCCACATTACGTCCCACATGCTCGAATAACGGCACACCCATTGCTTCGCTTAACTTTCGTATTTGCATGGAGACAGTGGGTTGTGTAAGGAACAGCTCCTCGGCAGCACGCGTAAAGCTGCCGAGACGAACAATTGCTTCAAAAACCTGTAACTGTCTGAGGGTAGCATGACGGATCAGGTGCACTGGTATTGGCGCAGCCTGTGTATGACCCTGGTCCGCTTTTTGAGGTGCTTGTTTCACATATCCCCCTGCTGATCAAGACACATGACTGTTAGGAGCCTGTGGTAAGATTGATTATTCTTTGCAAAAAACCTGATCATGTTCACATGATACCAGCTTGGTGTGCAAACATATAGATATAAAGATATGATTAAAATATCTATTAATAGACTTTTATCTATGTAATAAAATCAGTCAGGCCAGATTCTGCCAGCAGCCTGATAGGGATCGGCTGCTGCTCTTTTCGCTTTCCCTTTTGCTCTGGGTATTGTCACCGTTTTTGCTTTTGCAGTCGATTTTGGCTTTTTCGAAGCCTTCTTCTTCACTGGTGTTTTTTTCTTAGCAGCCGGTTTCTTCTTCGCAGCTGTGCCCTTGGTGGCCGGGGCCGTTGCATTGTCAGCCGAAGTGCCTGCCTTGGTCTTGCGCATTGTGCTTAGTAATTTTTCCCTTGTTTTATCAGATGTTTTACTCATAGTCTGATTATCTCCTGCATTAGTTGTTCTAATTCTGCTGCTGCATCGGCACCACGCTTTCCCATATCAAAAACGCTTTTGCCTTCCAGAGCACTGCTGCGGTAGATTGCTCGACGACGCAGTGCCGTGTCGGCAACCGGCAACCCAATTTCAGTCACGGCCTCGCGTACCACACGTGACATGGTAGTCCTGACCTCCAGTTGATTGATCACCAGTAGCGCCTGCAGACCTGGATTTGTGCCGCGGGCATTTTCAACCGCTTCTTCAATATGAATCGTTGCCCACAAATCGACCGGGGAAGGTTGAACTGGAATCAGTGCGATGTCACAAAAACTAATTACTGACGTTGTCTGCGGTGCATGTACTGAAGGTGGGCAGTCGATAAGCACATACTCGTAATCATTCAATAGTTGACTGGAATATGAACCGAGCTGTTCTGTGTTGTGAAAGACAGGTATCGCATTTTCGTTGTCTGAAAACTCACGCCACTGGTGAGCGGACCCTTGTGGATCAGCATCGATGACAGCAACACTTTTATTTTTAGCCAGGCAGGATGAAAGATTAACAGACAGTGTAGTTTTGCCTGCACCTCCCTTGTTTCCTACCAGGGCTATTACCGGCATGGTTTTGTTACCTCAATTCGTCGCATCACTGGCGAGGTCATCCATTTGCCTTGCAAAGCTGTGCTGCGCTTCGCCGAGTTCCGTTTCCCCTTCATCAAGGTGGATCGTGACATTGACATAATCACGCCCAAAACCCAAATCAGGGTAAAGCCCCTCTCGTTCGGACAAATCAGCTGCCCGGTCGAGAAAATCTCTCAATGTTGAGTAATCCTGGAATTCGTAGCGTCGCTCCAGTCGAACTGGCCGTTTACGCTCTTGCCACTGATTGCTCATTGCACATCTCCACTAAACTAGAGTGATAATCACACCTCTGGCAGATGCTTAATTATTTGGCTGCTGCAGTTCCTGCAACCACTTTGACAGCTCCACTGCATGCTCCTTTTCTTCACCAACAAGAACGTCGAAAAAGACACGGTTGTCATGATCGCCAATACTCAGACAGTACTTACTGGCTTCACTGTACAGGCTGACGAGCTCATTTTCAAATGCAAAATCGTGTTGCAAAAGTTCCTCTAGGTTCTGCCCAAGCTGCACTGGCCGCAGTTGTGATGCGTTAGGGGCAACCCCGAGGGCCAACATACGGCCGATGATGCGATCCGCATGTCCAAGTTCTTCACTGGCTTCTTTGCTAAATTTCTCGGCGACCTCGGTAAGTCCCCAGGCCGCTACGAGCTTCGCCTGCGTGCTATACAGCTGCACTGCAGACAGCTCCAGGCTGAGGGCCCTTCCAAGGTAGCCGAGAACACGCAAATCTGCGTTGGCGGACAACATTACGACAGCGTTGTCAGTCAATCAGCAACCAGTCATTAACCGCGTTGCGGACGATTATCGTTCGAATCTTTGAGCACAGGCTCAACTTCACGATGTGGACGAGCGATAATGTGTGCCGCTACCAGGCCATCGCCAACGCGTTCACAGGCATCAGCCCCCGCACGTACTGCTGCGTTGACCGCACCGGTTTCACCACGTACCAGAACGGTGACGTAACCACCACCGACGAACTCCCTGCCGATCAAGCGTACTTCAGCTGCTTTCGTCATAGCATCAGCCGCTTCAATCGCAGGTACCAGCCCGCGGGTTTCGATCATACCCAGTGCAATACCATATTTTTCGTTAGCCATGGTCTGTTCTCCAGTTTACTCAGTTAAAACTTTGCCTATGATTAGGCTGCCTCACCGCCAGTAGGTAATACGGGTTCAACTTCACGATGTGGACGAGCAATGATATGTGCTGCTACCAGGCCGTCACCAACGCGTTCGCAAGCGTCTGCGCCAGCACGTAC
>JARFRD010000185.1 GCA_029287435.1 Gammaproteobacteria bacterium
AAATTGCGCGAACGATCCATGCCATCAGTCCACTCAAAGTGTTTTGCTCCAGGTATGTGTCCTGCCTTTTCCGCAAACTTCTTGGCGCCAGTGTATTCAGCCAGGCTGCGTGCGTCGAGTAAAGCTGTGTGTGTATCATCCAGGTGATCACTGATATAAGAGCTATCAACCGTATATTTTCCTGTGTTCGAAAGCTGATAGGTACTCGGATGCTTCTGCGGAACATCAGTAGTTAACGCATGGCCTTCATTAGCCCAGCTGTGCAGGCCACCGTTGAGTATCGATGCTTTTTCATGACCGAACACGTGCAGTGTCCAGACAAAGCGCGAGGCACAACCACCACCTTCATCGTCATAGGCAATGACGTGCGTATCCGCTGTAATACCAAGACTGGATAACAGTGCAGAAAATTTCTCATCTGAAGGTAACAGGCCCATTATCGGCTTTTCTATATGGACGAGATCGCCATAGTTAACAAAATGGGCGCCCGGGATGTGTGCCTGTGTGTATTGTTTGGCCTTGCACAAGTCGACCACGACAATAGAAGGATCTTCCAGAAGTTGTTCGAGTTCTTCCGGTTCAATAACGATAGGGAGCTGAGTCATTGTATGGCTTGTATCGGGGTGACTTGTGTAGAAACTTTACCGGGTTCCAGCACGGTGTCCTTTATTTCTGTATCCAGCGCTTCGGGATAATCCAGTGAGAAATGCAGACCACGGCTTTCCTTGCGTTCCATGGCGCAACGCACGATCAGCTCGGACACCTTGCACAAATTCCTGAGCTCAATCAGGTCGCTGCTGATACGGAAGTTACTGTAGTACTCGTTAATTTCATGCTGCAGTAAATGGATACGACGCATGGCGCGTTCCAGGCGTTTGTTGGTGCGGACGATGCCCACGTAGTCCCACATGAAGCGACGCAGCTCGTCCCAGTTATGGGTCACCACGACTTCTTCATCCGAATCGGTTACACGGCTTTCATCCCAGGGGACTACCTTGGTCTCAGGTTTTACCCCGGATAGATTAGCCAATATGTCTTTACTGGTTGCCTCTGCAAACACCAGGCATTCAAGCAAAGAGTTACTGGCCAGGCGGTTGGCGCCGTGCAGTTGGGTAAATGCAGTCTCGCCGATGGCGAACAGGCATTCGATATCGGTTTGTCCCTGCATGTCTGTGAGTACGCCACCACAGGTGTAATGCGCTGCAGGTACAACCGGTATCGGTTCTTTGGTGATATCAATACCGTACTTGAGGCAACGCGTATGTATGGTCGGGAAGTGTGACTTGATGAAAGCCGCAGAGCGGTGACTGATATCAAGGTACAGGCAATCCGCACCCAGGCGTTTCATCTCATGGTCGATGGCACGCGCGACGATATCGCGTGGAGCCAGCTCTCCGCGTTCATCAAAGCGCTGCATAAACTGTTTGCCGTTTGGCAAAAGTAACTTGCCGCCTTCGCCACGCACGGCTTCACTGATCAGAAATGACTTTGCTTCCGGGTGATACAGGCAGGTCGGGTGGAACTGGTTGAACTCCATGTTGCCAACCCGGCAGCCGGCACGCCAGGCCATGGCGATGCCATCACCGGTTGATGTGTCAGGGTTGCTTGTATACAGGTACACCTTGCTGGCGCCACCGGTCGCAAGTACCACGTTCTTCGCCAGGAACGTTTCTACATGCCCGGTGTGTTTGTTTAGTATGTAGGCGCCGATACAACGATTATGATCCAGTCCCTGTTTACTGCCGGTAATCAGGTCAACAGCAATGTAGTTTTCGTAGGTATCAATCGAAGTATGATGGCGGACATGATTGATCAGTGTATTTGAGAGTGCCTTGCCGGTCGCGTCTTCGGCGTGGACCACGCGGCGGAAACTGTGGCCGCCTTCGCGAGTCAGGTGCAGTATACGTTGGCCATTCGGGGCGATCTCCTTGCTGAATGGAACGCCCAGTTGTTGCAGCCAGCGTATATTCTCCGGGCCATGTTCGATCGTAAAGCGAACTGAATCAGCATCACACAGTCCGGCACCGGCATTGATGGTGTCATCAATGTGCGATTCGAAAAAGTCTTCTTCCGATAATACAGCTGAGATGCCGCCCTGCGCATAGTAAGTGCTGCCACTGCTGAGTTCTTCCTTGCTGATAATCGCGATTGAGCCGTTTGAGGCAAGGCGCAGGGCAAGACTGAGCCCGGCTGCGCCGCTGCCAATGATGAGTACATCATGCTGGTGAGTGATAGCCATACCGTTAGATTGCAGAATAAATCCGGATTATTTTGCCTTAGCTGCTGTAATACGTTGATTGTACTAGTATAATCGCCGGATTGCACGGAGCCTGGTTTTCTTTGAATCAGGTATGAACTAAAACAGGATTACTTTGTCACACAAAACAGACAACGGAATGTCTTCGGGGGAAAAGCCTGGATGGGCAGCGAGAGAGATATTGATCAGGCGCTGGTAGAGCGCGTACAGAAAGGCGACAGCCGGGCATTTGATCTGCTGGTACAAAAGTACCAGACACGTATTGCCAAACTGATTGCCCGCTTTGTGCGTAATCCGGCGGATGTGCAGGATGTTGCACAGGAAGCTTTTATCAAGGCGTATCGTGCGTTACCGAACTTCAGAGGTGACAGCGCTTTTTATACGTGGCTTTACAGAATCGCGATCAATACGGCTAAAAACCACCTGGTTGCTGCAGGCAGAAAAAATCCCTCCTATGCTGTAGATGTACAGGAAGTTGAAAAATACGATCCGGGTCAATGGCTGAAAGAATATGCGACCCCGGAGCGTGAAATGCTGGCTGACGAAATACAGCAGACGGTGAGCACTGCCATGGAGGCATTACCGACGGATTTAAGAGAAGCAATATCTCTGCGCGAAATTGAAGGTTTGAGCTATGAAGATATTGCAGCGGTCATGGATTGCCCCATTGGTACGGTGAGATCGCGCATATTCAGAGCGCGTGAGGCCATTGATGAAAAGCTGAAGCCGATACTTGATGGCGACAGCCACAATGTAGACAGTTGATTTCAGGTAATAGCTATGAGTGACAACAGAGAACAAATTTCAGCCTGGCTTGATGATGCGGCCGATGCCAGTGAAGTCGTATCACTGACTGAAGACAGTGGGGCAGCAGGTTACAGCACAGCCGCGCGTTATCAGATGATAGGCGATGCTTTACGGGGACAGGTTTCAGATGCTGCAATGATTGATGTGAGTGCAGCAGTGCGCGAAGCGATTGCACAGGATCCGGCATTTGAAACAACCGCGACTGAAACCAAGGCCAGGCCGGCTGCAACATCTCAGCCCAAACGTTCAGTCTTCGACGCTATTACCGGTTGGTTGAAGCCTGTGGGTGGCCTTGCAGTGGCAGCAACCGTAGCCATGGTTATGGTGGTAACGCTGACAGAGCAACCGATTACAGGCGATGCAAGCATTGCAAATGTAGGTCAGCAACCAATTAATTCTGTACCGGTGAATAATGCACCGGCTTCATATAGTGATACCCAGGTTGCCATCCCGGCAGTCAATGCGCCGGCTGTTAACTTTAACAGTTACGTGACTGAATCTTCTGAACCTGGTAATGCACCCTATTCACGTGCGATCACCTACGAGACAGAGGAAAACAAGCCTGAGCAGGAACAGGCTCAAATCAATCCAGCTACACAGGAACCTGACCAGCAGTAATGGGTACATAGCCGGGCGCAGGGCGTTCCTGATGTCTGCGTAGCTGATGCTGTCAGTAGCAAGACCTTCACTATGAGGCCAATGCAGTGATAGAAGAAACCGCGCGCGTTATCGACGTTGAAGGTGATCAGCTTTTACTCCAGGCCCAGACCAAAACTGCCTGTAATGCCTGCGAGGTAAAACAGGGCTGCGGTACTTCGGTATTATCTAAAGTTGTTGGGCGCAAGTTCACGCGCTTTCATGCAACCAACACGGTAAACGCAAACATCGGTGACGAAGTCGTTGTGGGCCTGCATGAAGATGCCATGCTGATGGGCTCGATCATGGTCTACCTGCTGCCGTTGCTGGCCTTGATCATCGCTGCGGTCGTGGCAGACAGCCTGATTGCGACCACGGTTGGTTCACGCGATCTGTTTATCATGCTCGCAGGCGTCATCAGCTTTTTCGCAACACTGGCAATTTCACGCCTGTTTCTGGCGACGGGTAGCAGTCAACAACGACTTAATCCCGTGGTGCTCAGAAAAAACATCACCACACTGTAATCTGTTAAAATCCCGCCTTTTATGTAATGCCGGCGTTGCCGGTTTTTTTCTATCTGAATTCCGCTCCACGATGACAAAGCAATTGACCCTTTATATTCGTGAAGGCTGCCATTTATGCGACGACATGGAGCTGGCCTTGCGAGACTGTGAATCAGAACTCGATTTTGAGATTCAACGCGTGGCAATAGACAACAATGCTGAACTCGAGAAGGCCTACGGATCACTGGTGCCTGTGCTGGCCAGTGGTGACGGGGAGATATGCCATTATTTTCTCGACAAGCAGGCGCTGATACAGGCGTGTAACTGATATGCAGATGCAGAATATCCGCAATTTCTCGATTATTGCCCATATCGATCACGGCAAGTCGACCCTGGCAGATCGCCTGATTCAAACCTGTGAAGGCCTGAGCAAGCGCGAGATGCAGGAACAGGTGCTCGACTCCATGGATCTCGAGCGTGAACGCGGTATTACCATCAAGGCGCAGAGTGTTACCCTGAATTACACCGCCAATAACGGCGAAACCTACCAGCTGAATTTCATCGACACCCCGGGCCACGTCGACTTTTCCTACGAAGTATCGCGTTCCCTGTCTGCCTGCGAGGGCGCCTTGCTGGTCGTAGATGCCTCACAGGGGGTAGAAGCACAAAGTGTGGCCAACTGTTACACCGCGATCGAACAGGGCCTCGAAGTATTACCCGTATTAAACAAGATTGACCTGCCTGCCGCCGATCCCGAGCGCGTGATCAACGAAATCGAGGATGTCATCGGGATCGAAGCCGATCATGCCTGCCGCGTCAGCGCTAAAACCGGTGAAGGTGTCGATGAGCTGCTGGAACAGCTCATCACCGAAGTGCCACCACCAGAAGGTGACCCGGAAGCGCCGTTACAGGCTCTGATCATCGATTCATGGTTCGACCCCTACGTCGGTGTTGTTATCCTGGTGCGCGTCAAGCAGGGGCAGATTAGAAAACGGCAGAAAATGCTGGTGATGTCGACCCAGCGCAGTTACCTGATTGATGATGTCGGTGTGTTTACGCCGAAACGAACAAGCCAGGACGTGCTCAGCGCCGGACAGGTGGGCTATATCATCGGTGGCATCAAGGAGATTGACTCAGCCCGCGTCGGTGACACCATCACGCTGGTGGACAGGCCAGCTGACGAGCCGCTGGAAGGCTTCAAGGAAATCCAGCCGCGCGTGTTCGCCGGCATGTTCCCGGTCGACGCCGATGATTATGATGATTTCCGCGATTCACTCGAAAAGCTAACGCTTAACGATGCCTCGCTGCAATACGAGCCGGAAAATTCAACCGCACTCGGTTTTGGTTTTCGTATCGGCTTCCTCGGCATGCTGCACATGGAAATTATCCAGGAGCGGCTCGAACGCGAATACAATCTCGACCTGATTACCACGGCGCCGACTGTGGTGTACCAGTTGCTGGATACCAAGGGCAAGGTGTTCGAGATCCATAATCCCAGTGATTTGCCCGAGGTCAATTACATCGAGGAAATCCGCGAGCCGATCATCAATACCAATATCCTGGTTCCGCAGGACTATGTCGGCAACGTGATTTCGCTGTGTATCGAAAAGCGCGGCGTGCAGAAGAACATGCAGTACCTTGGTACGCAGGTTTCACTGACTTACGAGATGCCGCTGAGTGAAGTCGTGCTGGATTTCTTCGATCGCCTCAAGTCGGTGAGTCGTGGTTATGCATCCTTCGATTACGATTTTGCCCGCTTCCAGGCCGATGACCTGGTCAAGGTCGATATTCTGATAAACGGTGAAAGAGTCGATGCATTGTCTATAATTGCACATCGAGACGTTAGTCAACGTCGTGGCCGTGAAGTCGCCGAGAAAATGAAAGAATTAATACCGCGGCAAATGTTCGATGTGGCGATCCAGGCGGCAATCGGGCGCAATATTATTGCGCGTACCAACGTCAAGGCGTTACGCAAAAATGTAACGGCGAAATGTTATGGTGGTGATGCAACGCGTAAGCGCAAACTGCTGGAAAAACAGAAGGCGGGCAAGAAGCGCATGAAACAGTTCGGCAAGGTAGAGATACCGCAGGAAGCTTTCCTTGCTGTACTGAAAGTCGATAAATAACAGTTAATAAATATAACGGACAACTGATTTCTTATGATGGTTTTTGATTTTTCTTTCTACCTGTTTCTGGGGACAGTGATAACAGGTTTGATCTGGGCGCTGGATGTCTGGTTTCTGGAGCCGAGACGTAACAAGGTTCACCACGCAAAGATCGTCCACGATAAAGCAGAGATACACGAAGGTGTCGATATCAAGCGAGGCGGTAAAGAGCCGGTAATCGTCGAGTACTCAAAATCGTTTTTTCCAGTATTGCTTATCGTATTCCTGCTGCGTGGTTTTATCGTTGAGCCATTCAGAATTCCATCGGGCTCGATGTTGCCCTCACTGTACATTGGTGACTTCATCCTGGTGAATAAATTTGCCTATGGCATCCGTTTACCGGTATGGAACAAGACCATTATCGACACCGGCAGTCCTGAACGTGGTGACGTGGTGGTGTTCCGATATCCGCGTGATCCGTCACTGGACTACATAAAAAGAATAATCGGATTACCGGGCGATCATATTGCTTATTACAACAAGGTGCTCTATGTAAATGGTAAGCCGGTAAAGCGTGATTTTACCGGGCAGTATGTCGGGCCGGGGCAGAGCCATGCCAACGAGTACAATGAGCATCTGACCAATGATGCACATGCAATACTGCTGCAGCCGGGACGTCCCAGCAGCCTCGAGGGTGAATACATTGTTCCGGAAGGCACTTATTTTGTAATGGGCGATAACAGGGATAACAGTAATGACAGTCGGGTATGGGGACCGGTACCTGAAAGGAATCTGGTCGGTGAGGCATTCATGATATGGATGCATTGGAGTGATGGTATTAAATGGGGTCGTATTGGCCGCATGATCGATGAATGAGGGTTGCGATATGAATAAACAGAAAGGCTTAACCTTAATTAGCTGGTTGATAGTGATTGCTTTTGTAGGCTTTAATGGCTTGATGGCATTGAACGTAGCGCCTGTGTACATCAACGATTCCAGTGTCAAGTCAATCATGGCAAACCTTGAACGTGATGCAGATGTTCGGGGGAAGGATGCGCGCAAGCTTAAGGATATTGTAATCAAGCGCCTGAAGATCAATAATCTTTACGATATCAAGAAAGACAACATAACTGTTACCAAGGGCAGGAATTCATATGTCGTTACTATCGAATATGAACCCCGCGGCAGGTTGGTCGGAAACCTGGATTATATTATCAGCTTCAAACATGAAGCACGTGTACAGTCCAAGTAAGAACAATTAACGCAGGTTGAATAGTATTGTGCAGCAAAATCCGCTGCGTTCCCTGACGCAACAACTGGGCGTCAAGTTTGAGAATGAAGCCCTGCTCGAGCAGGCGTTAACCCACCGAAGCGCAGCCGCCGTTAAC
>JARFRD010000215.1 GCA_029287435.1 Gammaproteobacteria bacterium
CTCGTACCCATGGATTGCAGGTCAACAAGTCAGATCTGATGGCAATGTTAAACCAGTTCCTTGGTGAGTCCGGTACCTCGCGCCTGTTTGAAAATGAACCCCAGCCGGAAATAATATTCGCCAGTCCACAACAGGTCGCCGATGCGGAACAGGCACTCGCCGGTGTCGTCGGTGTGGCTTCGGCACGTGCGCTGCTCACCAACCTGAGTAGTGGTGACAGTCTTGACGTAGAAGACGTCGTTAACATCTTCGAAGAAACGACAAGAACCCTGCAGTTCAACCAGGATATGCTGTTCGCTTCTTTTGAAAGTATTTCTTCCGCAATCAGCGTCGTTAATGCCGACCTGCAGATTGTTGCCTGGAACAAGCGTTATGAGCAGATGTTTAATTACCCTCAAGGCATGTTACGTGTTGGTCGTCCGGTCGCCGACCTTGTCCGTTTTAATGCCGAGCGTGGCATGCTGGGCGCTGGTGAAGTCGAAAAACTGGTACAGACCCGGCTAAGTCACCTGATCGCGGGCAAGTCTTATCGCGTTGTGCGCAAACAGAACCACGGCGTGATAGAAATCAAGGGACGCCCGTTACCCAATGGCGGTTACGTTACCACCTACGATGACATCAGCGAGTTCATTAACGCACAGAACGAACTTGAAAAAGCCAATGCGAATCTCGAACAGCGTGTACTTGAACGTACCAGGGAAATCGAGAACATCAACAAGTCATTGCTTGACGAAGTCGAGAAGCGCAAGCAAACCGAATCCGAACTCATCGAAGCAAAATCGGTCGCCGAAATTGCCAATGCCAGTAAAACGCGTTTTCTTGCACTCGCAAGTCATGACATATTGCAGCCACTGAATGCGGCCAGTCTCTATGCCAGCGCCATGCTGGAAAAACCCAATGCTGACGAGGAACTTAAAGACAACCTGCATCATATACACAGCGCGATATATTCGGCTGAATTGATCATTACCAACCTGCTCGAAATTTCACGCCTGGATACCGGCACCCTGACACCGAAAATAAGCAGCGTCGCCCTGAACGATATCCTTGAAACGCTGGCCAACGAATACCGTGTACAAACGAGCAGCGATGTAGAATTTCACTGGCAACCGACTTCATTATGGACCGAATCGGATCCAAATTACCTGCGCCGCATACTACAGAATTTCCTCTCCAACGCGGTGAAATACACTGACAAGGGCAAGATACTACTCGGTTGTCGCCGTCGTGGTGAGCACGTTGAAATTTGTGTGTACGATACCGGCCCCGGTATTTCGGAAGCGCATCAGAAACGTATCTTCGAAGACTTTTATCGTGTCTCGAACAAGACCAGTGCTGAAGGCGCCGGGCTTGGCCTGGGTATCGCGATGCGTTTCTCCGAATTACTCGGCCACAAAATTACTGTCTATTCAAAAGACAATCGCGGCAGCATGTTCTCTTTACTCGTGCCGCTGTGCGATAAAGCGGTTAATCCTGAATGCGGCGCCAGGGTTGCGGACATTACCACCGGGCTGGAAAAACTCAACATCTTCTACGTTGATGATGAAGAAAACAACATCCATGCACTCGGAACACTCATGGAAAACTGGGGCTGCAAGTACACCAGCGCGATCAGTTACGATGCAGCGATTGAATATACACAGAACAATCCGATGCCTGATGCCATCCTGATGGATTATCAACTGGGGCCTGATGCCAATGGCATCCAGCTGGCAAATGCCATACGTGAACACTGGCCTGAAGTTTCTATCTGTATTGTTTCAGCAGCACCGGATGAGGAACTGTCGACACTGACTGCCATGTACGGCTATGACTTTCTACGCAAACCGATTAAACCAGGGAAACTGCGTGCCGTGCTGGAAAGGTATCTGCAGAAAAGCAGCGCATAGTTGTAGCTGTTGAAGGCTGGACTCAGGCAGTCTGATCATCCCGCAGCGACATCTTGCTGAGCATGATCACAGCCTGGGTGCGATTGGTGGTACCCAGCTTGCGAAAAATGGCTGTAATGTGCGCCTTAATGGTGGCTTCAGTTACACCAAGTTCATAACCTATCTGTTTGTTCAACCAGCCTTCACGCAAATAGCACAGCACGCGATATTGCTGCGGCGTCAGCGTGGCTATTTTTGCAGCCAGGTCTTTCTCTTCATTGGTAACCGGTGTAAGCCCGCTTCTATAATCCTCGGGCACCCAGCGATCGCCATGTAACAGGGCCTGGATAGCCTGGTGAATCACCTGTGGCGAACACGACTTGGGTATATAACCCGCTGCCCCATGTCCCATGGCGCGACTGATAGTATCGATGTCTTCATCAGCAGATATGATAGCGACCGGAATGCCTGAAAATTTTTCACGCACCGTAATCAGGCCAAACAGGTCCTGGCTTCCCGGCATGTGTAAATCCAGCAATAATAGATCGGTTTCGTCGTTCTGCTCCAGGTCCTTGATGGTGCCATCCAGGTCCATGGACTGGCCCACGACAGAATCCGGGTAATGTTGTTTGATAACTTCGAAAAGCGCGTTGCGAAACAGCGGGTGGTCATCTGCAACAAGGAAACGATACATACAAGACTTCTCCAGAGAACAAGCCTTATCATAACGCAATAGACTATCCCTATCGACCTTTGCCGAATCCCAAACCACAGGCTACCCGCTCACGAGTTATCGATTCAGGCGACCCTCGATCAGCGCATCAACCACACCCGGCTCTGCCAGTGTCGAGGTATCACCCAGGTTATCGAAATCGTTGTGCGCAATTTTTCTGAGAATACGGCGCATGATTTTTCCGGAACGGGTTTTGGGCAAACCCGCAGTCCACTGAATCAGGTCTGGTGTTGCTACCGGTCCGAGCACCTTGCGCACGTGCGCACGCAGTTCATTCGTGGTTTCATCACTCGGCTCGAAGCCGGAAACCGATGCCACGTAGACATAGATTGCTTCGCCTTTAATATCATGCGGATAACCAACAACCGCGGCTTCGGCGACTGATACATGTTCGACCAGGGCGCTTTCGATCTCTGCCGTACCGAGTCGGTGACCCGAAACATTCAACACATCATCGACACGGCCTGTAATCCAGTAATAGCCATCTTCATCACGACGCGCACCATCACCTGAGAAGTACATTTCCTCGTGGGTGCTGAAATAGGTCTGGATAAAACGCTCATGGTCACCATAGATCGTGCGTGCCTGTCCCGGCCAGCTCTCGAGTATCACCAGGTGGCCACTGCTAGCACCATCAAGAATGTCACTCTTGTCATCTACCAGTGCCGGCTGGATGCCAAAGAAAGGTGTGGTTGCCGAGCCAGGCTTCAGGTCTGTAGCTCCCGGTAAGGCCGTGATCATGTGTCCACCCGTTTCTGTCTGCCACCAGGTGTCGACCACCGGGCACTGCCCCAGGCCGAAGTAGTCATGGTACCAGCGCCAAACGTCAGGATTGATGGGCTCACCGACAGTGCCAAGAATACGCAATGAGGTACGTTTACTTGCGGCCAGCGCCGTGGCACTGTCTGCCATTAACAGGCGCACCGCCGTCGGTGCGGTATAGAACTGCGTGACCTTGTGCTTGTCGATGACCTGTCCGAACCGGCCCAGATCCGGGTAATTGGGCACACCTTCAAACATCAGTGTGGTTGCACCCGCGGCCAGCGGTCCGTACACGATGTAGCTATGCCCGGTAATCCAGCCAACATCAGCGGTACACCAGTAGATATCACCGTCCTGGTAATCAAATACGTATCGGAAAGTCGTTGCCGAATACAGCAGGTAACCCGCACTGGTGTGCTGCAAACCTTTCGGTTTGCCGGTTGAGCCCGATGTATACAGGATAAACAGCGGGTGCTCGGCACTAAATGATGCAGCTTGATGCTGATCACTCGCATTCGAGGTCAGGTCTTCGTACCACTTGTCACGGCCTTCTACCCAGTTGATATCTGCGCCGGTACACTTTGCCACCACAACACTTTCAACACTGTCGGTGCCTTCAAATCCCAGTGCCTCATCGACACTGGCTTTTAGCGGAATCGCTTTTGATCCGCGCTTACCCTGGTCTGCTGTAACCACGACCCTGGCACCACAGTCGGCAATACGGTCGGCCAGTGCATTCGCTGAAAAGCCGCCGAATACCACAGAATGAATCGCGCCGATACGTGCGCAGGCCAGCATCGTATAGGCTGCCTCAGGAATCATCGGCATATACAGCATCACCCTGTCACCCGCCTTGACCCCGATACTTTCAAGCGCATTCGCCAGTTTACATACCTCGGCATGCAGTTGCCTGTAACTAATATGGCGACTGTCGTCCGGGTCATCACCTTCAAAGATAATTGCCGTCTGCTCTGCCTTGTCGGGTAAATGCCGATCGACACAGTTCACGCAGACATTGAGCTCACCATCATCAAACCAGCGAATATGCAGGTCGTCTTTCGCAAACGAAACATCCTTCACTGTGGTAAAGGGCTTTGTCCAGTCCAGCGATGCCGCCTGTTCTGCCCAGAATTCTTCATTATTATCAACAGACTGCTTGTACATACTTTCGTAACGGGCTTTATCAACCAGGTACTCGCGGTCGGCTTTTTTCACGGGGTATAGGGAAGTAGCTGAATCTGAATCACTCATTGCACGCACTCATTAACAAATAAGGAGATAATTATTGTGCGAATGATTATTTGCAGGGGGTACTGAAACAATTAGACCATCGTCGGTACTACGACTTTAGTGGAACTTAGACCATGATCTAATAGCACTCTGCTCCATGAACAGCGAATCTTTGCAGAATTCTGACAAGAGGAGACTCGCTAAAAATGACAACCATGAAAAATATTCTAATCAGTGGAGGTTTGGCTAGCGCAGCGATGCTGACTACTGTCTCCGCAAATGCCGCCACGATAGGTACCTTTGGCAATACAACCATGAAGCTCGGCGGTTACGTAAAACTGGATGCCCTGTACACTAACTACGGTGACGGCTCATACACGGGTCTCGGTCGTGATTTTTACGTGCCTTCAACAACACCGGTTGGCGGTTCAAGTTCCAGCTATTTTGATATGCACGCTCGTCAGACACGTATTCACCTCGCCACTGAAAGTAAAGTTGACGGCAAAATCTTAAAGAGCTACATCGAAACTGACTTTATGGTGACACCCGACGGTGATGAGCGTATCTCCAACTCCTATGCACCACGTTTACGCCACGCATTTATCAGCTATGACAAGTGGTTGTTCGGCCAAACCTGGTCAACATTCCAGAACGTGGGTTCATTACCGGAAACCGTTGACTTCATTGGTAACACTGATGCCGGCATCTTCATTCGCCAGCCACAGATTCGTTATACCTATGATGCATGGCAGTTCTCTATCGAAAATCCCGAAACAACAGTCACGCAAGGTGGCGCACGTGTTGTAACCGAAGACAACAAGCTGCCTGATCTGGTTGGTCGTTACAACTACAAGAACAATGACCTGACACTGGTCGGTGCTGTACTGTTACGTCAACTGACCATGGACCAGGGTGGCGTTGATGACACTGCGACTGGTTATGGTATCAGTGTCACCGGTAAGTACATGATTGGGAAGAACGATATCCGTTTTGGCATCAACACCGGTAGTGGCATGGGTCGCTATATCGGCCTGAACGTGGCTAATGGCGCCGTCGACAATGGCAGTGGTGGACTTGAAGCAATCGACTCCACAGGTATTTTCGCTTCATACCGTCATCACTGGAATGACAAGTGGCGTAGCAATTTCACCTACTCTGCGATCTCCATTGATAACAACACAACGCTCACAGGTACTGGTGTTACCAAGGGCACATGGAGTGCGCGTGCTAACGCATTCTTCAACTGGGCCAAGAACTTCGATCTTGGTGGCGAGATTGCCCTGGCTAATCGTGAAATTGAATCCGGTGCTGACGGCAGCATGACCCGCTTGCAGTTCATGGCCAAGTACGCTTTCTAAGTTACAGCATCTTTTCTGCTGCTATGTAAAGGGGTGTGGCGCAAGCCACACCCCTTTTTGCTGTTGTCCGCAGGCTTTTTTTGTATGTGTTTATGGCTCAGAGTGAACGCTCGCCAAAGTTTAAAATATGTTTCACTAGCGTCGTGATTCTTTACAGCTTCATTATTTAATTAAAAGTATATCTAACATAAGTTATTGTATTTTATAGATATTTAATATTTGCATGAATCTTGCATCTAGTTTTTTATTAATACTCGGGAACCTTGCTTCGCTTGTTCTGAATGGAGATGATGTAAATGGCTAATAAACTTGTTATTGATGACAGAACAGATCCTTCACAAGTTGTTCGAACCAGAGATGATCGTAGAGTCAATAAAGTTCGTTATCATTTACTGAAACGACCATTTAAAGACAGTCTTGGACTGTGGGTGCTTGTTGATCGCCGCTCCGGGATTGCCCGAAGAAAGAATACGCAAGGGATGCAGGATAGCTCAGCACTGCACTCACGGTAAACCGTAAAATTGCCAGCCTCCGGTTGCACTGCGCTGATGAGCATCATTTAATTCACCTTCAAATCCCTCATCAATATGATAGATACTGGTGAGACCCGCTTCCAATAAAACCTTTCCGGCTTATGTAGATCGCTTTCCACTTCTGCAGATCAAGGTGAGCTATCTTGGGCGCTAGGTGTGAAAATTGCCAAATC
>JARFRD010000038.1 GCA_029287435.1 Gammaproteobacteria bacterium
CCCATCCATGGGCTCCACCCCTTCGGGGCCGCACTTCGTGCGTTCAAATTTGCTCCCGGCAAATTTGTTGAACGAGGCTCAAATATAGAACCCACAACAATACAAATAATAAAGCCCCTAAAAGGGGCTTTATTATTTGTATGGCTTGGGAACTAGGATTTGAACCTAGATTGACGGAGTCAGAGTCCGCTGTCCTGCCGTTAGACGATTCCCCAATAGAGAAAGCAGCAGGTTGAGCAGAACTTATTAACGTTTCGAGAACTGTGTAGCCCGGCGTGCTTTACGCAGACCCACTTTCTTACGCTCAACCTCACGTGCATCACGAGTAACAAAACCAGCTTTACGCAGATCACCACGAAGGCTGCCATCGTATTCCATCAGTGCACGCGTAATACCATGACGAATCGCGCCTGCCTGTCCCGAGATACCGCCACCGGTGACACGGATATTAAGGTCAACCTTGTCATTCATGTCTACGACATCCAGCGGCTGACGTACAATCATGCGCGCAGTCTGGCGTCCAAAGAAGAGATCCAGCGGCTTGCCGTTTACTTTGATATCACCGCTACCCGTTGAGAGATAAACGCGTGCGCTTGATGTTTTGCGACGACCCGTTGCGTAGTATGTATCTGTCATCTTTATACCCTATATTTCCAGCGCCTGCGGCTGCTGTGCAGTATGTTTGTGTTCAGTGCCCGCATATACTTTTAATTTGCGGAACATCGCGCGACCCAGTGGATTCTTCGGCAGCATACCTTTAACAGCTGTCTCAATCACACGCTCAGGTGCTTTCTGAATCAGGTCTTCAAAATTAATTTCCTTTAAACCACCCATGTAGCCAGAGTGGCTGTAATACATCTTGTTTTTGGCTTTATTACCAGTCACATTGACTTTTTCGGCATTGATCACAACGATGTAATCACCGGTATCAACGTGCGGTGTGTATTCTGCTTTATGCTTGCCACGTAAACGACGAGCGATCTCGGTAGCAAGACGACCCAGTGTTTTACCATCGGCATCGATCAGGAACCAGTCCCGTTGTACAGTTTCTGCTTTGGCGCTGAAAGTTTTCATCAGACAAATCCAGTCAAATCAAGGTTATGGTCACGCACCCGTGGCGCGAGACAAAGACGCGCAATATTACAGAAAATGACAGATGCGGACAAGCCCTTTGCCTGAATTCGTGCACTTTTTCCAGGCAAAAAAAAGGCGCGGATAAAAATCCGCGCTTAAAACCACCAAAGGGAGGATGGAGGAGTTAATTCCTGCATAGCAGCAGGAATGTATTAGTATTTTCTAATATTTTAATTGATTTGTCAATACGCACCGAAACAGTGCAAGCCTGCCATCATCCGAAAATACGTTATTTCATTAATATTCAACAAGTTATATTTTTAGGCGTTCTACCACGCGACCATTGATCAGATGCTCGTTAATAATTTCATCGATGTCCTCGCGGTCCAGATAGCTGTACCAGGTGCCCTCCGGGTAGACAACCAGTACTGGCCCCTGCTCACAGCGATCGAGACAGCCAGCGGTGTTGATGCGCACTTTTCCTTGACCAGAAAGCCCGAGCTCCTTGATTCTGGCCTTGGCATAGCCTCGAATTTCCGTCGCATTGCACTGTTCACAGCACTGCTCACCGGCATCGCGCTGGTTGGTACAGAAAAAAACATGGTATTGATAATAAGACATTAACAACTCCCGCTATGTAACGAATCAAATCTATCTGCCGGGGTATTGTATGTGTAATCAGGGCGAGGCAGAATTAATTCTTTCAGGAAATTTCTTATGCGACATTACACACCTCTCGATCAGTTGCTGATTCATGCGGATACCGCATTGCGCACGGTTATCGGCAAACCGTTGGCCACGCAGCGCCCCTACCCGGCAGATGAATTCGATGATTGTGAGCTGGAAGAAGCCGAAGCTCGGCATGTTGCTGGATTGATGCGCGTCAATCATGCGGGTGAAGTCTCAGCACAGGCGCTATACCAGGGCCAGTCAATTACGGCGCGCAACGAAGAAGTGCGTGAAAAGCTGGAACAGGCCGCACTGGAAGAGAATGACCACCTGGTATGGACTGAAAATCGCCTGCACGAACTCGGTAACCACACAAGCTGGCTAAATCCGATCTGGTATGCCGGCTCATTTGCCATTGGTGCCTTTGCCGGTGCACTGGGCGACAAGTGGAACCTCGGATTTCTGGCCGAAACCGAACACCAGGTCGTCAGACACCTGGACGATCACCTGGAAAAACTACCTGCGGAAGATAAACGCAGCCGGGCCATCCTGGAACAAATGAAAATCGATGAAGCCCATCATGCGACCACGGCTATCGAGCATGGCGGCGAAGAACTGCCATTACCGGTGAAAAAGCTGATGCAGGCCATGTCGAAAGTCATGACGAATACGGCTTACCGCTTATAGTCTCCCTGTATACAGAATCTCATGCGAATTGATCCGGATTCACATCTCCTCACAGATGCTGAATACATCCCTTCACCCAATATGGATGACAGGCCTGAAGGCACGGACATCAACCTGCTTGTACTGCATTCGATCAGCCTGCCGCCAGGCGAATTTGGCGGCCACTGGATCGAAAAACTGTTCTCTAATACGTTGCCGCCGGATGCGCACCCCTACTTTGCGGAAATTCATCAATTACAGGTTTCTGCGCATGTTCTTATTCAGCGCGATGGCCATATCGTACAGTTCGTACCTTTTGACAAGCGTGCATGGCACGCCGGCGAATCCTGTTACGAAGGTACCGAGCGTTGCAACGATTTTTCCATCGGCATCGAGCTGGAAGGTACGGATACAGACAGTTTTGAAGATATTCAGTATGAACAGCTTGCTGCCATCATCGGCGCGTTGAATGAAACCTATCCTTCAATAACAACCAGCCGCATCACCGGGCATTCAGATATTGCACCCGGGAGAAAAACAGACCCCGGCAGCGGTTTTGACTGGAGCAAACTTTCAGCCCTGCTGGCCTGAAAAATATCCTGCTCGAGCTATTATTAATCTATGGCTTTGATCTCCATTATCATTGGTTTACTGATTGATCGCGCATTCAGACACATACACGACTTGCGCGAGCTGTCATGGTTCGAGTTTTTCACGCGTAAAACAACGACATGGTTAGGTGCATACAATGGCGTACTGCAACTCCTGACCGTACTGTGTTTGCCTGTACTGGTTATCGCGGGGATTCAGTTTCTGCTATCTGATCTTTTGTTTGATTTGCTGTACATGATGTTCGGTATCATCGTCTTTACCTACTCACTGGGACCGGCCTGTTTGAGTAGCGATATTGAATACTACCTGGATGCACGACGACTGGGTGATGAAGACGAAGCACTGCATTATGCCGGTGCTTTAACCGAACGCGCTGCATCGACCTCACCCGATCAGCAGACCAGTGATGTCACCCGCGCCATATTATATGTAGCGAATGAACGTATCTTCGCGGTAATTTTCTGGTTCGTCATTATCGGCCCGGTAGGCGCTATTCTGTATCGTCTTGCCACCAGCATCAGTAAACAGGACGACATCAACGAACGCATCAAGCCCGCTGCAATTCTGTTTCAGGGTGTACTGACATGGGTACCCGCTCGCATGCTGGCATTGGGATATGCACTCACCGGGCACTTTGATGGCGCCATGCAGGCTTATAAAAACAGGCCTTATGAATCGGATATCGCACTGGAAAATTATGACGTGCTGGTCAATACAGGTATGGGTGCCTTGCGCGATCATGAAATAACCGATGAGATTTCCGGCATCATATCCGCGCGCAACCTGATCTTACGCTCCATCCTTATATGGATTGCGGTGCTGGCATTGCTGACTCTCGGCGGCTGGTTCGGCTGATCATAGTCTTTTCAACAGCGCCTTTGTACAATACACCGCGATAATCCGATGGCATCGGCTCGAGTGCAACGGGACGAAACAATTTATCTAGACTAAAACACATTCTTTCTTTGCAATAGTAATCCCCTCTTACAAGCAGGTATTCAATGACAACTGTAATAGAAGTAATGCGCCACGGAGAACCTGTGGGTGGCCGCCGTTATCGCGGTCATGGCGTTGATGACCCTTTAACCGACCTCGGCTGGCAGCAAATGTGGGATGCTGTTGAAGGCCGCCCCGGCTGGGACTTCATTATCAGCTCACCGTTATCGCGCTGCCATGAATTTGCACAACAACTTTCCAAGAAGCTGAAAATTGGTTACGGCCTGGATGATCGCTTCAGGGAAATCGGTTTCGGTGTATGGGAAGGGCTGACACCCGATGAAATCCTGACGAAAGACAGCCATGCACTCGATCATTTTTATGCCGATCCCGTCAACAACCGTCCCGAGGGTGCCGAACCCCTGGAAGCATTTTCTGAACGCGTCTGGGAAGGCTACAACGATCTGCGCAAAAAGCATGCAAACAAAGCCATCCTGATCGTCGCACATGCGGGAGTGGTGCGTGCGATTACGGCCAATACGCTGCACATGTCACTCGATGACGTCTACAGCAACCTGAAAGTCGAATACGGCGGCATCGTGACCAGTATAATCGAAGACAACAAGCCGCCGAAGCTGGTTATAAAAGCAAGATAAAAAGGTTGGATATTTGCCGCAAGGACGCAGAGGACGCAAAGAAGTATTGATTGTTTGTCATTTCGACCGCAGGGAGAAATCTCCCAGGCGTTCTAATGTTGCTCAGGAGATCTCTCCCTGCGGTCGAGATGACAGCATTATAAATAACTCTGCGTCCTCTGCGTCTTTGCGGTCAATGATCCCTATATTTTTTGCGCAATCTGTTTCAGTTTACTGAGCTCCAGACCATGTTCGTCTGCAAGCTTCAACGCACGTTCCAGCCGTGCAGGTGCACTGCGTCCCATGCAGCCGTGCTCAAGATCACCATTAAACGCATCGACCATACCGTTAATTAAAGCTTCGGCATCGAGAGATTGTCCGCTCAGTTTTTCCTGCAGGCTGATAATCTCGCCAGCTACTTCCCTGGCAACAGCCTGGTGCTGCGACCACAGTTCGCCAACATTGCCACCAACCTCAAGGCCGGCTATGTTTGTCGTCAGGATATAAACATTCTTCAGCACCAGTTCGAATAGCAGCTCATCATTGTTTTTCAGCACACGCGTTGCGATATCAATCGCATCCAGTGCATCAGCCACCTGTTGTGCATGTGTGCCATAGACAGGCGACGGTATGATTACCTTTGAGTCCATGCCTTTCTTCTTTTCGAACCAGACAGAAATGACGGTCGGGTCCAGGTCATGTTGTATCCAGTCACTGGGTAGTAATTCGTTTTGTAGCAGGATCAGGCGATCTCGCCAGGCTGCAGGCAGCTGTTGCAACACCGACTGAATATCTTTTTCGCCAACGGCAATAATCACCAGTTCGGGATCTGATACTTCCGCTGCCAGTGCCTCCATCTCAACACTCCGCACTACGGGAAATACCGGGTGCCCTCTACGTAAAAAACCACGCGCGAATACGCTGCCCATTTCACCGATACCAACAACAATGACCGCTTTTTTCATTCGAAAACATACTCTGAAGACTGATAGAATGTGGCGCATTCTAACCCAAGCCGGAAGTCGATACATTGAGCCAAACCGACCAGCAGCGCATGCAAGCCCTTCAAGCATGGTTAGGCTCCCTGTGCGGGCATAGCTTTTCAGATATCCAGCCTGCCTCTTCCGATGCAAGCTTCAGGCGCTACTTTCGTGTTAACGATAGTGTTACTAACAAAAGCTTTGTTGTAATGGACGCACCGCCGGACAAGGAAGACTGCAGCCCGTTTATCTACATAACCCGGTTACTGCGCGAAGCCGGTGTCAATGCGCCAGCCATTCACCAGATGAATCAGCAGCAGGGCTTTCTGTTGCTCGATGATCTTGGTAACAGGCCCTATCTCGATTACCTGAACGATGACACCGCAGATGAGCTCTATGCCGACGCCCTGTCAGCAATGGTCAACATGCAACATATCGAGCAGGCCACTGAACTACCGCTCTATGACCAGCAACGACTACAGGATGAAATGAACCTGTTCGAAGCCTGGTACCTGAATAAACATCTCGAAATAAAACTCGATAGTCAGCAGAAGGCATCGCTGCAGCATGTGTTTAATATACTGATTCAATCTGCACAGGAACAACCGCAGGTATTTGTGCACCGTGATTATCATTCACGAAACCTGATGCTACTCGAGGAGAACAATCCGGGTGTAATCGATTACCAGGACGCTGTCATCGGGCCGCTTACCTATGACCTTGTATCCTTATTCAAGGATTGCTATGTCGAATGGCCCCGGGAAAAAGTCGAAGCATGGCTTGACAGCTACCTGGTGCAAACAGATTTGCCTGTTGATTTTGACAGAAGTCAATTCATTCGCTGGTTTGACTTGATGGGCGTACAACGCCACCTTAAAGTTCTCGGCATATTTTCAAGGTTGAACTACCGTGACGGCAAACCACAGTATCTGAACGACTTGCCACTGACGCTCAAGTACGTCGTGGATGCGAGTAACCGCTACGATGAGCTGTCACCCCTGTTAAACTTGTTGCAAGAAACCGTACTGCAAGTTACAGAGCATTAATCGCGAGCTGAATCGAACCGACCACCAGCCGAAAAAAGATATAAAAATCCGTACCACGCACAAATATAACCGCAGTGAAAATACTTAACAGAGGTGTACAGTAATGAAGGCTATGATACTTGCCGCTGGTCGCGGCGAACGCTTACGCCCACATACGGATATCACGCCAAAACCACTTATACAGGTTGGCGAACACCGCCTCATTGAATATCACCTGTTCAACCTGGCAAGCGCAGGCATCAATGACGTCATTATCAATACCTCCTGGCTGGCAGATCAAATACAACAAACACTGGGTAGCGGTGACAAGTACTCGCTCAGTATTACCTATTCAGATGAAGGGGACCAGGCCCTTGAAACAGCCGGCGGTATAATCAATGCATTGCCCTTGCTCGGTGATGAGCCTTTTATTATCATCAATGGTGATGTCTGGAGTGATTATGATTTCAGCCTGTTAACAAATCGCCCTGTCTCCAGCGAAGCTCATCTCGTACTGGTCAACAACCCGGAGCATAACAAGAAAGGTGATTTTTCACTGGACAACGAACATGTCAGCAATAGCGGCGATGATATGTTCACTTACAGTGGAATCGGCCTGTATTCACCTGAATTTTTCGAAGGCACAACACCTGGCAAATCAGCACTGGGGCCTTTGCTCAGAACCAAATGCAAACAGCAAAAAGTCAGTGGCGAAATTCATTCCGGCCAATGGCTGGACATTGGCACCATTGAGCGCCTGGTTGAACTCCGCTCCATTCTCAGTTAAGTGACAGCCAAACCTTCCGTGTAAACTTATCGACAATGTCCTGAATACGCGTATTTCATACTCTCATGGGCGAAGAAATTAAATACAGCCGTTTTATCAAATCAGACTACCAGCAGTTTGAGAAACGGTTGAAGCTTGAGACTGAAATACTTGCTGACTGGTTTGCGAGTAAATCATTATCCAGCAAACCACCGGTCGCAGGTTATGAGCTTGAAGCCTGGCTGATTGACGAGAATTCCAAACCGTGCCCGCAGAATAAAATCTTCCTCGAGAAAATGCAGGACGATATGATCTCGCCGGAACTTGCCAGGTTCAATTTCGAGTTGAACGTTGAGCCAAAGACGTTCAACAGTAGTCTGCTCGGTGATTTCGAGGACCATTTAACCCGTCTCTGGCATAAATGTCAGCAGGTATCGAAATCGATAGGTTGCGACATTCTGGGTATAGGCATCCTGCCCACACTGAGCGACGACGACCTGTCACTGGAAAATATTTCATCACTTGATCGTTACCGCGCACTGAACGAACAGGTTTTAAGAGAGCGCAAGGGTAAAGCTATACACCTCAACATCAACGGTAATGAACATCTACAGGTGGAACACAGGGACGTTATGCTGGAAGCCGCATCAACCTCGCTGCAGATACACCTGCAAACGCCGCTGGAAAAATCACTGCGTTATTACAATGCCTCGATGGTGCTATCGGCGCCACTGGTTGCTGTCGGCGCCAATGCCCCTTACATGTTCAATAAAGATCTGTGGCAGGAAACACGCATACCGGTGTTCGAACAGTCTGTTGCTGTGGGCGGTATCGGTGGTGCTGCCAGCGGGCCGGTTCACCGGGTCGGTTTCGGTAACGGTTATGCGCGTGAATCCCTGTTCGAATGTTTCAGGGAAAACCTCGAGCATTTCCCGGTGCTCTTACCCGTGACATATGATGATAAACCCGAAAACCTGAGTTACCTGCGATTGCACAATGGCACTATCTGGCGATGGAACAGGCCGCTGATCGGCTTTGATGCGGATGGCACACCACATCTTCGAATCGAGCAACGCGTAATTTCCAGCGCTCCCAGCATGGTCGATAACATCGCGAACATCGCTTTTTATTATGGCCTGGTTGAGTACTATGCGAATAGCGACATAGCCCCGGAATCAGAACTGCCTTTTGCTGATACCAAAGACAATTTTTATCGCGCTGCACAGGTCGGGATCAGCCATCGCCTGCTGTGGACTGACGGAAAAAGACACTCGATACAGCAACTGGTGCTGGACAGGTTATTAGTGGAAGCCGAACAGGGCCTGTATAATCTCGGCATTTCTGAAACCGACATCCGGCATTATCTCGGCATTATCGAAGCACGTATAAGCAGCGAACAGACAGGCAGCTACTGGCAACGTCGATTTACCGAGCTGCATGGCCGTGATATGCAACTGATGACTTCGGTATACCGTAACAACCAGCAGAGCAACACACCTGTGCATAACTGGGATTTTGAAACAACAACAGGCTGACATGCTAAACGAAACAGATATTATTCCCGAAGGACTGCTCGAAGCTGAAGCAACGGAATTGCTGGATCTATTAGGTTCACCAACCCTGATTCATTTACAGGGTGAAATGCCAGAGCCATTATTCATCAGCACGCTGTTACACGGCAATGAAACCACAGGATTTTACGCTGTCAAACGCCTGCTCCAGGCCTATGCAGACAAGCCGCTTCCGCGCGCGGTGTCGATTCTGATCGGCAACGTGGAGGCAGCAGCTGCTGAACAACGCAGGCTAGACACGCAAAACGACTACAACCGGATCTGGCCCGGCACACCGCATGATGACTGCAACGAAACAGACATGATGCAGACAGTTACGCACATCATGCGTAAGCGCAAACCATTCGCCAGCATCGATATTCACAACAACACCGGCATGAATCCACACTATGCCTGCGTCAATATCCTCAATCCTCACTGCATCCAGCTTGCAGGCATGTTCGGTAATACCGTGGTGTACTTCACCAGCCCCAAGGGTGTACAGTCTGCTGCATTTTCAGATTTCTGCCCTGCAGTTGTACTTGAATGTGGACAGTCCGGTCAGGCCGATGGTGTGACGCATTCTTACCGCTATCTCGAGTCTGTGCTAAACCTGGAAAAACTATCTTCGGAGCATCCCGCCCACATCAACCTGTACCACACGGTAGCCAGGGTCACGATTCCTGAAATCTATTCATTCAGCGCCGACAAGGAAGCAGACATCAGACTATTGCATGAACTGGAAAAACGGAATTTCGACAAAATCGAGACAGGAACCACTTTCGCTGGCTATCAACCAGACAGCGATGCCAACCTGGTTGTGACCAACGAAAGTAATGAGGATGTCACCGACGAATTTTTTGACCATCAAGATGGTGACATTACCCTGAAAAAGGATGTCACCTTATCGATGTATACCATTAATGAAAGAGCCATAAGACAGGACTGCCTGTGCTATCTTATGGAACAAATTCACATTGGTTAAAAGGACTGACAAATGGGCAAGCCAGGTGCTACCGGTCTAACACGAATCATTAATGCGGCCGGTTACTCATGGCTGGGTTTAAAAGCCGCCTACAAGCATGAATCAGCTTTCAGGCAGGAACTGTGGTTAGCCATTTTCATGATACCGATTGGTGCCTATATCGGTGAAACCCTGATAGCGAAAGCCGCACTGGTCACCAGTGTGCTGTTTGTACTCGTGGTTGAACTGCTGAATTCGGGTATCGAGGCAGTAGTCGACCGCGTCGGCGATGAGCCACACAAACTCTCTGGCAGAGCAAAAGACATGGGCTCGGCAGCCGTAATGATTTCACTGGTGATGACAGCGCTTATCTGGGCAGCTGTAATACTGGAGCAGTATCAGCTTCTATCCTGATGCCTGGTCGGAACTTCCTCGGTCAAAGCTGGCTGGTGCGAATGCAGGAACCACTTGTCGGTCACAACATTCTTTGTAAACCAGTGTGTTTTCATCAACTGGCTGGCAAATAACTGTTTAATGCCGACTGGCAGACGCTCCATCAAGCCGGGTTCAGGCAGCCTCTTGCCAAATCGTTTTTCCAGTTCGCTGCTATACGCCTGAAGACAGTCAGCCGAGTAGTTTCCCTTGCAAGCTTTAATGGTGTGTGCCGCCAGCAGCGCTGACTCTACCGCTGGCCTGATACCCTCACCACTTTGCGGGTATGCGAGCCCGGCAGAATCACCAATTAATAAAACGTTATCCTTGACCAGGTTCCTTTCAGCATGGTTATAAAGCAGGTAGGCGTGGCCATTATATTTCTCGGTAATACCCTCTGGAATCTTGCCTTGTGCAACAAGGTAATCGCAGAAATCCTGTACATGCGATGACAGTCGTTTTTTATCTTCGCGCCCGAGGCCAATATTCAGATAATCACCTTTTCTGAAAACCCAGCCATAACCGAGCAGGTCAGGTGTAAAAAACAGTTCAGGAACTTCTTCATCAATGGAGCAGGCTTCGCGTTGTGCATCGGTCATTCGGAACTCTGCTTCCTGTGCTGCCACAGCCGTTTCACTCACACCTTTTGAGCCAATGGCACGTGCAACCGGGCAGAAATGCCCACCCGCACCAACGACAAGCCTGGCCCTGATTGAATCGTTTACCAGCCAGCCTTCACTGGTAACCTCCATACTTTTAAATGCCTGGCCGAGCAACAGCTCTGCGCCACAACGCTGTAACAGGTAATCATCAAACTCGATACGTCTTATGCCATAGCTGACTGGCTCATCAGGATACTTTGACTGCACCTGTTTTTGCCCCAGCTGGCTGATACGAAATCCCGTAATCGGCTGCAGCACCCTGTCCTTGGCATAGTCCTCGAGATCAATCTGCAGTTCTTCGATCACGGCCGGGGTAACCCAGCCTGCGCAAACTTTCTGCCGCGGAAAGGTTTGCTTATCCATGATCGCAACAACCAGGCCTGAACCACGCAGTGCCCATGCCAGTGATGAGCCGGCCGGTCCACCACCGATGATCAATACATCAATGACCGATTCAGTCGTCATGAACAAGACTGAGGTTGGCCCTGGAAGAATACATGTGTGCTCGAGACCAGGGTATATCGTTATTGTTATAACGGGTGAAGACAACCTGGAATAACTGAAGCTCACCTACTTCGAAGGCTGCAATTGAACCTGACAGATACAGGCGCCATGCCTTGACGAATTCCTCGTCCATCATCTGTTCTATATGATCGGCGTGCTGTTCAAATCGATCACGCCATTGATGCAGTGTTTTCGCGTAATGCAGGCGTATATTTTCTACATCCAGTACAGAGAATCGGTTCGGTTCGAAGATGTCCATCATCTCCTTGAGTGTCGGCGGGTACGCGCCCGGAAATATTCTGCGCTCGATCCAGTCATTCATTGGGCCCGGTACATTACGACCAATCGTATGAATCAGTCCTCTGCCCCTGGCTTTCAGGCAGCGATTTATGACTTCACCCAGTTCAGGATAATCGCGCTTGCCGACATGCTCGAGCATGCCCACGGACACAAACACGTCATAACTGCCCTTGATATTACGGTAGCTGTCTCTTATACACATCTGACGC
>JARFRD010000013.1 GCA_029287435.1 Gammaproteobacteria bacterium
CATCGGTGCGTACCAGTCTGTTTTCTCAGCCTGTACAGCTATATTTGAACAGAGCGTAGCCAGCATGAAAAATAACGCTTGTACTTTATACTTCATAGGTTTCCCATGCTTCGATCTGGATTAATTGATACCAGTGGTTAAGCAGTTAAGGATTTCAGAATTTTACAACATGATGATATCAGCAAGCCATCGCGATGCTGGCCGTATATACCGGACAACATTTCACCTGTTTTTGAGATAAATCAACAATCTGCAAGCCCTGGTAAGAGAATATCTTAATCATGTACAAGTTAAAAAAA
Source organism: Gammaproteobacteria bacterium (assembly GCA_029287435.1). Taxonomy (GTDB): domain Bacteria; phylum Pseudomonadota; class Gammaproteobacteria; order SZUA-229; family SZUA-229; genus JABDQW01. The sequence goes on from JARFRD010000013.1 coordinate 300, forward strand.
TTGACTGAATAAACATTCCCAGCAACGGAGCTATCTATGAATATCAAGGTTCAGGACCTTATGACCACGGGCGTTGTAACAGCCCAGCCCCATCAGACCGTCGAGACCCTCAAGGGTAAAATGATAAAGCACAGCATTCGCATGATACCTGTCGTATCGAGTGACAATGAGCCCGTCGGTGTGGTTTCTGTGTCTGACCTGGTATCCACCGGTAAGGAAGGAACGCCGATCTCCCATATCATGACCGACAAGGTGTATACCGTACCTGATTACGAAGATGCCTCTATCGCCGCAAGGATTATGCGTAATCATAAAATTCATCACCTGATCGTGACCAACAACAAACAGGTTATCGGTGTTATCAGTTCCTTTGATTTATTGAAACTGGTTGAAGACCATCGCTTTGAAATGAAAAATCCTCCTACGCCAAACAAGGGCAAGGGTAAGCGCCATAAAGCAGAACTCTCTTAAAATCTCTATTTGCAGGATGGGCTATTTACAGTATGGGTATGGCCCATCCTGTAAATAGCCCATCCTGCCAGCTTAATATCGATTATTTAGCCGCTGACGGGGAGTCAGCATATTTGAGCGGGTAACCCGCATTTTTCCAGGCTACGATGCCACCTCTAAAATAATGCACTTTGGTAAAACCCCAGGATACAGCTTTGGCTGACGCCTTGTAACTGCGACTGCACTTGACCCCACTGCAGTAGATAACCACGGGCTGATCTTGTTTAACTATCGCTGCCAGCGCCTGTTCCTCGAAGCCGTCTTTCAGATCCAGGTGATGCGCCTCGGGGATATGCTTTTTTGTATACAGACGAATATTGCGAACATCAATAAACACGACACCTTCATCGAACAGGTTTTTTGCCTGCTGCAGTGATGTTGTGATCGCACCATCAACATGCTCGGGAGAACGCCATTGGTTAGTAGTCTCAGCCGCCGCTGTCACCGAAAAACCTACAAAGAGTGCGAGTATAAGCGGCAACACCGGAGTCATTAATTTCATTAAATCGGTTCCATGGTCGTATTTCGTTGTGGTATTTTAGCAATTACGGACTCTGTGTCGAACCATCTGGCCTGGAACTGCAGCACAGCAACATGTTAATAAACGGGAGTTTAACCATGACAAAACAAGCACTCGTCTTACTTTTTGGCTGCGTGGCTGCTTTGCAGGTTTCGGCAGAGGTCGTCACGAAAGATATCAGTTACCGACAGGGCGATACCGAACTGAAGGGCATGCTCGCCTACGATGATGCCATCACTGATAAGCGACCTGGCGTACTCGTGGTCCACGAATGGTGGGGACATAATCCGTATGCACGTAAACGCGCAAAAATGCTGGCCGAACTGGGTTATGTCGCACTCGCAGTAGACATGTATGGTAATGGCAAAACCGCTGACCATCCCGATGATGCCGGCAAGTTTTCCAGCGCTGTGGGCAGCAATCCCACATTAGCCAGGGCCCGCTTTGATGCCGCACTCAATACCTTGAAGCAACAAAGCTCTGTAGACAGCAATCATATCGCTGCAATTGGCTACTGCTTCGGTGGGGGCATCCTGTTAAACATGGCGCGCATGGGCACCGATATTGATGGCGTGGTCAGCTATCACGGCAGCCTTGCTACCAGCAACCCCGCAAAAGCAGGTGATATAAAAACACAGATAAGGGTATTCAACGGTGCTGATGATCCAATGGTAAAACCCGAGGACATAACAGCATTCAAACAGGAAATGGATGCAGCTGGTGTAAATTACCGTTTTATCAATTACCCGGGAGCCAAGCATAGCTTTACCAATCCGGATGCAGATACCTTTGGTAAAAAATTCAATTTACCCCTGGCGTACAACGAAGAAGCCGACAAGGATTCATGGGAACAAACCCAGGTATTCTTCAAAGAGATATTCAAAGACTAGCAAGAACCATCAACCAGGAGCAAAGCTTCAACCCATAACGGCCCGGAATAAATTTCACACGCTCTGCGTCTCCGCGCCTCTGCGGTGATCTAATCCAGGTAGCGTTTTTGCCATTCCAGGTACATACCGTGTACATGCTCGGCAAATGCATCCTTGTCGACAAAACCATTGGGGCTGATAGCGTCGTAAACATAGTAATTGGCATGATTGTTCTGTGCAGTCATGTAATGCCAGAATTTGTGTAACAGTGTGTGTGGTTCATGCCATTCGAATCTTTCCTGCTCTTCATAATGTAAAAATACGGGAAGAATGGGCACACCCGTCTGTATCGACACATCGAATGCACCGGTCTGGAATTTCTCGTATATACGCCGGCCTTTACAACCACCTTCGGGGAAGATCGCCAGGTTACGCCCTGACTTTGCATACTCGATCAGTTTTTCAAGTGCAGCATGACGTGATTCCGGATCATCACGTTTCACGAATATTGACTGTGCACGATCACTGATTCGCCCGATAAAATACCATTGCCTGACGCCTTGTTTGCCTAACGGGTAAATATCGAATAATGCAGGAATTGCAAAATCTTCCAGTGCAGAAGGGTGGTTGGAAATGAGGATATATTGATCGGGCAGGGGCTTCCTGTTCTTCTGGTGCAGACGTAAATCTATTCCCAGCGCGCGAACCAGGTATTTGCACCAGGTACGTGACAGGTTATGGTAGTAATTACCCGTAAAAGCACGCGGCAACCATGAAAGTGCGTACAGTGCCAGGGTAAATACCGATAACTCCAGCCAGCACCACAGCAACCATAACCAGCGTGCAATCGATCTGAGCATATGTTTTCTTTTTATTGTCCAACCATTACTTATAAGATAGGGTAATTACTCATGAAAAGAAAGCCGCTTCGCCGAACTGCACAGTACCGCATGTTTAAGATACACATTCATTTCATTCTGCTCTGCCTCATCATGCTCTCACCCGGTGCAAATGCACTTGGCATCGATGACCTGATCGCGCAGAACCAGCGTCCTGCAGGCGTGGTTATTGAAATTGTCAGCAGCGATCGCTTGCTGCTCAATACGCTGCTACCAGATATAAATGAGGATATTCAGCGTTTGCGCAATAAGTACCCTGATCTTCCCATAGCCATCGTCACGCATGGACAGGAACAGTTTATGTTAACGAAAAACAACCGCAGTGAAGCAGAGCAGGTTCACGGGATTGTCGAACAACTCGCAGTAAAGGATGATATTGAAGTTCACGTTTGTGGTACCTATGCCAGCTGGTTTGGCGTCAGTGAAAGTGATTTCCCGAAATACGTTGATGTTGCACCTGCAGGCCCGGTACAGATCAACAACTATGAAGAGCTGGGCTACGAACTGATAACATTACCCTGACACGAGGTTAAATACTGTTATGCGCAAACTTGTAAACATTGCACACAGCCGCAGTTACTGGTTGGCAACCCTGTTACTCGGTCTTGGTATGATCATGGCCGCACTGTACTACCAGTACGAACTTGATCAGCAGCCCTGCGTCATGTGCATCCAGGTACGTCTGTTGTTTTCATTGCTCATTATCGCGGCATTTAACGGTCTTTTATTACGCAAAAATCGTTTCCTTAACCTGCTTGTACACCTTTCGGTGGTAGCGATAGCGATCGGTCTTGTTGAACGCTCCTATCAACTGCTCGGTACTGAACGTGGCTTTGTGTTTGGCGATTGTGGCTTCGATCTGGGGCTGCCATCCTGGCTTGCGCTTGATACCTGGTTACCCTGGCTTTATCGCGTTGAGACATCCTGTGGATACACACCTGAAATTATCTTTGGTATCACCATGGCTGAAATGCTAATCGTCATATCTGCCCTGTTATTTTGTTTCAGCCTGATTGTTACACTAGCGGCATTTTTCAGGCCTGACTCATAGTGACCGGCCTGCATCTCAAGGTGTCCCGTTTTGGTTTCTACCTGGGGCCTGCCGTATTCGTGCTGGTCAAGATGCTGCCGGTTTTCCCCACTGCCAGCGTCTCCAACATGGCAGCTACAGCAGCGCTCATGGTGGTATGGTGGATGACCGAAGCGTTACCACTCGCGGCAACAGCGCTGCTGCCGTTGATTCTGTTTCCAGTACTCGGTATCACAAGCGGCAAGGAAGTTGCGGCCGTCTACATGAACTCCACCATTTTCCTCTTCATTGGCGGCTTCATTCTCGCACTCACCATGCAACGCTGGCATTTGCACACACGTATTGCACTACGCGTGATCAGCTGGTTTCATGGTAGCGCCATGTACATGGTGCTTGGTTTTATGGTTACCAGTGCCGGGCTTTCCATGTGGGTATCAAACACAGCAACGGCCACGATGTTGCTACCCATTGGCCTGGCGGTGTATGCGCGAGCCGCGGATCAATTGAATCAACAGGACAGGCAGAACCTGTTAACAGCCATGATGCTCGGTATCGCTTATGCCTGTTCGATCGGTGGTGTCAGCACCCTGATCGGTACGCCGCCCAACCTTGCGATGCAGCGCATCTTCGAAATCACATTCCCTTTAGCGCCCGAAATCACCTTTGCCCAGTGGTTGATATTCGCTTTGCCGTTTTCTCTGTCGATGCTGTTGATTACCTGGGCCGTTATTTCTATGCGTTACACGGGCAGGGGATTCACTAAACTGAAATTCTCTACCGATGAAGTCCACGAAATGTCAGGCCGGCCTATGAGTTATGAGGAAAAGATCGTCGCTGTGGTTTTCTCCCTGACTGCGTTGAGCTGGATGTTTCGTAAGGATATTGTTATCGGCGAACTGATCATCCCGGGCTGGTCAGGTCTGTTTGATACAGCCAGGTTGATCAACGACGGCACCATCGCCATTGCCGCCGCGCTGGTATTATTCAGCATCCCTGCCAGGAACAGGGAACAGTACCGACGTATTGCTGACGATGAGATTATCCGCAAACTGCCGTGGCATATCGTGTTGTTGTTCGGTGGCGGCTTTGCACTGGCCAGGGGTTTTACCGTCAGCGGCCTGTCTGAATACATTGGTCACCAGTTTGCTGATATGAAGGACCTTGATCCCATGACGCTGGTCGCGGGCGTTTCAGCAACGGTTGTATTCCTGACCGAGGTGACGTCCAACACCGCAACGTCGGAAATGCTGTTACCACTGGTTGCCTCAGTTGCCAAAGCCATCGATATCAACCCGCTTTTGCTGATGCTGTCCGTCACCCTGTCAGCATCCATGGCGTTTATGATGCCGATCGCAACACCGCCTAACGCAATCGTATTTGCTTCGGGCAAGCTCAGAATTCGCGACATGATAAAAACCGGCATTATCATTAACCTGGTTGCTATCGTGCTGATCACGTTGCTTGTCTGGTTCGTTGGCTCAGCCGTTTTTAATATCGACGCCAGCACCATGCCGGACTGGGCACAATAATTATTCATCTCGCCAGAGTGTTATTCATAGCGCAATCATTCATACAGCTGATTTGCTACACTAGCATCCCATGAATTTAGATCAAAAACCTTCTGCAAGCCCATCACAACAGCAAGAAACCCGGAACAGGGGCTTCAACGCCTTGCAGGTTACGTTATTGGTCCTGCTCGCGATCGGCATAACAGCAGGTGCAACAATATGGGCGATGAAATCGCTGTTTCCGTCAAAATTCGAGCCCGTGGTACTCAATAGCAAGGAACAACAGGTGCTTGAGCGGAAGCTTGAAACATTCGAGCAATTCAAAACCGATGTTGACCGGCGCGGACGACCCTCGAGGTCAACAATGGAAACAGAGCCGAATACCGGTGCATTGATTCCTGAAGCATATTCTGAAGCCGGTGCCAGTCGTGAGATTCGTTTCAGCGAGAAAGAACTCAACGCCTTGCTGGCCAACAACACTGACCTTGCTACACGACTCGCGATAGACCTCTCAGACGACCTGGCCAGTGCCAAATTACTGGTTCATCTCGATGAAGACTTTCCACTGCTCGGCGGCAATACGGTCAAGCTCAGTGCCGGTGTTGAACTTGCCTATGCCACGGGAAAACCCATCGTAAAGCTTCGCGGTATCAGCGTCTGGGGTGTACCCATGCCCAACGCCTGGATGGGAGGCATTAAAAACGTCGACCTGATCCAGGAATTCGGCCAGGAGCCTGGATTCTGGCAGGCTTTTGCTGATGGTGTTGAACTGATCGAAGTCAGGCAAGGCCATCTCTATATCCAGCTGAAAGAGTAATAACCCGAAAACCTCCACGGGCCGCTGCAGAGCGGCTTATCCTGCTGATTTTTTCACCCGCCTGGAGATTATCCAGGTGACAAATCGTTGGCGTATTTCGTCAAGTTTTACCCTGTCTCAAGCCTTATTCTTAAGTCATCAAAACACATAAGAGGTAATTATTAACACAATCAAAGGGGTGAAATATGGCTATCAAGTTACAGCCAAAACACTGCCAGTGCGGATGTGGTGGAACCTGCAAAGGAAACTGGATTCCCGGCCATGATCAGCAGTTACGCAAGGCGATCGAACATGAAGTAGGTGGCCTCGTAGAACTGCGACGGATTGTCGAAGAGCTGTTGCATCGAAGTATTGATGTGCAGCCGACGCAACACACCCGTAAGCACTAGAACACCTGAATGCCACACACACAGGAGAAATATTATGAAAACGAATACACATATTCCTCACCATAATCTTTACGTTATCGAGCTTGATAAGGATGTTTTGCAATACGATAAATTTGCGCAAGCAAATCCACAATACAAGGAAGGCATGCCTTGCCTGTATGTCGGCCTGACCAAACACTCACCAGAGAAGCGCTTTAATTATCACCTGGTTGGTTACAAGAGTGAGGAGTTTGTCAGACGCTACGCAAGACGCCTGCGACCGGAACTGTTTACGGACATGAATCCGATGCCTTATGAAAAAGCACTGGCCGAAGAACCGAATCTGGCAAAACGTCTGAGATCGATGGGATACGCTGTCTGGGAGCACTGAAAAGACCCGAAAGATAGTAGGTAATTACAATCTCGATACCTGCCACAGGTATCGAGATTGTTTTCGTTTAACAATCTGGTTAATGTAAGGCATGCGCAAATACATACCGGCCCTCGTGTTTTTACTCAGCTTCTGCAACAGCGTGTATGCAGATGAGATGCAGTATGCCAATGACCTTGAGCCCATCATCTATGACGCACACATACACTACGACTGGGATGTATGGGAGTCACTACCACCTGACCAGGCTGTGCAGATGCTCAAGGATGAAGGCATCGAACATGCAATCGTCTCGGCAACGCCCACCGAAGGGGCAGAGATGATGTATAAAGCCGCACCTGATGTCGTTATTCCATTCTTGCGCCCATACAAGAACATTCGCCACCGTTATCTCTGGTTCAAGGATCCAACAACACCCGATTACATTCGAGATCATCTCAAGCGAGTACCCTATAAAGGCTTCGGCGAATTCCATGTCTTCGGTGAAGACACCACCACAGACGTCATGATTGAAATCGTGAATATTGCACGGGAGCAGGGACTTGCGTTACACCCACACACGGACATTACGGGCATTCACAACTTTCTGCGACTGGCACCCGACATCCCCGTTATCTGGGCCCACGGTGGATTTGGCGCCCCGACCAGCCTGCTGACGCAGCTGTTAAACAAACACGAGCATTTTTACGTAGAACTGTCATTACGCGAAGGCATGCTGGATGACAATGGTGATCTGACACCTGAATGGATGGAACTGTTAACAAAATACAAAGATCGCTTCCTGGTTGGCATGGATACCTACAAACCCAGTCGCTGGGCTGATCTGCCGGAAATTGCGGAAGAGTCACGTGACTGGCTGCACCAGCTACCACCGGATGCCGCCACGCTTATCGCTCGTGGCAATGTTGAACGCCTGTTCCTGCGTACTCAATAATGTTGCATGGCCGTGTTCGACAGACATTAAAACACCTGCTGCTTATTGCGGCAATCGCATCAATAACTGCCTGTTCATTCAAATCGGTATACAACAAGCTCGACTATCTCATTCCTGAATATGTCGAGGGTATGGTCACACTGGATGACCCGCTCGAGGATCAACTCGAGCAACGTTCTGCTGCATTGATCAACTGGCATCGCCGTACACAACTACCTGAGTATGCTGAGTGGCTGCAGGGCCTGCAACGAGAAGTACTCAATGACCTCACCTTCGAGCAGGTACAAAGACGCTTTGATGACGGCAATCAATTCTGGCTATCAATGCTATCCAGGATCAATGAAGAGATGGCTGTGCTGTTACCCCAACTGGATGAAAACCAGCGCAGTGAGCTGTTTGCAAGTATTGCTGACAATAACGATGACTATCGTGAAGAATATATAGATATCGACAAAGCAGAAATGCTCGAAGGCTTTTATGATCAACTCATCGACTTTTACGAAAACTGGCTCGGCTCAATTACCGAACAACATCGCAAATATATTGAACAAACAGCACTTGAACTGGAAAGCACGGCTTTGTATCGCTTACAACGTCGCCTGGCATGGCAGCAGAGCATTCGCTCGATACTTGAATCTTCCAGCACGCAATCAGAAAAACAGCAAGCGCTACTGACATTTTTCAACAACTTTGAAACCGATGAAAACGAAAACCTGCAGCGTAGCTTCGAGCACAACAAGAAATTAATCGCTGAACTCACTGTTAATATCGCTCATACACTCACACAGGATCAGAAGGACTACTTCACACAAAAAACCAACGACTACATTCGCATGTTCAATGAACTTGTTAATGAGGGTTAATCTATAATCCGCAGTTAAGTCTGATTACCCGTCTGTTATCTTTACTTATTTAAAATAAAGAACATGCAACACCGCTTACGTCGAATTATTTATGCCCTGGCCCTGGTTGCTATCCCCGGTCTATTCTGCATTAATTCAGCACATGCTGATAATTCCTTGTCAGTAGAAATACTCGATGAGGAATTTTCCCTGACCCGTTTTACAGCCGACGGTGAACACCTCGTACTCTGGGTAACCCCGGGTTTTGGCTCAGAAGTCCGTGCTCATAAAGTCGCCAGGTCGCTGGCCCAAAAAGGTATCGAGGTCTGGTCTGTTAATGTTCTTGAAAACCTTTTTATACCTGTCAGCGTTAATTCACTGCGTTCACTTGATGGCCGTTACATCAGCGCATTGATATCAGAAGCACACAGGCAATCCGGTAAGCAGGTAACGCTGATGACAAGATCGTACGGCGCATTACCGGTACTTCGAGCTGCAAGGTTATGGCAAATGCAGGGCGAGAACGACAACCCCAGCAGCTATCTCAGCGGCGCGATTCTGATTTCACCCGAACTCTACAGTGAGATCCCGCCACTGGGGCAACCTCCGGTGTATGATCCGGTCGCCAGCGCGACCAACATACCGATCATGCTTTACCAGGGGGACAAGCGTGGCAATCGCTGGCAACTGGACACAACCCTGGAGAAACTGCAGGCAGGCGGTGCACCTGTTCACCTGAAGATCATGCCCGGCGTTACCGGATTGTTCTATGAAGAGGATATCGCCAGCGAGACCTTCGACATGCTGCGTAAAATGCCTGCCGAAATTGCCAGGTCCCTACCCATCCTGGCAAAGACACCTACACCTGTAACTGCAGCACCAATTGCCGATATCCAACAACCGCTACAGAAAAACCTTGATCTTTCACTCCAACCCTTTAAAGGCCAGATGTCACCGCTTGCGATTGATCTGATGAGTGTCAATGGGAAGCCATTCAAACGCAAAAGTTATGATGGAAAAGTTACAGTGATAAATTTCTGGGCCAGCTGGTGTGGGCCCTGCGTCGAAGAGATTCCTGCATTAAACAGGCTCAGACAATCCATGCTTGGCAAACCTTTTGAGCTAATCTCAATAAACTATGCGGAGAAACCTGAGCAAATTCTTGAATTTATGCAAATGGTCGATGTTGATTTCCCCGTGCTAGTCGATCTTGACGGACAGTTTTCGTCGAACTGGAATGTTCTGGTATACCCGGCGACTTTCGTGATCGGTCCTGATAGCCGTATTGCTTATGGTGTTAATGGCGCTATCGAATGGGATAGTCCGGACGTTATTAACCAGCTCAATGCCCTGTTACCCGGCGCACAGTGATAGCGCCCGACTGACAGGAAGTATGCGAGAATAGGGCCTCTGTATTTAGTAACTAATAATTATAAAAATGAAATACGATGTCATTGACGCCATCATCTCGCCCAAGACCCACCTGGACGTGTTATCGAAAGCTGAAGTAAACAAGCTTCGCGATACCAGCCAGGGGGGGCTCTATACCCTGTTTCGTAATTGTTCACTGGCTGTACTCAACAGCGGCAGCACACTGGACGACGGAAAAGAGCTGCTCGAGCGATATAAATCCTTTGAGATCAGCGTGATGCAGGAAGAACGGGGCATCAAGCTGGATCTGAAAAATGCACCGGCCATTGCCTTTGTTGACGGCAAGATGATCAAGGGTATTAACGAGCATCTGTTTGCCGTGCTGCGTGATGTTGTCTATGTCAGCGATGAAATAACCGACAACCCGCATTTTGATATCGACACACCCGACGGTATTACCAATGCCGTGTTTCACATCCTCCGCAACGCCAATATTCTTCGACCCACAACCAACCCGAACCTGGTTGTTTGCTGGGGTGGTCATTCCATTTCACGCTACGAATATGACTACACCAAGCTGGTGGGTTACGAAATGGGCTTGCGAGGGCTGAACATATGTACGGGTTGCGGACCAGGTGCGATGAAAGGGCCGATGAAGGGTGCTGCAGTCGGGCACGCCAAGCAACGCATGAGTCACGGTCACTATATCGGCATATCCGAGCCAGGCATCATTGCTGCCGAGTCGCCGAATCCGATCGTCAATGACCTCGTCATCATGCCGGATATCGAGAAGCGACTCGAAGCTTTCGTACGAACCGGCCACGCTGTTACCGTGTTTCCTGGTGGCGTCGGCACCGCCGAAGAAATACTCTATATCCTGGGTATCCTGTTACACCCGGACAACGCAGACATTCCGTTCCCGCTGATCTTTACCGGCCCGGAAACTGCAGAAAACTACTTCATGGAGATTGACCATTTTCTTGGTGAGACCCTGGGTCAAGAAGCACAGCGCCTGTACAAGATCATCATTGATGACCCGCTACAGGTCGCGCGCGAAATCAAATCCGGCATCGAGTATGTCAAGGAATTCCGCAAGAACCACGAAGATGCCTATTACTACAGCTGGATGTTAACTGTCGAACAGGCATTCCAGGAACCGTTCGTACCCACACATGAAAACATGCGTAACCTGCAACTTACCAAAGACCAGGAACCGCATCTGCTGGCCGCCAATCTGAGGCGCGTTTTCTCCGGACTGGTTGCCGGTAACGTAAAAGCCGAAGGTATCCAGGCAATTGAAGAGCATGGCTTGTTTGAAATTCGAGGTGACACCGAAATCATGGAGCTGATCGACATCTTGCTGCAATCGTTTGTTGAACAACAACGCATGAAATTGCCGGGTACCGAGTACAGACCTTGTTACAGGATTATTAAATAAAAAAATAACCGCAGAGACGCAGAGGTCGCAGAGAACCCAAAAGTTTTTTTAAGAAGATATGTCATTTCGACCAAAGGGAGAAATCTCCTGAACACCATAGCGCCATCATGGGATCTCTCCCTTTGGTCGAGATGACAGTTAAGAAATAGATAAATACAAATAACTCTTCGCCTCTGCGTCTCTGCGGTAAAAAATAAATATCAATCACGTCATAATGCAAAAACCCTACTCAGAATCCTGCAATCAAAACCGCGATCACATTCTGCAAGTCATAAGCCACTTGCTTGCCAACAACAGGGCAGTACTCGAAATTGGTAGCGGTACTGGACAACACGCGGTTTATTTCGCGGAAAAACTCCCGCATTTATTGTGGTATACCAGCGACTGTATTGAGTATCATTCAGGTATCAACAGCTGGCTGGAAGAGGCCGGTCTTGATAATACACGGGCTCCTGTTGAACTGAACGTATCGACATCGAGCTGGCCAGATATAGAAGTCGATGCCGTGTTTTCCGCGAACACGGCGCACATCATGCACTGGAATGATGTCGAAGCGATGTTTGAAGGCGTTGGCAAATTACTGGATAGCAATGCAAAGTTTCTGTTATACGGACCGTTTAACTACGGACAACGCTATACCAGTGACAGCAACGCAAGCTTTGATGACTGGCTCAAAGACAGAGACCCGGAAAGTGGCATTCGTAACTTTGAAGATTTAAACCGTCTTGCCGAATCAGCCGGCATGCAACTTGTCAGGGATTACGAGATGCCGGTTAATAACCGAATTTTATACTGGAAAAAAATATGAACGCACTACTGATAGTGGCTCATGGTAGCCGTCGCTCACAATCCAATGATGAAGTTGCCGCACTGGCAGATACCATACGTGAAAAATGCAGCGAAGAATATCCAATCGTTCAAGCCGGCTTTCTGGAACTCGCAGAACCATCCATACCCGATGGCATAACAAATTGCATCAATGATGGTGCGAGTCATGTCACTGTATTGCCGTATTTCCTCAACTCCGGTCGTCACGTGGTCGAAGATGTACCGGAAATGCTGGAGCAGGCCAGGTCACAGCATCCCGACGCAGAAATCACGCTGGCACAGCACCTGGGCGCTTCATCGATGATGATCGACCTGGTTATTTCTCTAGCAAAATCAGCAAGTTAAAACGCTTTCGAGGTAAAAATCAGGTAATTCGACACGCTTTCTCATTTTCCGACACCTATTCGAAAAAATTTACACCGCTTGTCGGAATATTTTCCATTTTCTATTGATTTTTTGTTTTCAGCGCTCTATATTTGACTCAGCCTTCTAAATAGAACACGGATTAGTTGCTCAACTTATCTGGACTTTGTCCTTTCTTATCAACAAGTTAGCAACCAATCATTCAAATGTCTCAAAATCTGCCAGATACTGAATTCACCAGTCTCTGGATCCCGAACTGAATGAAATAGCACCCGGCAAATAGTTAATTTTGCCCAGATTTTTGCGCGATCAGGCGGGGTGTAGTGCGTATTCTATGCCGCCGCCTGATTATTTTTTGACCAATCGTTCAATCCATGCAACTAATTGGAGAGGCTGAATGAGTGCTGAGATTCATACCTTAAAAACAGGCGATCTTTCGGAGAAGGCATCTGAGGATGATAACACCCGTTATTCCGAGCTTATTCATAATGTATTTAACCGCCTGAACGTCCAACTGTTGCAGCGTGTGTCAGACATGCTGAACAACGCTGATGATGTTCTGTTCGAGCTTTCGGAAAACGCGGATAACGCCGAGCTTCAATCAAAATATATCGACCTGATGCAGATACTGCGCACCGAACGCAGCAACCTTGATAAGTCATTCTTTATCGCTATCAATGAACATATCAAGTCTGGCAGCACTTCGTCCGAAACTGACGAACTGTCACTGGTCGACCAGGAAGAAATGGACGAAATGGTGGCCGTGACCCAGATGTACTCGAACGCAATGAACATTTTCGGGCAGGAAGTGAATAACCTGGAAGCGCGTTTCGAATTTCTGAAGATGACTATGGGCGATGAAGTCGACACCCATTCAATCGACCCACGACACATCTGTGAAGCGTTTCAGTCTGCCGTCAAGCAGATCGATATGACGCTTGAATACAAGTTACTTCTTTACAAGCTGTTTGATATGGAAGTCAGCTCAAAGCTCGGAGACATGTATAAGTCCCTGAACCAGTTGTTCATCGACGCCGGTGTCATGCCGGAAGTCGTGTACAGCGCGAAGAACCTTGAAAAGGGGGAAGGTTCTGATTCCGGGGCTGATGATGCTGTACCGGAAGACAAGGGCTTTACAACAAGGACAGCTACTTACTATGATCCGCAGGAAAACAGGTCATCAGACTTTGTGCCTCGATCAAAGGAAGATATAGGCTACTTTATCAGCCAGTTTATGAATGGCTTTACCACTGCCAAGGGCGAAGACATTCCCGAGTCATTCAAGGTAATGCCTACTGATAAAGATAATAATAATTGTTTTACCCGCAAAGAGCTTTTAAGTTCATTATCAAAACTTCAGGAAGAAGTGGCTAGTAAAAAAGGAGATATTGAAAAAATTGATTCAGAACAGATCAAGCGCACAATAGTTGCTGAAGTGGGCAACAACAATGGTGGTGTTGTCACTCAACGGGTCAATATCCTCGATCAGAGAAGCATTGATTTCGTCGGCATGATGTTTGATGAAATCATGATCGACAACAGCATTTCCAAGGTTATCACCAACCTTTTGATGCGACTGCAAATTCCTGTAGTCAAGGCAGCCATGCTTGACCAGGAAATGTTCTCGCACGAAGATCATCCCGCGCGTACCACACTTGATCTCATATCAGAGGCTGGCAAGGGTGTTGAAGATGAGGAACACAATGTTTACCTTGAGCTAGAGATCATTGTTGATAATCTTCTGAAAGAATTTGACGTAGATATTTCAAGTTTTAACAACGCTGTTGATGCATTAGAAACGCTTATTGAGCAAGAGCACGCACTAGCTGAAGAAAATGAGAACGCAGAACAGCGCGCTATCATCAAGGCACATGCGAGGGAAGTCGTACTGACAGAACTGCGTTATCTTTCTTCGAATAAAAAATTACCACAGGATGTACAGCCACTGGTATTGAAAAACTGGTCAACACTGATGCTTAATCGTTATATCAAACATGGAAAAGACAGTAATCAGTGGCTGCAGTCAATCATGTTACTCAAGCTTCTGTTGAAATGCCTGCAACCGATTAAATCAAAAGCTCAGTGGGAAATGCTCAAAACCCATCATGAACCACTGGTTGAGGCTGTGAATGATGAACTGTATGAAACCCAGCAGAATAAATTCGAGGTGGATACACAGGTAAGTGCGTTGCAGGAAAGATTCCTCAAAATGATCGATGAATTCGGTTACAAGATGGTACAGGAAGAAGAGGAAGCTTCCAGCGAAAATGTAATCGATGCTGCTGATCAGTTTACTGATGCAATTCCTTACGTTGAAGAAGAGGCAACCATTGCAGCCAATGAAATTCTCGACGAAGAAGAGCAGGATGATGAGGCGGCACGCATCGAAGAGCAGGCAAAAATTGCGCGCGACAAGATTGCGCAGCTTCCCAGCGATGCCCATCCTGGCGTATGGTTTGAAATCTTTAACGGTGATGACAGTCCTGTACGCCGCCTGAAACTGTCAGTCGTGCTAACCGAAGTCGCCAAACTTGTTTTCGTCGACTGTCGAGGCGTAAAAGTCATTGAAAAAGACGCGGGTGACTTTGCAGCTGAACTCGAAAATGAGAAGTCACGTATGATTGCCGATCATTCAACATTTGAACATGCACTGGGCACAGTAATCCACAAACTGGCAGCCTGATTAGTCTCCTGAGAGTCCATGGATGGCATGATTCATAGCTTTCGTCATACCATGTGAGCAAGATTGTGCCAGGGAAGGCATAATCGTTTTTTTCATTTGCCACAGAGGCACAGAGGACACAGAGGTTATTTAAGTTAGTTTGATACAAGTCTTGTCATTGCGAGCGAAGCGCGGCAATCTCGTATAATCTTGCATACTCACTGAGATTGCTTCACTGCGTTCGCAATGACACTCATTAAATTTACCTTTGTGCCCTTTGCGCCTCTGCTGTAAATCAAACAATCGAATAACTTCTTCTGTGACTAGTTAACCTTCACACGCCACTTGATACTAAAGCCTGGATCATTAGTACCATCACTGCCACGGAATTCACCTTTCGGTGTAATGCGAATGAAGTTGATCGGGGGTACTGTCGCATCGAAGCCGCTGCCATCGATACTCGGCGTGATAAATGAACTGCCGCCATCATTCGAGAAATCAATATCATCAGTCGTGCTT
>JARFRD010000180.1 GCA_029287435.1 Gammaproteobacteria bacterium
AGTTGATTTAACAGGCTGGATTTTCCGGCATTTGGTTTACCTGCGATAACGACGGTCATACCTTCTTTTAACAAGCACCCTTGCCTGGCTGACTCCAGTACATTGTTTACCTGGTCCCTGATTGAATACAATTTATCGGAAACAGCCTTGTCAGCCAGAAAATCGATTTCTTCTTCGGGGAAATCCAGTGCGGCTTCTACATATATACGCAGCTGTATTAATGCTTCAACAAGCGTATGAATATTGGATGAGAACTCACCCTGAAGTGAACGCATGGCTGCGCGTGCTGCATCTTCACTTTCCGCACTGATTAAATCTGCGATGGCTTCTGCCTGGGCAAGATCCAGCTTTTCATTGATGAAAGCGCGCTCGGAAAATTCACCGGCACGCGCAACGCGCGCACCATGAATAATGGTTTGCTGTAATAGAAGATCAAGCACAACCTGACCACCATGGCCATGTAACTCAAGGACATCTTCGCCCGTAAATGAATGCGGCTGATTAAAGTAAAGCGCGATACCTTTATCAATAACACTTCCTGAAGTATCGAGAAAAGACAGGTATTCAGCGTTTCTGGGTTGTGGGCAGCGTGTCAGTATTTTTTCGGCTATGGATTTAGCCAGCGGTCCGGATACACGCACAATGCCAACACCTCCTTGACCGGGTGGTGTGGCAATGGCCGCGATTGTATCCATCTACAGATTCTTTATTCTTTTTCGATACGCCGTGTAATCACATACTGCTGTGCGATCGAAAGAATGTTGTTAACCACCCAGTAAAGCACGAGCCCTGAAGGGAAGAAGGCAAACATCACCGTAAACACGAATGGCATGTACTGGAATATTTTTTGCTGTACTGGATCAACCGGTGCCGGATTCAGTTTTTGCTGCACCCACATGGATACACCCATGATCACAGGCAGGATGAAATAGGGGTCCATCGCCGACAGGTTGTCTATCCACAGGATAAAGGGCGCGTGGCGCATTTCGACACTTTCAAGCAACACCCAGTACAACGCGATGAAAACCGGCATCTGTACCAGGATCGGGAAGCAACCACCCATGGGATTAATTTTTTCCCGCTTGTACATGTCCATCATGGCCTTGCTCATGGCCTGGCGATCATCGCCATAACGCTCCTTCATCTGTTTTATGCGCGGCGTTACCTTGCGCATTTTCGCCATCGAACGATAGCTCATTTCAGACAGCTTGAAGAAAATCGCTTTAACCGTAATCGTCAGGAAGATGATGGCCCATCCCCAGTTACCGAACCAGCCGTGGAAGATATCCAGTAACCAGAACAGCGGTTTGGCAAGAATCGTCAGGATACCGTAATCAACGGTGAGCTCCAGTCCCGGTTCAACCTGTTCCAGTTCTTTTTGCAGTTTTGGGCCGATGACCAGTCGGCTGTTCAACGACGCTGTGTCGCCGGCAGGGATTTTTGTCGCTGGAGAACGCGCGCCGAGTATGTAATTGAGCGATCTTGAAGGCTGGCGACTGTAGTAATGATTGGTATTGCCGGATTCCGGAATCCAGGCAGAAAGGAAATAATGCTGAATCATGGCCAGCCAGACATCTTTGAGATCGCAGCCCTTGCTGGCGTCATTTATATTCAGACAGCCATCACCAATATTGGACTTGAGGTCCTGTTCAGCAATATCATCAAAATCGATTTTTTCGTACTTGATGTCATTATTGAAAACAACGCCACCGGTATAGGTATATATAAAGGCATTACCTTCTTCATCCAGGGGTGGTGTGCGTACCAGCTGCATATACTGGCTGCCAGACCAGTCTTCACGGCCAGCCGTTACCTTGTGTTCTGTGTTGATGACATAGTCACCACGACGGAAGGTATAAATTTTCTCAACCTTGACCCCGTCATCGCCTTTCCATGTCAGTGGTACCTGGATTTCATCCACACCCTCGGCCAGCCGATAACTTGTCTTTTGCGCACTATAGATAGCGTTATGCGTTGGTGCGGTATTTTTATTAACTGAAACCAGGCCAGACTGCGCAATAAAATAGTTACGCGCATCGTCGGTCATCAGCACCAGCTTTTCTTCAGGATTGTCGGCTGTTTTGGCGTAATTTCGCAGAACAGCTTTTCTGATATCGCCACCGCGCGTATCGATTTCAACATCGAGAACATCGGTAATAACCCGAATACGCTGACTGTCGGTAGCCGACCCCTGGGTATCTGCGACCAGTTCTGTCTCACCGGGCACGCCGGCCGCTTCAGGTACAGCATCCAGTGTAATTGCATCAGGTGCAGCCTGCTGATCAGTTGTTACTGCTGCTGATTCAGTCTGAATGGCTGGCTTGGGTCCATAGTCCATCTGCCACTCTGCCCATAGCAGGTAGACAATGAAAAACAGAGTGAAATACAACAGCAGTCGCTGATTTTGCATCAATGTTCCCTTCTGGTTAGCTTGGCATCATGCGCTTCGGGTACAGGGTCGTAACCGGCTTCATGCCAGGGGTGGCAGCGACCAATTCGCTTGATCGCGAGCCAGCTGCCACGAAAAACACCGTGGCGACTGACAGCTTCGATCGCATAACTGGAGCAAGTCGGCGTGTAGCGACAGCTTGGCGCCAGGTAGGGGCTGATCGCATAACGATACAGCTTTATCAATGCAATCAGGATTTGGCGCATAATTTATTCAGTCGTTGCCAGTGTTTATCTAAAGAGTGGTTGAGCTCGCTGTTAGTTGCCTTGCTACATGTTTGGCCTGCCAAAACGATGTAGTCTGCTGCGAACAACTCCTGTTGTCTAAGTCGAAAGCTTTCCCGAATGAGGCGCTTGAGTCGATTCCGCGTTACTGCCAGTTTTGCTCTTTTTTTCGAAATTGCCAGTCCCAGGCGAGGATTGCTACTGTCATTTTTCCGTGCGAGTACGGTGAAATACTGGTCACTCGAGCGTACCGCATTGTCAAACACCCTGGCATAATCAACGGCCTTTAACAATCTGGCACGCTTTTGCAAGCGCGCCGCGCTCATCGTCTAAGTGCCCCAGTGAGTGACAGGTTACAAAGCCAGGCGATGACGACCTTTGGCACGACGTGCTTTTAGTACTTTGCGACCACCCAGGGTACGGCTGCGCGCACGGAAGCCATGTGTCCTGGCGCGTTTTATTCGACTTGGTTGGAATGTTCTTTTCATTGCCCTTGAACCTGTATATATCTTGTGAATTCAGCGAACCGCGCATTTTACTGATACGGTCGAGTAGAGTCAAAGCAGAAGTGGCTGTTTTTTAAAGTCTTTGGGGCTTTCAGAAAAACGGGATGGATAAGCCCTGATAACGGGTATACAATGCCACGTTCTTCCCTGGTTATACCATCAACTTCATTCGATCGGAGGGTCGGGTTCGAGTGAGTAATGCACTCTGGACGAACTGTCTACAACGCCTTGAGCAAGAGCTGTCAGATCAGCAGCTGAATACATGGATACGTCCATTGCAGGTGCGTGAAGCTGATAACCAGCTAACCCTGCTGGCACCTAACCGCTTTGTGCTCGACTGGGTTAAACAAAACTTCCAGTCCCGTATTGAGACCATCCTGTCAGACGTTAGTCCTGAAAACGGTGTCAACCTGTCTCTGGAAATCGGAACCCAGGGTGCACCCATTATGGCTGCGCCCGAACCGAAACCGGCATCCACAGGAACAAGGCCAGCACCTGATACTTCACGGACCGTGACTGACTTTGGGCGTGAGGTTGAAATCAAGCAACAACAACGTTCCCCGATTGAACACAACCTGAATCCGAGTTTCACTTTCGACAGCTTCGTTGAAGGTAAATCTAACCAGCTGGCCAAGGCAGCCTCGATGCAGGTCGCCGAGAATCCTGGCGATGCCTACAATCCACTGTTTCTCTATGGCGGTGTTGGTCTGGGTAAAACCCACCTGATGCACGCTGTAGGGAATATGATGCTGCAAAATCGGCCCAACGCACGCATTGTATACCTGCACTCCGAACGCTTCGTTGGACACATGATCAAGGCGTTGCAACATAACGCGATTGATGCCTTCAAGCAGTATTACCGTTCACTCGACTGCATGCTGATTGATGACATTCAGTTTTTTGCAGGAAAAGAACGCTCCCAGGAAGAATTTTTCCATACATTTAATGCACTTCTCGAAGGCGGGCGCCAGATCATCCTGACCTGTGATCGTTACCCGAAAGAAGTAGAAGGCCTGGAAGAGCGCCTGCGTTCACGTTTTGGCTGGGGACTGCCCGTTTGTATCGAGCCACCCGAGCTTGAAACCCGCGTAGCCATTCTGCAGAAAAAAGCCGAAGAGACCGGCATCCACTTCCCTAATGAAGTTGCATTCTTTATTGCCAAACGCATACGATCAAACATTCGTGAGCTCGAAGGTGCATTTCGTCGCGTCATGGCAACAGCGAACTTTACCGGCAAGCCGGTGACCATGGAGTTTGCCAAAGAAACATTACGTGACCTTATTGCGCTGCAGGACAGAACCGTAACCATCGAAAATATTCAGAAGACGGTTGCCGAGTATTACAAAATTCGCAGTTCGGACCTGCTATCCAACCGACGCAGCCGGTCGATTACCCGACCTCGCCAACTGGCCATGGCGCTTTCAAAAGAATTAACCAATCACAGCTTGCCTGAAATTGGTGAAGCTTTTGGTGGGCGAGATCATACGACTGTATTGCACGGTTGTCGTAAGATTGCAGAATTGCGTGATTCTGATGTAAAAATCAACGAAGACTATATGAATATGATGCGAATTTTGAGTAACTAGGCATCAATTGAATAAAATGTGAATGAATTGTGGATAAACTAAGTAAAACCTGTCGATGAAATCAGGCCTAAAAGTTATCCACAGATCATTGACAGCTTTGGGTTGTTAAACCAACAGCAAAGAATCTAATTTTAAGCACATAATATATTGATTTTATTAAAAAAAATAGAGTTATCCACAATTTATAGTGATGCTTATAATTACTACTAGTTTTATATATAAATAAAATAATACTTATAGGTATTCCATATGAAATTTCAGATCCAGAGGGAAGATCTGTTAAATCCACTGCAGAAAATTATCGGGGCTGTTGAAAAACGACAGACCATGCCAGCTTTATCCAACATTCTGGTTAAAGCAGAAAAAGAGCAAATCTCACTCACGGCTACCGATCTGGAAATTGAACTGGTTACCACGATAAACATGGTCGTTGATGAACCAGGAGAAACCACGTTACCTGCACGCAAGTTACTTGATATCAGCAAAGCCTTACCTAATGAATCGAAAATAGACATACAGGTCGAGGGTGACAAGGCAACGATCAAATCAGGTCGCAGCCGTTTCTCACTGGCAACATTACCCGCGGCTGATTTTCCAGCACTGGAATCCATTCATGGCATTGCTGAATTTAAACTTCCTCAAAATATTCTGAAGGAACTCATCGACAAAACTGCTTTTGCCATGGCATTACAGGATGTCCGTTATTACCTGAACGGTCTCATGCTCGAGGTCAACAGTGGAATGCTTCGTGCCGTGGCAACGGATGGCCATCGACTCGCATACTGTGAAAAACAGGCTGAGTGTGAAATTAACGAAATGAAACAGGTTATTGTTCCCAGAAAAGGCATTCAGGAATTATTGCGTCTGCTTGAAGACAACGATGCTGAACTTATGATGGTTATTGGCAGTAATCATATCCAGGTAGAAATTGCTGGCTTCAAGTTTACGTCTAAATTAATTGATGGTCGTTTCCCGGATTACAACCGGGTGATTCCAGAAGACAGTAAAAATGTTCTTACGGCTGATCGGGAACAATTACGCCAGGCACTGGTAAGAGCGTCCATCCTGTCAAATGAAAAATACCGTGGTATACGCCTGATGCTGGAAACAAACCTGCTTGAACTACAGGCACAGAATCCAGACCAGGAAGAGGCCGATGTTGAGCTCGAGATTGACTATAAGGGTGATTCCCTTGAAATCGGTTTCAATGTCAATTACATGCTGGATGTGCTCAATGTCACGGACAGTAGTATGGTTCAGGCCAGTATGCGTGATTCAAATTCAAGCTGCTTAATGACATACCCGGATCACCAGGATTGTAAATACGTGATCATGCCAATGCGTTTATAGTCAAAACGCAAGCCCGGCATTCATGTATCGTCATAATTTCCATTCAACATGCAGTTGTCACAACTGACGATTCGGGATTTTAGAAATCTCAGAAATGTAAAAATTGATCCCAGCCCTGGTATCAACCTGATATTTGGCAAGAATGCGTCGGGAAAGACCAGTATTCTCGAATCCATCTATTATTTAAGTCACTTGCGTTCCTTTCGAACGCCGTATCTCACCGACATTATTAATCATGAAGCCAGGTTCCTGCAGCTGTTTGCGCGCGCCGAAAACCAGCAGAAAAAGTCTATACCAATAGGTATCAAGCGTAGCCGGCAAAAACTGGAGGTCAGGGCAAATCAACAGGCTATCAAGCGTGTTGCCGATATCACCAGCCTGTTACCAGTATTGGCTATTCACCCTGACAGCTACCGGCTGATTACCGGCAGCCCCACACAAAGACGTCAGTATCTTGATTGGGGCGTGTTCCACGTGGAACACGGATTCTTCGAGGCATGGCAACGCTATAAAAAAGCGCTCACGCAGCGAAATGCTGCAATACGCTCGGGGCAAGATAAAAAATACTGCCAGCTGTGGGATGCAGAGCTTGATCATGCTGCCATCAGTATTGATGAGCTTAGGCAAAGATACTTTCAAAATCTTACGCCTTATATGAATCAACTGATCACAGCATTTTTCCCCGGGCAGGATATCAGGGTTGAATACAAAAGAGGCTGGAAAGAGAATGAATCGTTACTTGAATACCTGCGCCAGAATTACGACAGGGATAAAAAGAGAGGGATGACACAAGCGGGACCGCACCGTGCAGATATTCAGATTTCAGTGGATGGTAAGTCAGCCCAAACAGGTATTTCACGTGGACAGCAAAAAACGCTGGTAGCTTTACTGAAACTGGCGCAAGTCAAGCAATTTACAGCCACCGATATTCGACATTGTATCCTGTTGTACGATGACCTGGCTGCGGAGCTGGATGATGAACATCGTTGCCAGATATTGTCGGTACTGGAGCAGATGCCGATTCAGCTGTTCCTGACAGCGATTGAACCGCAGCAGATCGATACTAGTCACTGGGAAGATCGCAAGATGTTCCACGTGGAACAGGGTATCGTCGAAGCGTTTTAGTGACTGAGAACAAAGGCCGAGTTCCATTGCTGTACTTGTGCGCCGTTGTATCAACAGAGTTGGGTTAACTTCCGAAAACCCTGATATAATGCGATATCTATAGATTAGTTAGTCATTTCAATGAGCTCGGAACAAACCTACGATTCCTCCAATATCAAAGTCCTGAAAGGACTTGAAGCAGTCAGAAAACGTCCAGGCATGTACATCGGTGATACCGATGATGGTACTGGCCTGCATCACATGGTATTTGAGGTCGTTGATAACTCTATCGACGAAGCACTCGCCGGTCATTGTTCCGAAATCAAGGTAAAAATCCACAGCGATAAATCGGTTTCTGTTACTGATAACGGTCGTGGCATCCCGACAGATATTCATCAGGAAGAAGGGCGCTCGGCTGCAGAAGTCATCATGACGGTGCTGCATGCCGGTGGCAAGTTCGATGATAATTCCTACAAGGTATCCGGTGGTCTTCATGGTGTCGGCGTTTCGGTTGTGAACGCGCTATCTGAAAAAATGGAATTGACCATCAATCGTGGCGGGCAGAAACATAAACAGGAATACCGCATGGGAGAGGCGGTCGAGCCGCTCAAAGTAGTGGGTGAAACCGATAAAACCGGCACCAGCCTGCGTTTCTGGCCCAGTGAATCGATCTTTACCAATATCGAGTTTCATTACGATATTCTGTCGAAGCGCCTACGTGAGTTATCTTTCCTTAATTCAGGTGTGCGTATCGTTCTGAGTGACGAGCGCGATGATAAAAAAGACGAATTCGAATACAAGGGTGGAATCCAGTCCTTCGTAGAGCATCTGAATAAAAATAAAACGCCACTGCATGAGACCTGTCTCTTATACACATCTGACGCTGCCGACGACTTCGCCGTAGTGGTGGTG
>JARFRD010000060.1 GCA_029287435.1 Gammaproteobacteria bacterium
TACGCACATGAGCTAATCGAGATAAGCGCGATTAGGGAGATAATCGAAAACAGGAGATGAATAGATCGCATATGCCAGATCTTCGAGATTTAAAAAGTAAGCTACCCAGGTGCTGATGAAATGAATATTAACCTAAATCAGGCATTGAAAGCGCTTGTATGGGATTAATAGGGGCTTATTCGGCACATCCTTGCGCCTCACCCTGCGGGCTCCCTTCGGTCTTGAAAAATTGCTCCCGGCAATTTTTTATTCGGCGCATCCCTGCGCCTCACCCTGCGGGCTCCCTTCGGTCTTGAAAAATTGCTCCCGGCAATTTTTTCGAACCAGGGATTCGAACCAGGTCCTCTCACTCCACAAATAAAAAAAGAGACCACAAGGGTCTCTTTGTTTATTTGGCGGAGAGCGAGGGATTCGAACCCCCGGACCCTTTCGAGTCAATGGTTTTCAAGACCACCGCTTTCGACCACTCAGCCAGCTCTCCAATTCTTTACAACGATTTGTATTCGGTTCTTTTTTACTTTATTGCTTGTCTCAAGCGGTGTCACCGCGTTATTCCGGGCGTCCTGCTGTAAAAACGAAGGCGCTATCATACTTGAATTGGCGCCGGATTCAATCGGGAAGCCCAAGAAATAGCGTTATGGTTTGATTTATACCGCAGCATAAGCGGATTTGTTTGTCATGAAAATCTGTCCTGACAGGTTTTTCACCGCTGACTGGAAAAATCTGACATGTCATGAAATATTACCCTGACACTCCTCGTTTATGTGCTTTCATTTGTCAGATCTCATGTCAGACACTTTATGACCAACGATCATCTCATTCGAAAGTCTTAGATACAACACCGATCATGTATGCGACTATACGCAATATAAGTTCAGATTATATCGAGATTAAATCCAAGCTATTGATTTTATAACGGTTTTTAGACACGTCATTCATTCAAAACATGACAGGTTTTTTCATGACAAGACTCAGTCCTGACATGTTGGACCGGGTATACATGTCATGGACTAAATGCTTGATTTAGCAGATATCAATGCGTATCATTCACAATACAGCTGTCAAAATCCTGCCAATCTGGCGCATCTAACAGGTAATTCTGTCATGACAATGAAGAACAACACCCCTATCGAGTTACAGTCTGTTATTGATGCATCCGAAAATCCTTTTGTAGTCATTGATAAAGATTACACAATCGTTGCTGCCAATCGCACCTACTGCGCCTCTTACGGTATCGATCCCGACGAGATTGTTGGCAACAAATGTCACAAGGTCTCACATCGTTCCGACGTACCCTGCCATCTGAATGGCGAGGACTGTCCCCATAAAAAAGTATTTGAAACGGGTGAGCCCTTCCAGGTACTGCATATACATTATGACCAGAACGACGAGGAAGAGCATGTCAGGATCAAGGGCTCCCCTATTCGCGGCGCCAACGGTGAGCTTTACCTGGGCGAAGCCGTTTTTCCCGTGGCCAAATCCGATGAACTGGGTTGCGATGAGCAACGTATGCTGGGCCGCTCTCCCGCCTTTATGGCCTGCATCGAAGAGATCTCGAGCGCTGCGAAGTCTGATGCACCGATCCTGCTGAATGGTGAAAGCGGCGTGGGTAAAGAAATGGCGGCACAGTTTGTACATAAAAAATCAGCCCGTAGTGACAAGCCGTTTATATCGATCGACTGCACCTCAATTTCCGAGAATGTGTTTGAAAGTGAATTATTCGGCCATGAGCGTGGTGCTTTCACCGGCTGCGTTGGACGCCGCCATGGTCTGATAGAAGCTGCCGATACCGGAACCCTGTTCCTGGACGAAATTGGAGAAGTTCCACTTTCAATCCAGGGCCGGTTGTTACGCGTACTTGAGTCAGGAAAATTCAGGCGTGTCGGTGGCCGTGAAGACCTGGAAGTCGACATTCGTGTTGTCTGCGCAACACATGCAAATCTGCGCAAGATGGTTGAACAGGGGACTTTCAGAGCTGACCTCTACTACCGAATCGCTGGCATTTCGATTACGATTCCACCCTTGCGCGAACGCCGTGCTGACATACCTTCACTGGTGAATGCACTGGTAGCCAAGGTACGCAATGCCCAGGGCGACCGTTGCAAGATGTCACCGGAAGCAATGAAACGACTCCAGACATATGACTATCCCGGCAATATCCGTGAGCTGCATAACATCCTGCAGAAAGCCGCGGCTTTAACGACCAACAGTATCATCGAACCAGAAATGCTCGAACTCGATGAAATGGCGAGTATTTACATGAATCCACTGGCGGACCGCCGCAGTACTGAAAGACGAGAAGATGATAACAAACGCTCAATGATGCAAATGGAATCCGAGCACATCAAGTCACTGCTGGCACAATTCAACGGCCATCGCTCGAAAGTTGCCGATGTGTTGAAAATCAGTGAACGTACACTGTACCGCAAGCTGAAACAGTACGGATTACAGGATGTTGGTAAAAAACGCGGCAATGGCGATGGCAGGGCTCAGGCAGATGAAGCCCCTCAACACTTGCATTCAACGCATTAATAACCATAATAAGGATCAAACAGACCTTCAGGACTGTTTTTCACTACAGATTGCGCGGTATTTCTACCGAACTTTTCGGAGAAAATAGCGTCCATAAGACTTACAAATTAATTGTTTAACCGTTTTTAAAAACAGGAAGAAACATGCAACAAATTTCAACAGCTCGTTCTGAATCGCAGATTCTTGCAACCAACAAGGTACTGCGTAATACCTATGCACTGCTGTCAATGACACTGCTGTTCAGTGCAGCAACCGCAGGCATTTCCATGGTGATGAACCTGCCGTTCTTCAATCCGATTCTGACACTGGTTGGTTATTTCGGCCTGCTGTTCGCAACCGCCAAGTTCCGCAACAGCAGCCTGGGACTGTTATTCGTCTTCATGCTGACCGGTTTCATGGGACTCACCTTAGGCCCGATCCTGAACGCCTACCTGGCAACGGCTAACGGCAGCCAGCTGGTGATGACTGCGCTTGGCGGTACCGGTGTTATCTTCCTGGCGCTGTCAGGCTATGCATTGACCAGCCGCAAGGACTTCAGCTTCATGGGTGGCTTCCTCATGGTTGGCATACTGGTTGCCTTCCTCGGCGGTATTGGCGCAATGATTTTTGAAATGCCATTGATGTCACTGGCTGTATCCGGCATGTTTGTATTGCTGATGTCAGGTTTGATCCTGTTCGAAACCAGCAACATTATTCATGGTGGTGAAACCAACTACATCATGGCTACCGTGACACTGTACATCAGTATTTATAACCTGTTCCTGAGCCTGCTGCACTTGCTGACTGCATTCTCCGGTAACGACTAACAGGGTCGTATAACGACACTCAAAAAGCCCCGCTTCGCGGGGCTTTTTTTTGCCCGCACCAAGCCTTACACCTGTACTATCGTGTGGTAACTTAACAACCTGTCACACAGTTCACACAGATATATCAAGATGAAAAAAACCGACCATGTGAAACCCACTTTTCCTTCTGCGGAAGAAGATGCCAGTTCAGCGCAGTTAAAAGTCGACACCCCGCAAACCCTGTCACCGTCTTACCAGCTGGCGTATACCGACAGCGATTTCCTGCTTCGCGATGAACTGCGCCCGGTCAGATTACAACTGGAATTACTCAAGCCCGAAATCCTGCAACAGGAACACAATATTCACTCAACCGTGGTGATATTCGGTAGCACACGCATACCGGACCATGACACCGCGATGAAACGCGTCGAAGCACTCAAGGCAGAAATTGAATTACTACCGGACAATACCACGCTCAAGAAAAAACTCGCCATTGCTGAAGGCATACTCGCAAAATCGGTTTACTACGATGAAGCCCGCAAACTTGCGCAACTGATAACCCGTAAATCACAGGATGACGACAACAACAGCATCGTCGTCATTACGGGTGGTGGCCCCGGGATTATGGAAGCAGCCAACCGCGGCGCACATGATGTCGACGGTAAAAGCATCGGTCTGAATATTGTTTTGCCGTTTGAGCAGTGCCCAAACCCGTACATAACTCCTGAACTCACCTTCCAGTTTCACTATTTTGCGATTCGTAAAATGGAGTTCCTGATGCGCGCCAAGGCACTGGTTGCCTTCCCCGGTGGCTTCGGCACCATGGATGAACTGTTTGAAACACTGACATTGATTCAAACAAAGAAGGTCGCTCGCGTGCCTGTTTTGCTGTTTGGTGAGGCCTTCTGGAGCAAGATCATTAACTTTGATGCCCTGGTTGATGAAGGTGTTGTCAGTATGAAAGACCTTGAGTTATTCCAGTACGTTGAATCTGCAGAACAGGCATGGGCGGCGATTGCAGCGTTTTATGAAGGCGAGATTCTGCCTTAAGCGACTGACGTTTGCATAAAATCAATGCTTGCCAATTGGCTGACATACCGGATTCCAGCCTTGCTGGTCAGGCTTTACAGCAAATCCTTCAGCAATCCAGTAACCACAAACACAGGCCAGCTCATTGTGTATGTACAGCAATGGGATGCGGTTGCGTTGCCAGGGTGGAATACCGGCATCCTGCATTAGCTTCTTCAGACTCTGTTTGTGATGCCGCCCCTGTGGTCTGATATATTCACCACCCTGCCGAAAACGCACACTCAGACCATGCCTGACGGCAACCTGTTGCAAGCCCTTGCCAGCTGACTGCACCAGCTTGAGTTCCATGTTCAGGTCATCAAGATAAAGTGGCTGTTCACCATCCCAACTGTAAATCTGGTGAATTTCATGATTCTGTTGCGTCGGCAATATGTAGAGACAATCCTGGTATCGACGTACTTCCGTGCTACCCCAGAACACGAGTGGTATAGCATCTTCCGCAGCCGGGAGCACGTTATTCACAATCTCCTGCAAGATGTTACGCCTTGGTTTATCCATGCCAGCAGTATTAATCCAGTGGCGCAGCACGTTGTACAGACGCGCTTGCGGTAGCCGGCGCAGTGCGGAAACTGATAGCGTGTCAGTATTTTGAGCAGTGACTGCCGCAAGATCGATAGCCGCCATGGCTTCGATGATCTCCAGTGCATCCTGTTGTAATGCCGATGCCTGGCATAAGGCTGGTGTCACACCCGGCCAGTTACTGGTCAACACAGGCATGACTTCATTTCGTAAATAATTACGGCCGTAGTTAATGTCTGCATTGCTTGGATCTTCAATCCACTGCAGATTATTTTCTTCGGCGTACTGCAGGATCTGTTGCTTGCTGAAATCCAGCAGCGGACGAACCTGAAACGAGCACGCAAACTTTTTTTCGACGGGCATCGAAGCCAGTCCAGCAGGCCCTGCGCTGCGCAACAACTGTAACAACAGGGTTTCGGCCTGGTCTTCCTGGTGGTGCGCCGTCAGCAATACTTCATCAGGTTCAAGATTGTCACCGAGCGCACGGTAACGCGCATTTCGTGCTGCATCTTCGGGGCTTTCACCCTCTTTCGGTTGTGCATCAACATGCAGGCAGGTGTAATCAATGCCCAGTTGTTCGCAAACCGACTGGCAATGCATACTCCACTGATCGGCTTCGTCCTGAAGTCCATGGTGCACATGAACGGCACGCATGTTCACCCCGGCTGATTTGCATAAATGAAGAAGTACGTGGGAGTCAACGCCGCCGCTATAGGCAACGACACTTTGGCGAGTAGAACGGACAGTCGGCAGACCTTCCAGTTGTTGCTGGAAATGCCTGCTCAGGCTCATGCTCAGGAAGCTTGTTCGCTAAGGTAATTACCGTAAGACATCAAACGTGCGTAGCGTTGCTCCAGTAACTGGTCGAGACCAACCTTTTCGATACCTTCAAGGCTGTCTACCAGTGCCTGCTTGATGCTACGTGCAGTGGTATCAATATCACGGTAGGCACTACCCAGTGGTTCACGAATGATGTGATCGATGAGGTCAAGTTCCTTCAGGCGTTTAGCCGTAATACCGAGTGCCGTTGCCGCTTCTTCGGCTTTTTCTGCACTCTTCCACAAGATAGATGCACAGCCTTCGGGTGAGATGACCGAATACGTACTGTATTCAAGCATCATCACGCGATCACCAACACCGATAGCCAGCGCACCACCGGAACCACCTTCACCAATTACCGTACAGATGATGGGTGTCTTCAGGTCTGCCATCACGAAAAGATTACGCGCAATCGCTTCTGACTGGCCACGCTCCTCGGCATCGACACCAGGGTATGCGCCGGGTGTATCGATAAAGGTAATCACCGGTAAACGGAAGCGTTCGGCCATTTTCATCAGGCGCATGGCTTTACGATAACCTTCAGGTCTCGGCATACCGAAATTACGACGAATGTTTTCCTTGGTATCACGCCCCTTCTGGTGACCGATAATCATCACTGGCATGCCATCGATTCGTGCCATGCCACCAACAATCGCCGGATCATCTGCAAAGCTGCGGTCGCCATGCAGTTCCTGGAAGTCAGTAAAGATGCGATCGATGTAATCCAGCGTGTAAGGACGCATCGGATGCCGTGCCAGCTTGGATGTCTGCCATGGCGTTAATTTGTTGAAAATGCTCTTGGTAAGGCTGCGGGATTTTTCCTGTAACCTGGAAATCTCTTCGCCAATATTGACGTCGGTATCGTCACCCACATAACGCAGCTCTTCGATCTTGGCTTCGAGTTCTGCGATTGGCTGTTCAAAGTCGAGATAATTGGGGTTCATGTTTAGCCCGATGTTATTGTTTTTGAATGAATTAACACAATCATAGCACGGTAAATTACGGTGCGCCTGTTCGCAAGGGTAATTTTTTGCCACGCAGGCACAGAGGACACAGAGGTTTATTCTATGTTGTCATCTCGACCTCAGGGAGAGATCTCCTGATGATGTCGCACTCTGTGGGAGATTTCTCCCTGCGGTCGAAATGACAGGGTAAGTTAAAATTGCTATGGAGTGCGGAGGTGTCTTTATTTGTCATTGCGAACGCAGTGAAGCAATCTCGGCCAGAATGCAAGATTTTTACAAGATTGCCGCGCTTCGCTCGCAATGACGACTACGTATAAATTTCACGAGATTGAAGTGAGTGAGCTCAATCCTTCCGCGACAATTATTACTACCCAGTCATCTCGACCGCAGGGAGAGATCTCCCGATGGTGTCGCACTCTGTGGGAGATTTCTCCCTTCGGTCGAAATGACAGGGTAAGTTAAAATTGCTATGGAGTGCGGAGGTGTCTTTATTTGTCATTGCGAACGCAGTGAAGCAATCTCGGCCAGAATGCAA
>JARFRD010000068.1 GCA_029287435.1 Gammaproteobacteria bacterium
TCGTGTAGACCACGAAAAGCTCGAGTCCTATTACGCTGCCGCACGCGTGGTGGTCGTACCTTCGCGCTGGCCTGAGCCATTTGGCATGGTCGGCATCGAGGCCATGGCACGAGGCCGCCCGGTGGTGGCGTTTGACAGCGGTGGCATCAGTGATTGGCTGGATGACCGGGTAACCGGTCTGCTCGTCCCATCAGCAAACGTAGATGCATTGGCAAAGGCGGTAAAACACCTCCTCGATAATCCTCAAATTGCCGACCAACTGGGCCGCTGTGCAGCGAAGCACGTCGAACAATCGTTTTCGCACAAAAACTATCTCGATCAGATGAAAGAAAAAATGGAGTCTCTAAGATGAAAATGGGTATATCCGCGTTTGCCGGTGACAATGGTAAATCTGGCATCAGCCAGTACATGAAACATGTTCTCAAGCGCATGCCAGAAATGTCAGACGATGACAGCTATGTATTGTTTATGAGCAAATCAGATAGAAGTTTCTTTGATTTCGATCATCCGCGTATTGATATCGTGACGGTAGCAGACTGGTACGGCAAGCCTGTAGTCAATATTCTCTGGCACCTGGTTTACCTGCCCATCCTGTTGACCCGTCACAACTGTGATTGTGTCTATATGCCTGCGGGCAACCGTCGCCTGGCCTGGTGGTATGGCTTACCCAGTGTCGGCACCGTGCATGACCTGTCACAACTGCATGTAGCGCAGAAATATGATGCAATGCGCATGTTTTATGCAACAAAAGTCCTGCCCCGCATGATGCGCAGACTTACCCATGTGATTTCAGTCAGCCAGTCTACGCGAAATGACCTGGTCGACTATGCAGGCGTCCATCCTGAGCGTATCGACGTGGTATACAACGGTGCCGACCTTGATCGCTATTCACCACGGCATCGTCAACAGGGAAAGCAACTGGTGTTGGAAAAACACGGTATTGCCAATCCCTATATCCTCTACACGGCACGGCTCGAGCACCCTGGGAAAAACCATGTTAGCCTTCTCGAGGCATTTGCCAGGCTGAAAGAAAAATCCGGCCTGCCGCATCACCTGGTGCTGGCCGGCACCCCCTGGTATGGCGCCGATGCGGTTTATGCAGCTGCCAGGGACCTAGGCATCGAAGAATACGTATGTTTTGCCGGCTTCGTGGATGATTCAGACCTCCCATCGCTTTATGCCGGCGCTGACCTGTTCGTCTTCCCGTCACTGTTCGAAGGATTCGGCATACCCTTGCTGGAAGCCATGGCTTCCGGAACACCGGTATGTGCATCAAATGTGTCAAGCATTCCCGAAGTAGTGAAAAATGCGGGACTGCTGTTCAACCCTGGTGATGCTGATGATATCGCTGCAAACATGCTGCGGATCATTCTTGACAGCTCACTACGCGATAAACTTATTCGTCGTGGATTGCGCCAGTCTGGCCTGTTCAGCTGGGATGACTCGGCACGCCAGGTTCATAACCTGTGCCGGGTTGCATGCACCTCAATTCCGGCTGCAGCGTAAAGCAATGAACGTCCTGCCCATCAACAAGTCCAGGTCTACAGCCGCAACAATAACGGGCGATGACAGGTATATGAGTGCGCTGCCTTTTGAAAACAACTTTGACAGCCGGTTTTACTTCGCGTCATCTATGCATGAAGAGGCAATGTCGCGCCTGCTGTACCTGGCAGAAGACGGGAATTTCATGTTTGGTATGCTGAGCGGAGCCTGTGGAAGCGGTAAAAGCTACTTACGGAATTTATTACACAAACGGCTGGATAAACAGCATTACCTTTGTGTGGCCATCGAAAGTCCATTGCTTGACCTGGACGGAATAATGCTCGAAGTCATCAGTCAGGCCAGGGGCATTCGATTATCTACCACGGAATTGCCTGACCGCTACAGCCGCTTAGCAGAGTTCAAGAAATGCCTGCATGAGGAAATCGCCGCAACCGGCAAACACATGATCATGTCAATCGATGAAGCACACCTCCTGGATAATGTTACCCTGGAGGGCTTGCGCTTACTTTCCAATATCACTGCGCCCTTGCAAAACCTGTTTACCATTCTATTGATCGGCCAGCCTGAACTTGAACAGAAATTAAACGCGGACCCTGCTCTGGAGCAAAGAACAGGCCTTCGTATCAGGCTAGCAGCCATGGACAGCGAAGCCTCTGGTTTATATGTAAAACACAGGATGCAGCTGTCTGGTATAGCGGACAAGCTGGACCTTTCTCAGCAGATGTACGCAAGCTTGTTCATGTTTACTGGCGGCATACCCCGGCGCATCAACACCCTGCTCAAGCTCAGTATTGAATTCGCTCGAATCAATAACAGAAATATAGACGATGCAGTAGTTGCTGCAGTAATTGGCGATCAGGCAGGCAAGAACGATATCATCCCGCACACTGACCAGGGTATTCGCCATGACTGACAAATTCAGCCTCGGTAACAGGAAAGACCGTGGTAAGGCTACAGACAAGACATACTCCGACCAGGAGATGGAGTGGAATGTCAGTACCAATAATAACCGGGCAGCCGGCCACGGTATAAACGCCGATTATGCAAGAGCCGGTGAAACAGCCCATGCCTACCTGGATGAAGACGTGGAAGATAACGCGAATGAATTCCAGCTTGATATTCGCCGTTTCATCGCGGGTATCCTGCAACGCAAATGGCTGGTAGTGGTGACAGCATCGCTGGTCACTCTCTCAGTACTCGCCATGATACTGTTTGCCGTGGATCGCTACTGGCAGGCATCAACGACACTTATTAAACGCAGCCATCAGGATCGCATGGCACTTGCCGAGCGCGACCCTTTCAAATCACAGGATTACAATCTCGCCACCCTGATCGACACCCTGAAATTGCCCAGTTCCTTGGAAAAAGTTCGTGATTCTCTTGGTTTGCAGACAAGTATCACAACTCTTGCACGCGCCATAGAAGTCTCCCTCGGACGCGAGTCAAAGATCATCAACCTGAAAGTTACCTGGGATGATCCGGAAATTGCTGCACAGGCTGCCAACATCGTTGCCGAAACATTTATTGAACGCACCCGGGGCCTGATGCGTGATGATGCTAAAACCGCCTACAACTATTACTTTGCACAACTGGAAGAATCCCGCTCAAAGGCCAGCCAGCTCTCGGCCCGGGTACTGGAGTTCAAGCAGAAAAATGGCATTTCAGATCTGGACGCAGAAACCAAGGTAATTCTCGAGGAAATGTCGCGACTGCAAGGCGAATATAACACCAGGCTGGCTGAGACGGATGCATTGAGAGAAGCCAAAAAACGCCTGATCGATGCTATTGCTGAAGAACCTGAACAGGTGATCACCTATACCATTTATCGAAGCCCGTTGAAAAACCGGCTTGCCGAATACGAATGGGAATTACGTGATGCACTGAGCAAGTACACCAGTGAAAACCCAAAAGTCATCAAGCTGAAGCAGCGTATCAGTGCATTGAAACAGATGATAGAGCTGAATCGTGATGAAGCGGTTCCGGAAAACACCTACACCCCCAATACCAAGCTGGAGGAAATGGAGCTGCGCCAGCAGCAGATTACCGATGACATCATGCTGTATGAGGCCATGGCAGGTGCACTCAGACAGACCATCGGAGACATGGAGCAAAAGCTAGGCATTATCGCGACACAGGACAAGGAGTTTATGTTACTGCGGGCCCAGCTCGATGGCATGCTAAAGCTGGAAAACCAGCTGGCGCAGCGTGTTGAAGAAACTCGCCTGGCGATGCAGCGAAATGAAGCCAGCTTTGACATTGTTGAACGTGCTATCCCACCAACTGATCCCCTGCCATCAGGACGAAAATTACTCGCAGTGGTCGGGCTGTTTCTCGGTGTCAGCAGTGGACTATTACTTGCCATAGTACTGGAGTTGCGTGACCCATTTTTGAGATCAAAGCGTGATGTGGTCAAAATCACTGGCAATGAAATTTGCCTGGAGGTGCCGGTACTCGGTGATGACCAGTCTGGACTGGTCGATATCAATGACCCGATCAGCGCGCTTTCCAACCTCTATCGAGGGCTGGTGAATGATGTTGATGCCATGAACAACTTGCAAAACAAAATCACTGGCATAGCCAGTATAGAATCGAGCATCGGTCGATCCATGGTTAGTGCCAACCTTGCTTTTGCCCGTAGTTTAAAAGGCCAGCAAACACTGGTCATCGATACCGACTTGCGCAGTGACCTGGACGACCGCGTTGACTCGTTTCTCGGGAAAAGGGAATCAAGCAAAGGCCTTTACGAATATCTCGTTGATGGCACTCCCCTCCAGGTTAATGAGGCTGGAGGTAACAATCCTGACTTTATTT
The DNA here is from genome assembly GCA_029287435.1 of Gammaproteobacteria bacterium. Classification (GTDB taxonomy): domain Bacteria; phylum Pseudomonadota; class Gammaproteobacteria; order SZUA-229; family SZUA-229; genus JABDQW01. The sequence goes on from JARFRD010000068.1 coordinate 4,315, forward strand.
GCGCAGGCATGAGCATTGCGGATACACACGGGCTGCTTGCGCTACCACAGACCAACCTGTTGTCGTTGACGGACAACAATTCAGATTGCTACCGAATCTTTGACCTGCCACCGCTGCAGGGGCTAGAACCTGCATTTGAAGTGGCCAGCCAGCTTGGGCGAATTATTCTTGTCACCCGCAGTGGTCAGACACGTCGCAGTGATCTCAGGCAGTGCGCTGACCAGCTTGCTCAACGTGGCATTGAGGTAGTTGCTTCGGTTGTTCTGGACGTGCCCGCTGACCGCCTGGAATCCGCAAAGGTCACTTTCTTCCCGTCAAATACGAAAAATTATTCTATTCAAGGAGCATCCGTCCATGCATAAGCTGCCCAGATTTTTCTACGCAATTCTTATGACCTTAACCATCAGTGCATGTAGTTCGACACTGGGAAGCCATCAGATACCGGTCCAACCACCAGTCAAACCGGAATCCAATGCAGCTGATATTAACCCACCGTCCATGACACCCGACGAACAGATTGCAAAACTGCAGACTATTACTGCTAGTGACAAATTCATTCCAACCCTCGGACGCGGGGACTTACTCAATGTGTCCGTGTATGACGAGCCGGACCTGACGATAAACGCTATACCAGTTAGGCCTGACGGAAGGATCTCTTTCCCACTTGTTGGCGATGTGATGACAGAAGGACTGACGGTCAGCGAACTCAACAATGAACTGACTAACCGCCTGTCACGTTTTATCCTTTCGCCCAAGGTCTCGGTGATCGTACAGGAATTCAACAGCCAGCAGTTCACTATCTTCGGCGAGGTTGTCAAACCAGGGGTTTACCCGTTAAAAACGGACATCTCTATTACTGAAGCACTGGCTGGAGCCGGCGGCCTGAACAAGGGACAATTCCGGGCGACATCGGTAGAGTTGGCTGACCTGACGCATGCATTCATCGCCAGGAAAGGCGAAGTTCTTCCGGTTGACTTCGTACGCCTGATACGCCAGGGCGACCTGCGTTATGACATTTCGCTGCAGTCGGGTGACTATATCTACATTCCATCCGGCCTGTCTAAGGAAGTATATATCCTTGGCGAAGTAAACAAACCGATGCTTTTTGCCTTTCGCGAAAACATGCCAATGTCTCGCACACTCGCTCAGGCTGAAGGTTTTACACCAGATGCTGATCTCAAGCGAATACATATTCTCCGCGGGTCACTACACAACCCATCGGTCATGATGATCGACTTCAAAGAGGTGCTGGCGGGTAATGCGCGAGAAGTTGCCTTGCAGCCCGGTGACATCGTTTATGTACCGCCCACAGGTTTGACCAGTTTTGCCCGCGTCATCGACAAGATCGTACCGACAATCCAGGCCTTGCAGGTGGGTATTATCCTCGGTCAGACGGTGAGTGAATGATGCTGTTAATGCGATAAAGAGTTGGTTATGAAAACGAGTTCGATTGTGTTCCTTGTTGCCAGTGGAGGACTATTTCTCTCCAGTTACCTGGCATTGGCGAACCGGCACTTGTCACAGTCACAACAGTGGGCCGGCACTGCGGTTGGAATGACATCACCGATCAGAGCATGCAGAGTATCAGCCTGTAATATCTTTCATGGCCGCTATCCCATTCTGTATGCCCAGTTCACGTCAGCCACGTCACTGGTGCTGGCGTTCGCGGAACGAGAGAAAATTCAGGAATCAGTCGAAGCCTATCGACTTATTCCTCTATCGCAAAACAGCAATAGCCAAGATCTGGTAGCGCTTAAAACTGGCCATTCAAGTACAGTCGTGGGCTTCGCTGAACAGCAACGTCCTATAATAGAATATCGCATACACCTCGAGTTCTCTTCAGCCATGGATGCCGAAAGTAAATACAGGCTCGAGTTTCCCGGACAGACACTTGAACCAGTCATTATCTCCTACTCTGATAATGCCGTTTCACCGTCGATCCAAGTCAACCAGGTCGGATACCTTCCACAGAGCAGGAAAACAGCATTTGTAGGAAACTGGTTAGGTGATGCCGGTCCGATGACGGTAAAGGAACGGGATTTCCAGGTTATCAATACATCAACAATGGCAACCGTATTTGAGGGAGAATTACAGCTGGCAGCGAAACATGACCTGTGGAGCGGCAATGATGTCTTCCAGGTCGATTTCAGCGCATTACAGGAACCAGGCAATTATCAGATCAGGGTACCGGGAATAGGTCGCTCTGATACGTTTAAAATATCCGCAGATGTATATGCCGAGGTATTCAGTAAAACCTTCAGGTACTTTTACCATTCTCGTAACTCAACAGCAATTGAGGCGCCTTATGCCGAGCGCGGTTACGAAAGACCATCCGGCATTCCACAACGACTAAGCGGATTCATCCATTCATCAGCCAGGAATGAGTCAGCAAACAGCAACCTAATGACGAGTGATTTCCGTCCAATTTTCGGTGGCTGGTTCGATGCCGGAGATTATGGACAGTATGTAGTCAATGCTGCACCGGTTTGGCATTTCTTTTCGACTGGATTCGATATTGACCAGAATGCCCTTGCAGCAGACAACATGAATATACCGGAAAGTGGTAATGGCATACCGGATATGGTTGATGAGCTTGAATGGGGGATGAACTGGCTGCTGGACATGCAGGATATTTCTGACGGCGGGGTATACTCGCGCCTGGTCCCGCTACGCTGGGACGACTCACTTCCGCATGAAGTTAACAGTCGAAGATATTTCTTTGAGAAGACCACACATGCAACCGCCGCTTTTGCCGCCGCTGCTTCAATCCATAGCCGTCTTTTACGAGACATTTCTGCGGAAAAGTCGGCTGCAATTATCCAAGCCGCCGAACGTGCATGGTCGTATACTTATTCGCAACCAAATTGGCCGGCAGAGGGTGACAGGTACCGCAATGCAAAAGGAGTTCATGCTGGCGAGTATCCCGATAAGTCGTCAATCGACAACCGCATGTGGGCCGCGGCCGAGCTCTACCGGACTACCGGCAGGAAAGATTACTACGACGCATTTATCGAGCTGTACAAGCAGCTGGATATCGACCCGACGGCCTATGTCAGTTTCAAAGACCAGGCACTCGCTGGTTGCTGGGCATTGCTTATGGCCAAGCAAGACGGTCGCGAAGTCGATATAGATTTGGCGGAAGAGCTCAGAAAACATGTTATCGCCAGCGCTGACTGGCTGATCAGGAAGTCAGACGAAAATCCTTATCGTGCAGCGATGCACCAGTATCCGGGCTTTACCGGCTGGGGTTCATTCGCACAGTCTACACGTGCTTCGATACCGCTGCTGCAGGCTTATCACCTAACGGGAAAGGACATCTACTCGGAACGCGCCAAAGAGATGACGAACTCCCAGCTTGGTGCGAATCCGCAGTCCATCAGCTATATCACCGGTATAGGAATACGCTACCCGATGCACCCGCTCTCCAAGCTCTCGCAGTTCGATGATAACGAAAAGCCGTTGCCAGGTATTCCTGTCAATGGACCGCATTTCCACTTGCCCGCACTCTGGCCATCGACAAAAAGCGTCAATAATACTTACTATCCGAACGAAAAAATCAGCGCATCGCCGGGAGAAGCTGACTACACTGAAGATGTTTTCCTGCATGCTTATCCTGTCCTAAGGCGCTATGTCGATGCTGCACCGTTGCCACCGATGTCCGAACCGACTGTGTCTGAATATGCCCAGACCGTCGTTGCCTATGGACTGTTAGGCTCCGACAGGTTCTGAATAAGCGTTTGACCTCTTACTTTACAGCTTGTCACGCGTAGCGCGCCCACGCACCGAGGTAGAGTTCGACTGACTCCGACCAGCTGGGTTTATGATCTAACCCGAGTGGAATGGTATAGTTGCATGGCACTTCAAGATTTGAATTTGCACAGGTCAGCAGGCCGGGAAGTACCGCAATCAGCCGCTCACGGGGATAGCGCAGCGACCAGCTAAAATGCCGCAGGCTATGTGCCACACCATAATCGCGCATGGTAATTAGCAAGTTCCTGACCATTGTGGATGATTCCAGCTGGCCCTTGGGGATAGCAGAACTTGAATACGCATTCCAGTCCGACATCTCGGTACCCAGCCGTCTCGTTTCAAAATATGACAGTGTCTGTAACCAGTAGCTGACTACTCTGTTCTGCCAATGTGCCAGGTTCTGACCGCGGTGTGCCGCATGATCCGGATGAAATTTCTGATTGATGGCTTTTTCATATAACTCGACAAAATTTCTGGCCGGCAATTGCTTGAGCGACTTAATGCGTTCAAGTTTTCTAACATATGATGCATGGTAACAATCGTTTGCCGCGAGCAGTGCGTCTCCGCATGCCAGTACCGCCTTGTAAAGATACTTGAAAAATACCGCGCGTTCTTCCTGTGTCATGTCTTCGCCCTTGCTGGCCAGCTGCCTGGCATTTAAAAGCAGCAATGCCCCTCGATTATTCATCAGGCGCACGAATTCACCTTTAGCCAATTTTTCCAGTGGCATCTCCGGCATAGACCCGAGCACATCTATATCACCTGCTATCACCCTGTGACCCCATTGCATTTCCGCATTCATCAGTGTGAAAGGCAGTACTGGTAACTGTTCCCTGCGTAACACGGCAAGGTCTACTTCAATGCCAACTTCATCACTCAGTTGATGCGCCAGTGGTTGTAAATCCTGCTGAAAGCGGCGTGCTTTCCTTTGTGTCATTCCGTTTACTACCAGGAAGTAATCGTAGTCATTGTAAGGTTCCGGGCTACTATCATGCATGATATACCCGCCTTCTCCCCGACCATATCCTCCCATCAGAATCAGCGCCACGAAATGCTCGGCAGGCACTGCCTGCAATACTTGTTTTGCAATCAACTGCTGATCCATGGCGATGCGCTGTTCGACATCACTATCGCCATCGAGGGTAAACCTGTTCATAGATGATTCCATGGTATCGTTCCTCTTCATTGTTTCTATACTTGTTAGTCCATTACTGGTGACAGGGTTTTCATACCCGTCTTTTGTCCACGCCACCTTGCCCATTTTTGTGTCAGTCGTAGTGGTACCGTATGAATGGCCGCATCGACAGAGCGCTCCTGTAGAGCCCATTTGAAATCACGAAGAACTTCCAGGACAAAGGGCATCAAGAAAGTACGCTGCCAGTTCAGCTTGAGTTCACCATGGCGAAAGATCCAGGCTTCGGCACTGCCTTCTCCGAAATGACGCTTATATGACTGTTTCAGCGTGTAGTTATGAGAATGCATGGCAACTGCATCTTTTGCATACTGTATCCGGTATCCATCCAGTTTCAGCCGATACGACCAGTCAATGTCCTCGGAATACTGGATACGTGTCTCGAAAGGATTCTTTAGCAATATACTTCTCCGTGCAGCGGAATTTGCCATGGAAAAGAAATGCAGCCAGCGTGACGCCTCGATACCATCACCAAATGCCCTTTCCGTGTCTTTGACAAACAGGCTGCGACAGTCCGGCCTGCCTACCTGGCGTCCATAGACCGAACCGACTGTCGGATCAGAAAGCGGTTGTATCAGTGATTCGAGCCAGTGCTCATTGGTTGGCGATGCATCGGAATTCAGGAAGACCAGGATATCGGCATCGATTCTTGCCACCGCATCATTGAGTACGCATCCCGGGTTATACGTGGATGAATCATTGAGAATGATCCTTTTCGGGGTGTTGTATTCACGGATGATATCGAGGGTTCCATCGCTTGAAGTTGAATCAAAATTCCACAGTTCGAAATCACTGATTGTCTGTTTGAACAACATGTCAAGCGTTTGCCTGATGACATCGCTGTCATTATAGGAACGCATTATCACTGCAATTTTTCTTCGATTATTTTTCATCATTGATACCTGTCAGGTTAGTTATATTCATCCTCTACTGAGGCAGGGTTGTGCATATCCAGTGGCAACAGCCGGCCTGGATGGTCTTACTGTTAGTCTTCGCTGTACCCGGTGTTTTTTTCTCATTTTCACCGCTTGCCTGTGCACACGCGGTAAGGCAGCTAGAAAACCAGCCAGCATGAAGAATTCGACGGTTAAATAGGTTTGCCGGAGTGCCCATTCCAGCATTGACTGCACCCAGAGCGCAGTCATGGCGGCAAAGATACCGATGGCAACATGAGACACTG
>JARFRD010000104.1 GCA_029287435.1 Gammaproteobacteria bacterium
ATACCGCTGGCGCAGGCGTTTTCAACGGCTTTCTCCAGCGGTGTGATTGATGGCGGCGCTATTGATTCCTGATTTGATCGTTTCCTGTCGTTGCCGCGGAAATACAACACGGTGGTAACGATCCAGCCAATCGCCAGTGCAAGACTGATCCAGGGCCAGTAACCCGCGTTTTTGATTTCCAGTGGCCCGCTTTCAGTTTCCTGTTGTGTTATTTCGGATTGCTGTTCGGGTGCTGTCACGATTTCGGGTAGTTGAACCGGTATCGTGTTCGCCGTACCCGTTGCTGCAATAGCGACTTGCGGCAGGCTGATAACGTCCTGTTTTCCGGTTCGAGTATTAAACCAGGGGATGCGAACTTCGGGGATGATGTACTTGCCGGCCTCTGTCGGGATAATTGCTATCTTGATCTGACGACTGCCCGTGACGCCATTGTTTTTGATATCGTTTTCGAGAATTGGCTTGTCCGGGTACTGTTTCAGCTCCGGTATATCAGCGAGCGTAATATCGGGCAGTTGTTCAGCGGTCTGGCCAATGGCCGAGAGCGTGATCGTGCGCGTGACTGGTTCACCGGTGCTGAGCTGGTTGATGTCTTCAGACCAGTCATCAGTCACAGTTAGTTGTTCTGCCGGCAGCCAGTCTCTGGGCGCAATGTTTGCGGGTCGGGCTTTTACATTCACGCTGGTGCTCTTTGAACGGATGCGTTTCAGCTTGCCTGGTAGCATGAACTGGTCAAACAGGGATTGCGAACGCGAGTCGGCAATGCGGCCTTCAAACTGGAAGGGCTTAATGGTCAACTTGCCACTGTGTTGGGGATAGATAGCGTAACGCATTTCATAGACTGCATAACGTACGCCATTGATGGTGGTTTCATAGCTGGAACCATTGCCAAGCGGGGTGATAATAGCATCGGGGTCGCTGGTCTCGACAGCGTCGGCGAGCAGTCGGCTAATACGCAGGGTGCTGAACAGCTTGACGGTATAAATGATTTCAGACTGCACCCACGTGCTGTTCGTGTCTGTTTTTACTTCGACGAATAACGGGTTGATGCTTGAGCTTGTCCCCGTGTCCGGAATGTTCTGGCTGCCAGATGGTTTCACGGTAACGCGCAGTGAAGGGCTTTTGTCCTTGCCGAATGGAACGGGCGGTATGGTAAAGACACCGGCTTGCTTGCTGATCAGAGTGAGGTCCCACGATTTCTTCAGGCTCCAGTTGCCGTTGATCATTCGCATGTTAGTGCTTTGTGCACTGCGGAGAATCTCAAAGTCTTTGGTCAATACACTGAAGTCGGGATCGTCATCTACCGAGCTGTCAGCTTCATAGATCAGGTGAAATGATTCGTCCATCGATACCGGATCATGACTCACGCGCACTGTGATGTTGGCCGCCAGTAGCTGTGTTGAAACCAGTAAAAGAATAATGCTGTAAATAAATTTCATGTTCTTTTTATAAAGTTATAAGTTGTAAGTATGTAGTCTTTATATGTTCTTTAACATGCAACTTGGAACTTACAACTTAAAACTAAACCACTACCACGGTTGTTCGCTCGGTTGCTGGTTCGGCATCCGTTTATATTGATATTCAAATTTCCGGCGCATCAGACCGCCGGGATCATCAGGAATTCGACGCAGCCATTGTTCCGTTGCCTGCTGATCTTCAACTGTGTCAGCGTTCTCTGCATACTCGGCTTCATGCTGTTGTTGTGCTGTTCTGTCCTGTTGTTCAGACTCCTGTTCTGATTCCTCTTCGTGTGACAACTGTTCCTGCTGATGGGTTTCCGGTTGTTCGCTTTCTTTAGGTTGCTGGTTACTATCTGATTGTTGCTGATCATCTTGCAGGCTGTTGCCGGATTCAGACATTTGCTGTTGCGATTCGCCATCCTGCTGCTGATCCTGCTGTTGTTGATCTTGTCGCTGATCATTACTCTGTTGCTGTTGATTGTCCTGGTCGCCTTGCTGGTCCTGTTGCTGCCCTTGTTGCTGTTGTTCCTGCTGCTTCTGTGCTTGATTGACGAGATCGCGATTGTAAGCGGCGTCTTCGTTATGCGGATTCAGTTTCAGTGCTTCGTCATAAGCATTAAGCGCTTCAGGGTAACGGCCGAGTTTGGCGAGTGCATTACCCTTGTTATAAAACTCGTTACTGGTAACCGGATTGTCTAGCAACTCGTTAGCCCGTTGGTAGTTGCCCGCGCGATAATGTGCAGCAGCCTTCCAGTTACTATCCTGAAACATCTCGGCTGCTTTTTCATTGTCGCCTGCATCAAGGGCGCGCATGGCTTTCTGGTCGGCTTTTATCCAGAGACTGTCGCTGTTATCTGGCCAGATGTCACTTTTGTCCAGCGCATAGGCAGGTTCAGGAACTGGCATGGTTAGCATAACGATACAGGCCAGCCAGCCTCTGCGTGGCCACAATGCTACAGCCGGGATCACCAGTAACAACAACCAGGGGCCTTCCTCCTGCCAGATATCGGCAGCCAGGTCAGTTTGTTCAGCATCCTGCGTCATGTGCTGGCTGTCAAACAGGATGGTCAGGCGCTCGATGTCACCATCATCAGCCTGCATACTGGCGAAGATACCACCACCCATGAGTGCTGCCTGTTGCAGGCTTGCAGGCTGCAATTTTGAGATAACAATGGCGCCTTCCGTATCCTGCAGGAAACCACCACTCAGCGGTATCGGGCTGCCATCTAAGGTGCCGATACCAAGTATCGACAGGCGGTGTCCTTTTGCGGCGATCTGCTTGATAGCTTCATGATCATCTGAACTGACACCATCTGTGATCAACAGGATGTCACCTTTTGCGACACCGGCCTGCTTCAGTAATTCCAGCGATGTCTCAAGTGCCGCTGTTACGTTACTGCCCTGTGCCGGCATCAGGCCCGGATCCAGCGAGGGTACCAGGTTGGCAATGGTGTTATCGTCATCAGTCAACGGCGTTACGGTAAATGCGTTGGCGGCAAACGCTATCAGCGCCGTTTGTCCACCTTTGCGTGATTGCAGGATATCAAGAATCTTCAGGCGTGCACGCGCCAGGCGTGAAGGTTTTATGTCGGTGGCCTGCATCGATTGTGACAGGTCAAGTGCTATCACCAGCGCGGATTCTTCACGAAACACCGGTTGCGGCAGTTTTTTCCACACAGGCCCGGCCAGCGCAACAATACACAGAGCGGAGGTCAGTGCCATCAACAGGTACGGCCACCGGCTCGAGGATTTGCTTTTACCAACCAGGATATAGGGTAGCAATTGCGGGTCGCAAACATTACGCCAGTTCATGCTGCTTGCCTTGCGCCGGAACAGAAATACAGTCAGTAACAGCAACGGAATAAAGGCGTAGAACCATTCAGGCCGTAAGAAATGTAACTGCTGTGGCAGCAATGTTTGAATGAAGTCCGGCATGTTCATGCACGCCTCCACATTGATTGCATAATCGCGGGCAGGGCAAGCAGGGATGCAAGCATGAGAGCGATTGCCAGGGGCCAGTAAAATAACGACCACGTCGGACGGTAGCTTTGCGTGTCACGTTCTACCGGTTCAAGCCTGTCGAGCAAGGCGTAAATCTGCTGCAGTTCCGAAACGTTGTGTGCGCGGAAGTAGCGGCCACCTGTGATCTCGGCGACGCGTCTTAAAGACGCTTCATTAAGATCGCTACGCAGCCGGTTACCAACACCGATGGTGTATATCTTCATACCTTTGCTGGCGGCGAGTTCGGCGGCTTTTTCCGGTTTGATTTCGCCGGCGTTACTGACACCGTCGGTTAGCAGGATTAAAACACGGTCTTCGTTACTGGTTTTACCGAGGCGCTTCACCGCAAGACCGATGGCGTCTCCGATGGCGGTCATATCACCAGCGAGTCCGGTGAATGATTCTACCAGCAGGGTGCGCACGGTTTCGCGATCAAAAGTGAGTGGTGCCTGTACGTAAGCCTGGTCGCCAAACAGGATCAGGCCGATACGGTCACCCACCCGGTTTTCGATAAATTCACCGGCGACGGCTTTGGTTGCCTGCAGCTTGGTGACGCGACGAAACTGGTGATCGAGGTTCTGCCCCATACTGCCGGAGAGGTCGATGGCCAGCATCAGGTCACGACCACTGACGGGCAGTTCGATCGGTTCACCAATCCATTGTGGTCGCGATGCAGCCGTAAGCAGGCTAAGCCAGACCAGGGTATAAAGCAGCAGTGGCCAGCGAGAGCGAGACATTGCGATACTGCTACCGGCAACAGTTTCGAAATCCTGAGTATCAGGAATACGTAAGGCAGCCTCGTTGGTCAGGCTGGCCCGAGGTAATACCAGGCGCAGGATGAAAGGCAATGGCAGTAGTAGCAGTACCCATGGCCACTGAATTTGCAGGGCGCCGATTTGAACCGGCTCCAGCAGGACTGATGGCAGGATTTGTGTGAGTAACTCAGGCTGCATGCTTCTTGTTGACATAGGGCTGTACACGCAGCCAGTTTTCACAAAGACGTACCAGGTCTTCTGCGTTTGCAGCCGTTTCTTTCGATGCTGTGTGGTCAGCCGGTAAATAAGGCGCGCTGATTAACAATCGTCCGGCTTCCTGATTAAAGCCCGGTTGTTTGCTGGTGCTATCAAGATAATCAAGCCAGTTTTTACCAGTCAGACTGGCAGCTTCACTGCGTGGGTGGAAACTGATGCTGGCGCGTCGCATCAGGATTGATAGTTGCTCTGCCAGTTGTTTCTGATTGCGTGTTTGTTTGTATTGGTAGCGTATCGATTCGAGTTCATCCAGTGCGCTGCGTTTTACACGCCGACTTAGATAATAAGCACGCAACAGGTAAACAGTCACAGCACTCACAACAAGCATACCCAGCAGTATCCACCAGCCAGGTGCAGGCGGCCACCATGAAATCGCATCAGGTAGATGAATGTCACGAAGCGGCAGGTCAGTAACTTGTGGAGATTGTGGTTGCATATCCTGTTGAAGCTTTTCGTTACTTCGAGCCTTGCCTGTTCTGTCCTGACTTAAACTGGGGGTGGCCTGCCTGTATACCCAGGCCCTGTTGCAGACGATTCAATACATTGTCACTGGTTGATACCGGCAACAGGTACATGCGGTATTGACGACACAGGCGCGCGAGGTTTTCCTGGTGCTGCTGAAAACGTTGCGCGTACAGCATACGTTGTTGTTTGCCCGATGTGTTTACGATGAATTCATCTTCACCGTTACTGACTTTGTAATTGCCGGGTGGTGGCAGCTCGGCTTCAATCGGGTCATATAGCTGGATGAGCACGACATCGTTATTGCGCGCAATATTGATCAGGTGTGATTCTGTCTGTGCGTCCATATGCTTGAAATCGCTCACCAGGAACACCAGGCTGCCGGGACGTGTCACCCTGCGTAAGCGTGTCATGGCGCGATGGCCACTGCTTGGGCGCCCATGTGCATTTTGCCAGGCCGGGTGATTACAGGTTTTGCCAATCAGGTCGAGCACGGCTGATTTGCCACGGCGTGGTTTCAGCTCGACATGGTCATTGGCATCAAATATCAACGCGCCGAGTCGGTCGTTATGCGCGTTCGTACTCCAGGCCAGTAATGCCGCAATGCGTGCGGCTACCACCGCTTTAAAGCTACCGCGCGTGGCGAAAAACATTGAAGGTGACAGGTCGAGCCAGAGAATCACCGGGCGCTCACGTTCTTCGCGGAACACTTTCGTGTGGGGTTTGCCGCTGCGCGCGGTGACACGCCAGTCCATGTTGCGGATGTCATCGCCAGCCAGGTACAGCCGGGATTCATCATACTCCATGCCGCGCCCCTTGAACGACGACATATAGGCACCGCCCTGGCGCGCATGAATCTTGCTGCTGTGTAATGGCAGTTTGCTGGCATCATGGCGCAACTTGATCAGTGATTGTGCGCTTATCCAGGTTATGCCTTCGCTTTTGGGATCTTTGTTCAACGTGTTGTCGTCGAGTTTGATTCTATGGACTAGGGTACAGCTATTCTTGAAATCAGTTCTTTTATGAAGGTATCTGGCGTTACACCTTCAGCCTCGGCCTCGTAACTGAGAATGATGCGATGGCGTAACACGTCATAGGCGATCGACTGGATATCATCCGGGTCGACGTAGTCGCGCCCGGCAAGCCAGGCGTGGGCGCGTGCACAGCGGTCCAGTGAAATGGTGGCTCGCGGGCTGGCGCCATAGAGCGACCATTGCGCCAGGTCATCACCGTAAGCACCGGGATTACGTGTTGCCAGCACCATGTGTAATAAATAGTCTTCAAGATTCTCCGCCATGTATGTTTGCATGACTTCTTTACGCGCATCGAAGATGGATTGTTGTGAAATTTTGCCGTGGCCGGCTTCGCTCACGGTTTTATCGGGTCCGTTCATGACTTCATCGCGTGCAAGCCTGAGAATTTCTTTCTCCGAGTTCGCTTCCGGGTAATCGATAGTCACGTGCATCAGGAAGCGGTCGAGCTGGGCTTCGGGAAGCGGGTATGTGCCTTCCTGTTCGATCGGATTCTGCGTTGCCATCACCATGAAAAGCTGGGGCAGATCGTAGGTTACCTTACCCACGGTAATCTGGCGTTCAGCCATGGCTTCGAGTAAGGCAGACTGAACTTTTGCCGGGGCGCGGTTGATTTCATCGGCAAGGATCAGGTTATGGAACAACGGCCCCTGCTGGAATACGAAGGAACCATCCTGTGGCCGATAGACCTCGGTACCGGTCAAATCCGCTGGCAGCAGGTCGGGTGTGAACTGGATGCGGTGGAAATTACTCTCGATGCCGTCACTCAATATCTTGATCGCCTTGGTTTTGGCAAGACCGGGAGCGCCCTCTACCAGTAGATGCCCGTCGGCGAGCAGCGCAATCAGCATACGGTCAACCAGGGTGTCCTGGCCAATGATGTGTTGTTGAACGTGCTGTTTGAGTTTCTGTATCGATTCCTGTGTCGACATGTTATTTATTATTTCCGATTATATTCAATTGATTTTACTGACCATGATCGTCGCCAGTGGTTCATATCCGGGCGATGCTGACATCGCCACTGTTCTGGTATTTTAACTGCTTTATCTATAGAGTACGTGCCTCAAACGCATCCAGGTGCTCTCGTTGATGATTTTAATGAGAGATAATCGGGAAGCCGGTGGCTTGCTATCGTGTTGATGGCAACGAATCCGGCACTGCCCCCGCAACGGTGATTGGATAAGGCTGCAGTAGCCACTGTGTCTCTAACAACGTGGTTTCACAATTAAACGTTCGTCCTGAGCTGGTCGAAGGACGTGGTTCGACAGAGCTCACCATGAACGGAAATTTGTGAACACGTGATGACATGGGAAGGGTGTAGCCATCCTCGAATGAGGCATCCATCAGTCCGGAGACCGGCCCGGATCGTCACATTAACCAGTTGCGGTGGGCGACAGGGTTGCGTTATTCCCTCATGTTACGGGATACGGCCCCTCGTTGCCTCCAGATGTTGGAGGTTCTGTTGAAACATGTTCTTACGCTTGGCGCAGTCATTGCCGCGACAAGTTTCCCCGTTGTTATACAGGCAGCGACCGAGATCCCGGCGGTTGTTGTCAGTGCTGCCCGCACCGAGCAAAGTACCTTAACCACGCCTGCCAGTATCACGGTTATTACACGCGAACAAATCGATGCCAGTGGTGCGCGCCATGTTGCTGAGGTCCTGCGTGGGCAGGGTGGTGTACAGATTAATGATTTCTATGGCGATGGTAGTCGTGCCTCGGTCGGCATGCGTGGCTTCGGAGAGACCGCAGGCTCAAACACACTGGTGCTGGTCGATGGTCGTCGCCTGAATAACCCGGATATTGCGGCAGCGGATTTGAACAGTATCGCGCTGCAAGACGTTGAGCGCATTGAGGTTGTGCAAGGCAGTGCCGGCGTGCTGTTTGGTGACCAGGCTGTCGGTGGTGTGATCAACATCATCACGCGTAAGCCGGGTGCTTCAAGACATTCGTTGAAACTGTCAGCGGGTAGCTACAGCACGATTGATTTTCATGGCATGGCCTCTCAGGCGTTGCAGAATGGTATCAACTATCGTGTATCTCTCGATTTGCGTGAGTCAGATAATTATCGTCGCCATAATGAGGCATCCTATTTGAACGCTTTCGGCAAGCTTGGTTACGACTACAGCAGTGGCCTGGTTTTTGCCGAAATACAATATATTGATGATGAGTTAAACACGCCAGGCACGTTGTTTGATGATGAGGTGGCCGAGGACCGCCGGCAAGTGAACCCGAATTTTGCGACCGATTTTTCAAACGCAAAAACTTCGGTTGGTCGTCTTGGACTGGTGCAGGAGCTGTCGACTAACTGGTCGTTTGAAGGTGAACTGACATCCAGGGATACCGAAGGTGTATTCAGGTTGAGCTCGGTATTTGGTGCGGAAACACAGAACAGCACACAAGACCGTACGATCAATGAGCTCACGCCACGCTTCATAGGCTTTATCCCGTCAATGAAAAACACCATGCTGACACTCGGCGCTGATGTTATTGAAAGTGATTACATGCTGAGTTCACGTTTCGGCGATCAACTCAATGACCAGTCACAGCGATCGTTATATGCACAGGCGGTGGTGCCAGCCAGCGCCAGGCTCGATGTAACGCTGGGCATCCGTTATGCCAGTGTCGAGAATGACTTGCGTGATACGGGTATGTTCGCGATCTATCCTGCCGGGGTGCAGATAGATGATGATCTCACCGTGGGCACCCTGGGGCTGGCGGTAAAAGCTGGCGAAAACTGGCGTTTGTTATTGCGTGCAGATCAGAACTATCGCTTTGCCAAGGTTGATGAGTATTTGCAACCTGCCTATACCCCAACCTTTGAGCCAGTACTTCTAAAAACCCAGCAAGGCCTCTCGATTGAGACCGGGGTTGAGTGGACGCAGGCGGGTAATACAGCAAAGCTGGTTATTTACAGGCTCGACCTGGAAAACGAGATAGCATACGATCCAGTCAACTTTGCCAATATCAACCTGGATGAAACACAACGCGATGGACTCATCACCAGCGGCTACTGGCAAACAACAAACCGACTGGGGTTGTCAGCCAGTTATACTTATACCGATGCGAGTGTCACCAGTGGCGTGTTTACGGGTAAGGATGTGCCGTTTGTGGCGAAGCACTCCGCATTACTCAGCGCTGACTACGAGCTGACCGAAGCCTGGCAGTTGTATGCCGAACTGTATGCGATCAGCGATCGTGTGTTCTCAGGTGACTTTTATAATGTACTGGGCAAGCTGCCAGGTTATGGCACGATGAATATCAAGGCTGAGTACACTCGCAAGGAATTCAGCCTGAGTGCACGGGTAAATAACCTGTTCAACAAGCAGTATTCCGACGTGGGACAGCTGGGTACAGACCCGAATACCTTTGCCCCGCGCGAGGCCTTCTTCCCATCGCCAGAGATCAATTTCCTGGTAACGGCGGCGTGGAATTTCAGGTAAGCTAATTTAATGGATGCCGCCAACAAGCCCATTACCGCGACGATATCGCTGTCAGTTATGCTGCATTGCATTGCAATCGCCGCAGCAGCGCTGGTCTATGAGCAGGTGGCAGTCTCGGGATCGGGTATTGAAATTCAGTTGATCAGTTCGACGCAAGTGGCTGACCAACTGGAGACAGAAGCACCACGCAAAAGTAGCAGTGCTGCTACAGATAACGACACGGCAATGAGTGAGCCTGCTAATAGCAGTGCTATAGCGGAATCTGTGAAGCATAATGACAGCCAGCCGGTCAAACCTGTAGAGGCAATTGTATCTTCGACATCTGACAAAACTGATCCAGCTATGCCTCATGTTGAGCAATCATCATCAGATCAGCAGGATGGTAACAGTACAGCTCAAGTTATGCGTTCAACAAATGCGCTGCACCAAAAACATTCCATGATCGAGCTGCTACACGCGAGGATAAGTGAAGCGAAAGAATACCCTTATATCGCGCGCAGGCAACGCAGAGAGGGCGTGGCCACTGTTGGCTTTGTGCTTCATCCTGATGGCAGCATCGAGAATACCCACCTGGTCGCTTCGAGCAGAGCCAGTTCGCTGGATCGTGCTGCATTATCGGCTGTTCATCGCATCGAGCCGTTCAAGCCCGCGATAACCTATCTTGACAGGCCTGAAGCGTTTAAAGTCGATGTTGTTTTCGATTTGCTATAAGGCTGCCTCAATCTCATGGCTAACCGGCTGACAAAAATCTACACCCGCACAGGCGACAGCGGCGAAACGGGAACCGCTGATGGTGCACGCATCAGCAAGAATCATAGCCTGATACACGCACAGGGGGATATCGATGAGCTCAACAGCCTGCTTGGCTTACTCGGCAGCAAGCTGGATAAGCCTGAACTGATCGACGTTATCAGCAAAATCCAGAATGATTTATTTGAGCTTGGTGCTGAAATCAGTCTGTCGCAGTTACGCCTTAATCAAGATCACGTCGCCTATCTTGAACACAAGCTGGATAGCCTTAATGCTGAGCTTCCGGCACTAAAAGAATTCATATTGCCAGGTGGTGGCGAAGCAGCATCTGTCTGTCACCTTGCACGTGCTGTCTGCAGGCGGGCAGAGAGAAACCTGGTGGCGCTCGATATAGAAAAACCATTAGGCGGGCAGGCGCTGGCCTATATCAACCGTTTGTCCGATTTGTTATTTGTGCTGGCGCGTTGCATTACCAGGGAGTTGAATGAGGAAGAGGTATACTGGCAACCTGGCAGGTGAGTACGAATATAGTAATCAGCCATATGATAAGAATCGGCATAGATCTCGGCGGCACCAAAATAGAAGGCATTGCGCTTGATGAAGATGGCAATGAGCTGGTACGAGATCGTGTGCCAACCCCGCAAGGTGACTATAAAAGAACGCTTGATGCCATAGTAGAGCTCGTTGGTCATCTTGAACAGTCCTGCGATGACGAAGGAACAATTGGCATCTGTACCCCCGGCGCGATATCACCCGCGAGTGGTTTACTCAAAAATTCCAATTCGGTCTGTATGAACGGTATGCCAGTAAACCAGGATCTTATTGATCTCCTGGGTCGAGAGATTCGGATGACGAATGATGCCAACTGCTTTGCCTTATCCGAAGCAACAGACGGAGTAGCAGCCGGGAGTGATGTCGTGTTCGGTGTCATTATCGGTACCGGTACGGGTGCGGGTGTTGTCGTTAATGGACATGTGCTGCTGGGGCCGAATGCGATTGCAGGTGAATGGGGGCACAATCCGCTTCCATGGCCACAGGAGCTGGAGCTGCCTGGTCCGGAATGTTACTGTGGTAAACAGGGTTGCATCGAAACCTGGCTGTCAGGCCCTGGAATGGTACGTGATCATGAACTACATGCGAACATCATTTATGATCCGGAAACGATTGTGAGTAAAGCAACCTTCGGTGATGAAGACGCAGAAGAAACTTTACGGCGCTATGAAGACCGGCTGGCAAGAGGCCTGGCCCATGTGATTAACATTCTTGATCCCGACGTTATTGTTCTTGGCGGTGGCATGGGTAATATCAGGCGCCTTTATAGCAATGTGCCAAAGTTGTGGAATCAATATGTATTTTCAGATCGAGTGGACACTCGATTGATGCCGCCAAAGTATGGTGATTCTTCAGGTGTACGCGGTGCGGCCTGGTTATGGAATGAATGATATTGCATGATCATGCGTCGGTGGTTATTTATATTTAATATATGAGGAATCGTTAAGGACTGGTTATGAAACATAGATACCTTGCAATTATTGGATTATGTGCTGTAAGTACAACGACGTTTGCGAACGGTTACATCGGGATTGGCTACGGCAGTACAAACGTCAAGGCAGATCTCACCAGTGTGGGTGGCGGCAATATCGACGATAGTACGACGCTGACCAAGTTTTACGGTGGTTACCAGTTCAACAAGTACCTTGGTCTGGAGGGCGGGTACTATAACCTCGCACAAGTCAGTGTTGGCTCGGTTGATACAAGTGCAGGGGCTGTTAGCGGCTCGGTTGACATGAAGGCATTCGGTATCGCCGGTGTCGCAACAGTGCCATTAACCAAGTCTTTTCGAGCTTATGTCAGGGCGGGAGCGGCAGTATGGGATGCAGATATAACTCGAGATACAACAACTGCATCCGCTGATGGTACAGATGCCCTGTATGGGCTGGGTGCTGCTTACAGCTTTACCAAAACATTCAGCGTAAATGCAGACTGGGAAGTTATTGATTCACCAAATCCTGAATTTTCTACTTTCTCACTTGGTTTTAAATGGGATTTTAAATAAGAAAATTACCACGCTGATGCTGAGAACGCAGAGAGTCTTACGCAGAGTTGATTACTATTTCTAATATAAGCGTCCGCTTTCGAGCCAAAGCAGGCATTTGCTTTTGTGTAAGAATTAAAGGGAGCGTAGCGATTATTTTTTAACCATGAGAAGCCTGGCTTTTATTTAATCGATACGCCCCTTTATTACTGGATTATTATCGTGATGATGCTTTCTGTCTGGATAAAGGTGCCTTATACGATATTCGTCTGTGCCCTTGTGCCTGTCTATTGGATGGAACGGGGTCCGGCAAATTTTCTCTGGTTATCAGATATCGCGCTTTTAGCTACCGTGCCAGCACTCTGGATGGAAAACCGTTTTCTGGCCAGCATGATGGCAGTCGGTGTGTTGCTGCCGGAGCTTGCCTGGAATCTGGACTATTTCCTGCGCCTGATAACAGGATACGATGTAATCGGTCTGAACGGCACTGGTTACATGTTTGGAACCGATTACACGTCACTGTTCAAATTCTTTTCCCTCTTCCACGTTTTTCTCCCTGTACTGCTGCTGTGGATGATCTATCGGCTGGGCTATGACAGGCGGGCCGTATATACGCAGACGTTGTTGATCTGGGTATTGCTACCGGCCTGTTATCTAGCCACTGATCCGGAAAGAAACCTTAACTGGGTATTTGGTATAGGTAATCCACCACAAACCTGGGTGTCCGGTCCCTTATACCTGGTGTTGCTGATGTGTGCGTATCCGTTACTCGTATTAACTCCTACCCATTTCATACTCAAAGCAGTATTCAAAGGACGCTGATTCGGTGCGCCAAATGGGCAATCAAAAAAGGGGGGTGGAGAGATTAAATATTGATTAAACCTGAATGACAGCTTTCGACCCGGAGCGGACGTTCCCCATCTGATAATTTCCCCATTTTTACCTATAATTCAGCAAGAATTTAAACCATATTTTCTAGATACTAAGGAAATTAATTACCAGTGAACCAATGGGGTCAAAATCTGTTAGGACGCATGGTTACTCCGGCTATAAGTTTGCTTCGTGCAATTCTTTATTTTGGATTTCTGTTCATAGTTATTTGTCAGGTGCATGCTACACCTTACCCTGATTCCGGCACTATCTTCCGTGAATTTAAAGATAACAGTTTCGAACGTATGGAGCCGCGTAAACCGCTCGAAGCAAGCCCGGAGCCAAAAAAAGAAGTTATTGATACTGGAGAGAAAATCTACATTGCTGGGTATGAATTACATGGTAATACCCAGTTAACAGAAGAGCGCATTAAGGCTGTTTTGTTGCCTTACACTGAAACACAGCTATCAACACAAGGCCTTCATCAAGCCGCAGACGCCCTGACCTCTGCCTATCATAATGCCGGCGTCTTTGCCGCAAAGGTTTTCATACCGCCACAAACGATCAATGACGGTATCGTAATGTTATACGTATATGAAGGCATACTCGATAAAAACGGTTTTGTTCTGAAAAACTCGGGTAAGCGCGTACGTAACAGCGTGATTGAACCAATTATTAATCACAATCTGCAAGTCGGCGAGGTTATTCTGACAGCCGATATCGAGCGTTCAATCTTGCTACTTGAAGATATGCCGGGCATACACTCAGATGTAACACTGTATCCGGGAGAGCAGGTAGGAACAGCAAAACTCAAGTATGAAATCAGGGATGAAAAACTGGTAACAGGCAATATCGATTTCGATAATTTCGGCGGTTACTATACCGGTCAATACCGTCTTGGCGGTACTGTCTATGTCAACAGCCCGACCACTAGCGGCGACCAGTTAACACTACGATTGGTAACCTCTGGCGAGGATTCTAACTATGGATTCCTCAGATACAGTATCCCTGCTCTGGGCAATGGTACCAGAGTCGGCTTCAGTACAGATTACCTCGACTATAACCTGGGTAAAGAATTTTCTGTGCTTGGGTCTGAAGGTAATGCATTCGAATTTAGAGGCTTTATTAATCACCCCTATGTGCGTTCACGTCATACCAACCTTAACCTGGGTATCGATCTTGCCCACCTTAAACTGGAAGATTATGACAACATCGGTGATCTGGCCAAGCGCACCATCAATAGTGGCATCTTACGTATCTCCGGTGATCATGATGATGACATGTTTGCAGCTGGTACAACCTATTATTCAATCGATTTGACATTAGGCAACCTCGATATCGAGGGCAATCAGGCTTATATAGATTTTGACAATCAGAATACAAAAACTGAAGGTGGGTTTAGCAAGGTATACATGGCCCTTTCGCGTTTGCAGCATCTGGGAGGTAAGTTGTCCACGTTTATCTCTTTAAGTGGCCAGCTCGCAAGCAAAAACCTGGACTCGTCACAAAAATTCTACCTGGGCGGACCATTCAGCGTGCCAGGTTATCCAACAGGTCAGGTAAGTGGCGACGATGGTGCGTTATTACATCTTGATCTACGCCGTGATTTCTATACCCAGCCGTGGGGCGGTATTTTCCAGGCTTCCATATTCTATGCTTATGGCTGGGCTCGCCTGTTCAAGGATCCGTGGCCTGGCTGGGAAGGTGCAAACCCGATTATTACTAGTGACGTAACTCTGCAATCTATCGGTGTTGGTTTTAACCAGAATTGGTTACAGGGAATTGTGTTAAGAGGCATGCTGGGATGGCAAGTCGGCGAAGATAACACAAGTGATCCCGTTACTGGTAATGCGATTGATCAGTCAGACGAAGATTACCGTGGCTGGTTGCAGGGTATTTATTATTTCTAGGGTTATTATGATGAGATTCCTATCCTGTGTTTTGTTGACTAACTTGTTAACTGCTTCAATGGCCCAGGCAGCAGCGAACTGTCAGCATTCACATTCATGGCAGTGTAATCATCAGGCAGGCAACAGTGGACAACAATCACAAACATCAGCTGGTATTGGATCGGCTGGTAATACGCCGAATACAGGGAATACTAATACACCTTTGGGTACAGTTGCACCTTCACAGCCACTTATCCAGGTGAATCCATTACCACAGAAAGTAATTACCGGCTATGGCGCAGTGCCGCAACCTCAACCCATCGCCGTGCCGCCAAAGCAAACAGTCAATGGGGCACTCAAAAAAGACTAACCGACACCGCCATACCGGCGTCCAGGTATCGGATCCGTGCGGCTGCGTCAACCCATCGCCGTGCGGCGCGAGCGGGGGGTCGATGGGG
>JARFRD010000102.1 GCA_029287435.1 Gammaproteobacteria bacterium
GTTCTCTTTAATGCTGGAGCCGATACCAATAGTCAGTGCAGCGTTACTATCGGTATTTGCCCTCAGCATGCTGTTCCGCGCAACAGTGCACTGGCTGCCGATTCTGATCCTGCTTGGGTATTCAAGCTGAGCACCACGTTCAATAATTGAGTCTGCTCCGCACATGCCCAACCTTGTTTGCCAGTACACTTTGCGCGCCGTCATCGTTATCCTGCGAGGTATCGACATTAAATTAGCCATGACCACCTCCCTCGTTGTAGGCGGCTCGCATGCGCAATCTCGCTACGGATGAACGTAGTCCTCTAGCGATGGTCTTTTTCTCATGTGTCCGCAGACCGATGAAAAAATAGAAGACAACGAAAACCAGTGCAGCAACAGCGCATTGCAGAGCGAGTTCCAGCAGGTTATCGGGCGTATAAAGTACCTGCATGGTCTTCGCGAGCCATAACATTGGTAGTGCGCAAATCAGGGCTGGAATGATGTTGCGTATGACCTGACTGACAACTATCCCCTGCTGACGGCAAGCACGGGGCAGAATGATACTTAGCTCCACCACCATGGCTGAAAAAAGCGTGGCAACCGCTGCACCGGCAAGGCCGTATATCGGTATCAGAGTGACTGACAGTACTAGATTCAGCGACGCCGAGCCGAGCATGGTCCAGGCCACACCGCGATGTCCACCCGACATACCCAGGACATTCGCCGCGTTGAGCTGTAGTGCAGAAAAGAAGACTGCTGCGATCAATATCTGGAAGGGCAATACTGCATCGATCATTTGCTCCCCAACCCAGAGAACGATGAGAGATTCGGCATGGAAAAACAGCAGGCCAGTGATCATCGCCGCAATGGCTGCAAGGTGACGTGTCCCATCCAGCAATATCAGCCTGACGGTCTGAGCGTCACCGGAACCATTGGATTGCGAGACCAGTGGCATCAACGCATTGGAGAACTGCTTGTTGAGCAAATACGCATATTCCGCGATTCGTGCGGCAATCGCGAAGGCAGCTACGGCAGACAGCGAGAGAAATCCCTTGATGATCATCGAGTCGCTGCGCAAGATGACCAACATCGCAATGTTTGCAAGCATGAAATAAAAAGATAGTGGCAATAGTTCAGCAATCCGGTTTACCCTGATATGTCTGATACTTAAGCTCAGGCCGGGTATGTAGCGATATGCAAGCGGAACCAGCATGACGGGTACGCCAACCAGAACGCCGGCATTGGCAATCGCAAGCCCTGTAACACCAAGATTACTGGTCAGCAACAACACAACAAGGCCAGCATTTAGTAATACGCCAGCAATTTCCACGATGTTGACGATGTCATAACGTCCTGAACCGATGAGTAATGAGCGAAATACGCCAATTGGCAAGGCCACTGCCAGGGCTGCACCCGAGATCATCATGACTATGTTGAATTTTTCCGCCTGTTTTGCATCCAGGTCGAAGACGGATATAGCGTAAGGAATCCCTTGCACCACGATCACCAGGCACAAGAGCCCAAGCGCAGCATAAAGCGCGATCAGCGTGGATACCGCTTCATTTCTGGCTTGTAGGTTTTCACTGCCTTTGCATTCAGCGACATATTTCACTGTTGCAGTGCTGAACCCCATATCGAGCAGAGCGAGCATTCCTGTTACTGCCAGACAGAGAGACCAGAGTCCGAAGTCGTCTATCCCTACCAGCTCCAGGGTGAATGGCGTCAGCATAAGGATGACCAGCATTCCTGTCAGGAAGCGCGCATAACTGCTGATGATGTTGATACCAGTTCGCATGTCTCGATACTCGCAATGCTTATTGAGTTGTCCTGATGCCCGATTCGACTTTCATCAGGTCAAACAGGTCAGTGATTGCATCTACGTTTCCGATGGGAGCGACATTGGAGAGCAGGGCAGCATCGGAATCGGGATGATCCGGGTGATATCCATGCATTCCGGTAATCGGTTTAAGGCCCATGTGGCTAGGGACGATAATGACACCTGGATCGACAAGAAATATGGTTTCACCAAACTTCTGGTTATCGAAGTCACAGCCAAGCTCGGTGAGTTCATCGTCAGACAGGATTCTGCCAAGTCCTTCTTCGTCCAGAGCCTTGCAGATGACTGACCTGGCTGTATCATTGTGGAACCAGAAGCGTGCCATGGTCGAGTCATATACAGCGACATAGTCTTTGCCATACTCGAGTGGCAGTGACTCGATGGTTTTCATCAGGTCAATGGTTTCATTGACTGTCGCCATGCCATGGTCAGAACAGATATGCACACGCACTTCATCATAGTGCTCTTGCGCGACGTCGAGGATCTGTTTCATTTCCCCTTCGTACCAGGTGATCTTCTCATCGACTTTGCTGCTTTCCTTGCCAACCTGGTGTAACAGGCCATCCATCGACGCCATGTACAGGAAGGCAAAACGAATCTCGCCCTGTTCTATTTCGTCGCGACAGGCCTTGAGGTTGTCTTCCTCGCTGTTATGCCAGTCAGAGACATGGTAGGGGACTGCATTCTCTTTGAGCACATCGAAGATATTGTCGCCGTGGTTCATACCGCCGGGTTTGAAAATGTCGTGCTTTTCGCAGTAATCAAAAAGGCCTGCGAACTTCAATGGCATGTTATAAATCTGGAAGTAACCGGTGAAACCATATGCTTTTGCTAACAGTCGGCTCAGCCAATGACGCACGCGACCACGATCTGACAGAGATTTCGGTAATGCCCTTAGCAGGTTCAAGGCTTTGAATGGCGATGTTTTCGGCGAGTAGTAGAAATAGGACCAGTGCCCATGGTCACGTGGTGACCTGCCGGTTAGGATCGAAGGCACACAGGCAGAAGAGAAGCCAAATACCGATTTAAGCTTGCGCCGGTAAGGAAGTTCGGCTTCCATGAATTTACGGTCCTTCAAAACTTCCCAACCCAGTGCATCAATGAACACCATCATTGACAGGACACGTGAGTCCGAACGCGCATATCTTCGCTTTAGGGTTACAGGGGTGAAGTCATTCATGACGACAGGTTCCTGACAGCGTCGTTGCGTGCTACCGCGACCGGGAAAAGATCGTACAGGCGTGTCAATTCAAACAGTACCTTGACTGTTTCGCACATCCCGAACAGGCAAACTTCACCACTTCTTTTCCTGGCTTGCTGCAGGCAGTTGACCAGAACAGCCAGTCCGCTGGAGTCGATGTATTCAAGGTCTGTTAAATCA
>JARFRD010000081.1 GCA_029287435.1 Gammaproteobacteria bacterium
ACATATACCTTATCCATCCGCTCTGCTATCAGCAGATCATGTGTCACCAGTACCAGTGATGTTTGATAGGTTGTATTCAGTCGCATGATGAGTTCGATGGCGAGTTCGGCGTTTTTCTTGTCGAGGTTGCCGGTGGGTTCATCGGCCAGGATGCAATCAGGGTGATTGATCAGGGCGCGAGCAATGGCTGCGCGTTGGCGTTCACCGCCGGAGAGTTCACCGGGTTTATGGTGCAGACGGTTACTCAGCCCTACCTGTTTGAGCAGTTCGTTGGCTGAGTTTCTGGCAACGTCCCTGGATGACTTGTTGATCATCATTGGCATTGCGACATTTTCCAGTGCGGTGAATTCCGGCAGCAAGTGATGGAACTGGTAGATGAATCCCATGTGCTGGTTGCGTGCATAGCAACGAGCTTTCTCGTTCATTTTGAAGATATTCTGATCGTTCAGAATAACCTCACCGGCTGTTGGTTTATCGAGACCACCGAGCAGGTTGAGTAAGGTGGATTTACCGGAGCCTGAACTGCCAATAATCGCGATGGTCTCCCCTGCTTGCAGATCCAGGTTGATGCCGTTGAGTACCTTGAGCGCTTCGCCGCTGCCTTCGCGGTAATCCTTGCACAGACCTTTTGCAGCCAGGTTGAATTGAATGTTACTCATAGTGCAACGCCTCTGCGGGCATGGTTCTTGCTGCACGCCATGCCGGGTATATCGTTGCGAGTATCGTTATCGCAAAAGCTGCGACAGCATAGGTGAACACTTCTTTAGGCCTGACATCAGCCGTGATATCACTGATGTAGTATACGTCTGCGGGCAGGAATTCAGTCTGGAACAGCTGTTCGACCCAGGACACAATTTCGAATACATTTAATGCCACGGGCACACCGGCGGCAACACCGATCAATGTTCCAAACAGACCGATGATAGTGCCCTGGATGATAAATATGGCCATGATACTTCGAGGCGTCATACCGAGCGCACGCAGAATCGCGATATCTGCTTGTTTGTCGGTCACCGTCATTACCAGCGTAGATACGATGTTTAAAGCAGCGACAGCGATGACCATCAGCAGGATGATAAACATCACGGTCTTTTCAGTTTTTAATGCCTTGAAGAAGTTTCTGTGCTGGCGGGTCCAGTCACGTATCCAGAATTCTTCACCAAAGGTCTTGTCAAGATCATAGGTAACACGCTTGGCATCGAATAGATCAACCAGCTTGAGACGAATACCATTGACCTTGCCTTCATCGAGCGTGAACAGTTTGCCCGCATCCTCAATGTGCATGTATGCCATGGCACTGTCGAATTCATGCATACCGACTTCGAATACACCGACCACTTTGAAGCGGCGCAAGCGTGGCATTACACCAACTGCGGTAATACTGGCCTGCGGCGTAATCACAGTAACACGGTCACCTTCATACACGCCCAGCGAGTTGGCAAGTTCACGGCCGAGAATGATGCCGTATTCGCCCGCTTGCAGATCGGTTATCTCGCCAGACACCATCTTTTCAGCAACCATCGAAACGTTCTTTTCTGCTTCTGGTTTGATGCCGCGTACCAGCGAGCCGCTGACACGTCGCCCGTTAGACATCATGACTTCTTTACGTATATAAGGTGCAGCACTGATTACACCAGAATGTGCTGTTGCCCTGGCAGCATTTTCCTCCCAGTTCGACATGGTGCCGTCAAAGCCGGTTATGGTGGCATGTGATGTCATGCTCAGGGTACGGTCGCGAAGTTCATTACCAAAACCATTCATCACTGACAGCACGACGATCAATGCAAACACACCGAGTGAAACACCGGCGATGGAAATAAATGCGATGAAGGAAACGAAGTGTGTCTTGCGCTTGGCGCGTGTATAGCGAAGGCCGATATAGAGTTCTTTTGGCTGAAACATGGCGCGGATTTAATCAGGAATACTCAAAGAATTCCATTACAATTAGCAGACTTGAATTCCATATCAACCAATTCACCCTCGTTTAAGCAGTAAAGACCATGGATTTTGATATTAACTGGCTGATCGGGCTGCATATACCTTCAAATTTGCTGCCGGCCAGTCTGGTTTGGAGCTGTAATATTCTTTTTATATTGACCGTACTCGTCGCTGCCCAGCGAGCGCCATGGAAAAAAATCGCAAGTCAACAGGAAAGCCAGCATGTGTTCCTGGGCGCTATCGTATTGTTGCTAACCATCTGGGGCATCAAGGCCGGGATATCGCCGGGCCTGGGTTTCCATCACCTTGGCGCTACCCTGTTCACCCTGATGTTTGGCTGGGAACTGGCGATCATCGGTTTGCTCGTCACCCTGGCGTCCTCACTGTTTCTGCTGGATATTCCCGACTGGGCCAGCCTCGGCATCAATGGGCTGATGAGCATTACTATTCCGGTAATAACCAGTTACGGTATTTTAAAGCTCTCGCACCGATGGTTGCCGGATAACTTTTTTATCTACATTTTTATATGTGCGTTTTTTGGCGCGGGTATTGCGATTGCAGCGAGCAGGTTTGCTGCGATCGCCCTGCTGTTTACTATTGATGCCTACCCGAGCGCAAAACTGGTTGAAGAATCTTTGCAATATATTCCCCTGTTTATGTTTCCCGAAGCCTTTGTCACAGGTATGCTGATAACAATATTTGTTGTCTACAAGCCAACATGGGTTTTCACGTTTGACGATGATCGTTATTTGAAAGGAAAGTAAGGTGGCCTTGATGGCATTTTGAATTCCACCAACCTGACAGGTGCACTACTGTGAACAAGGAGCTCAATGAACTGCTGCTCGAAATCCGACAGTTACAGGAAGAAGTTGAAAAGCGCTGGGATTTAGTTCGCGAACAATTTAACTACACACTGGAAGGACACAAGGTGCGTTTTGCCTCTGAAGTAAAACGATTGCACCAGCAATATAAAACGGGCGCACTGAAATACCTGTTCACGGCACGGCCTCGCATTATTCTTACCGCACCATTTTCTTATGGCATGATTCTACCGATCGCGTTTCTTGATATCAGTATTACCATTTACCAGCATATCTGCTTTCGAGCGTATAACATTCCGCGTGTGAGTCACCGTGATTATATTGTGATTGACCGACATCAGCTGAGTTATCTCAACAGTATCGAAAAATTCAATTGTGTTTATTGCGGTTACGCCAATGGATTCATTGCCTATGCACAGGAGATTATTGCCAGAACCGAGCAGTACTGGTGCCCTATCAAGCACGCCCAGCGCATTCTTGCCGCCCACGACCAGTACCAGGATTTCTCGGAGTACGGTGACGCGGAAAATTACCAGAAAGAACTTACCGCTTTGCGCAAGGCGCTGGCAGACCTGTCTGAAAAATAAAATTTCAGGTCAAAAAACGATACGATCGTATGTCCAGTACAGGCCGACGACGCTGATAAACGCCGATACCGGCACGATGACGCGCTGGTGGTACCAGGGCTTATGACTCATCCAGGAGCCAAGTAGCAAGTAAGCCACTGCTATCACTGCAATCTGCCCGAGCTCAACACCGATGTTGAAACTGATCAGTGCCGTTGCAAAAGCATCATCAGGCATACCAAAGTCTGCCAGTACACCCGCAAATCCCATGCCGTGCAACAGGCCAAAAGCAAACACGAGTACGAGCCGGCTTTTGTGCAAACTGCTGGCAAAGATGTTTTCGATACCAATATACGCAATCGAAAGCGCGATCAGCGGTTCCACGATGTTTGCCGGTAAATAAATAATCCCGTTCATCGACAAGCCAAGCGTGATGGTGTGCGCAATGGTGAACATCGTGACCTGCCACAAC
>JARFRD010000009.1 GCA_029287435.1 Gammaproteobacteria bacterium
ACTTATGAAATCGATAAGGAACAAACTCAGCCTTGCTACGTGTTCGTTATTAACAACGGGGAATGCGGCAGCAGAGGCGATTGAAAATGCCTGGGATGTTGATTCTTCCTATTTGTATTACAGTGAAGAAGACCGTGTCACGGTTAATAAACTGGTAGGCTCTGCGAAAGGCTTTGTATCGCCCAAGAACACGGCTGCTATTAAAGTTGTTTTTGATGCCATGTCTGGTGCAACACCAACGGGTGCAGTGAAAAGCGGCAACCCGCTGACATCAACCGGTGCTTCAGGTGGTACCGGTATTGGCGGTTCAACTGCAGCAGCGCCGCTTGCGGATTTTAATGATACGCGTGTTGGTGTGAGTGTTGACTGGAAGCATGACCACAGTCGCACGTTCAATATGAACTATAACGGTGCATTCTCGGTAGAAAATGATTACGAGTCATTGAGTGCCGCGGCAACTGCGAACAAGGAAACTGCAAATCGCGCTACGAAGTTTACGCTTGGTGTCGCTTTTACCTTCGACACTATCTTCCGCACCGGTGCCAGAACCACACCGGAGCCATTAAGCCGGGTTTCCGATGATCTGTATCGTGGAGAAGGTGAGCGCGCCACCACTGACTTGATTGCCGGCGTGACGCGTGTAATCAACCGACGTACTGTCGCCCAGATAAACCTGGCGGCTGGTATCGCTAACGGCTACATGACCGACCCATATAAGGTTTTCAGTGTGGTTGATGCAAACGGCATTGAGTGGGATCAGTATTATGAAGGTCGACCGGATTCACGAACACGCTGGTCTATTACCGCGAAGTTGAATCACCAGCTGTTCCCGAGTAACCACAATATGCATCTAGCCTATCGTTATTACTCGGATGACTGGGATATCCAGTCGCATACGCTTGATTACAAGCATCGATTTAACATGTGGAGTGGGAATTACCTCGAACCCAGAATACGTCTATACACGCAGACCGAAGCAGAGTTCTACCAGAACTCATTCTTCGCAGACCCTACTGCGGGTGATCCATCGCTGCCGCAATACCTGAGTGCAGACTATCGTCTGGATCAAATGAGCAGTGCAACGGCAGGCTTTACCTGGGGAAAACATTTCTCCAGCGACAGTGATCTGAGAGCACGTCTCGAATACATGTACCAGTCATTCGAAAATTCTGAATTTGAAACTAACAAGGCTATAATCTTTCAGATCAGTTACGGTAAGCGCTTCTAGTTTGAATGAACCTCAGATGGCACGATACGGCGTTAAGCTCGAGCTCAAAATGCTCATTGAGTTATACCTAAACTCCGCTTTTTCGCCCAAGTTTGCCTTGCCTCGCGCTCATCTGAATGTCCATTCATGGCGTCGTCAAGTGTATTCATAGCTCAGTCGACAGCAGCCCACAGGTACCAGCTGGATATGGTTCTGTAGGGCCGCCATCGGTTTGCCACCTGGTGATACGTTTCAACGCAGGCATCAGCAGGTAACGCGTAGTGAAGCGCAATGGACTTGCGCAAGGCTAGGTCGCCCAGGGGTAATACATCGAGCCGTCCCAGGCTGAACATCAGAAACATGTCTACAGTCCAGGGGCCAATACCGGGGATGGTTGTCAGTATGTTTGCGATGTCAGTGTTTTCCAGCTGGTCGAAGTTTTCCAGTTGAATTTCCTCGTCGATAACGGCAGCGCTCAGTGCCCTCAGGTAACGGATTTTTTGTCTCGATAATCCACATGCAGACAGTGCCTGGTCGGTGCACACATTGATCGCGCTTACTTCGTAATCTTCATGCTGTAACAGTTGTTTGAGCTTGCTTTCGATACTCGCTGCCGATGCCACGGATAGCTGCTGATTAATGATGGCCCAAACCAGTACATGGTATGGGGTTTTGTGAATCAGGCTGTTTTCTTCGAACAGGGTGCAGGGGCCATGCCGTTCGATCAGTTCGGCCAGTACCGAATCTGCGTCACTTAGTGCCTTTTCAGCTGTTCTTACGGTTTTTTGCATCTATAGTTAATTACTGGAAAAAGGTAAAATTATCCGCTTCAATAAAGACAGGCAAATTCGAAAAAAGTTACATGGCACCGTTATTACTCGATCACCGCAGTTTGTTCAGGGCAGGGCTTTATCTGGGCCTGTGTGGCGTGCTGATTTTCTTCGGCGGTTACTACACAGGCTACCAGAAAGCCGCGCAGAATGGCGATATCGCCATGAGCCGCACCATGGCACTCGCATTACCGGGAGCCGCACTGGCGGATGCTTCGGAATTTGAACCCCAGGTGCCGGCTACTACTGAGCCAGGTGTCGATATCGATGTCGATAGCCCAGGCAATCATGTTGCGGCAATGACGCATTCTCATGATATTGATACAGACGCTACCAGGCCTGGTGTGGTTAGTGAGCAAAGTCATGCATCGACCGTTGACAACCAGGTGCAGGCTGTTGCCTTACAAAAGGAAACTGCCGTATCGAATAATAATGCGATAGAACCTGCTATCTCTTCTTCAAAGAATGCTTCCGAAAGTGCCAGTATCGTAAACAAGGTTGAAACTGAGAAACCTGACTTACAACTTGCATCGTTGAAGGTTACGCCTGAAGTGCTTGAGTCAACCGATGATGCGATGTCTTTACAGAATCAGGTTATCGATACCGCAGATGCAAACAGCGCGCGCTACACCATTCAGGTTGGTATGTACGCCGACATGGGTAATGCAGAACGCAGGGTTGCGGAGCTTGAAGAGCAACAGCTCAGTGCGTACATCGATACCTATACCAACAAGCAGGACAAGGAACGCTTCAATGTGCGTTTTGGTTACTTCAATAGCATGAGCAGTGCCAGGAAAGCACTGGCTGTTTACGAGAAACAGTTTTCTGGTAGTGGCTACATTGCCAGCATGCGCCGCAACTAGCCTGTTGCTGTTCTTGAACGTCGACTGCACCCGCAGGCGTAATTAGCTGTGTCTTCAGCCATCAAATTACTCACTTTCGATCTCGACGATACCCTGTGGCCCGTCGAACCAACCATCATCGCGGCTGAAGACAGGCTGTTCAACTGGATGCAAAAGCATGTGCCTGAAATTACCTCGCGATATGATGTGCTTACAC
>JARFRD010000020.1 GCA_029287435.1 Gammaproteobacteria bacterium
CATCGTCGATTTTCGACGTGATACGAGACACCCAGCTGCTGCGACTGGATGGTGGAATATTTATCCTGCATTTCTCACTCATGTGTGTATTCCTGGTAATGCCACTGGAGCTGCGCGACACGGCATTGCTGGAGCCGGCAAGTCACTGGAAAATGTATCTGCCGGTATTTGCTGTTTCGGTCATTCTCATGTTGCCATTCGTGATTATGGCCGAGCGTCAGCGCAAGATAAAAACGGTATTTGTCGGCGCCATTATGGTAATGATTGTTGCGGTGTCCGGATTCTTGTTCAGCTTTGATCTGACCACGCTGACACTGTCCCTGGTAATCTTTTTTGCCGGCTTCAATCTGCTCGAGGCCTCGCTGCCTTCGCTTGTCTCGAAGACGTCCAGGGCGACGCTCAAAGGCACCGCGATGGGGGTTTATTCGAGCAGCCAGTTCCTGGGTGCTTTTGCTGGTGGTGTGATTGGCGGTTTGGCCCATGAATTATGGGGCATTGATGGCCTCTACCGCGTGGTTATCCTGGCGCTGGTGGTATGGTTGCTGTTCGCTGCGACCATGAAAAAGCCGCGCTATCTCAGCACTTACCTGATGAATATCGGTGTTCAGAACGAGTCTGATATTGCGCCCCTGTCAGCTCAACTTGCTGAAATTTCAGGTGTTGTCGAAGTATCGATTATCGCCGATGAAGGCGTGGCTTTTCTCAAGGTCGAAAAGCATGTTCTTGACGAGGAAAAACTGTTATCTTTCATGGTCACTTAATACTGATCTGTGAATGACGGAGTAAAAATATGGCACGTGGCATCAATAAAGTAATCCTGGTAGGCAACTGCGGCAAGGACCCTGAAACAAGATACATGCCGAGCGGCGGTGCTGTTACCAATATTTCGATCGCCACGTCGGAAAGCTGGAAAGACAAGCAGTCCGGTGAGCAGAAAGACCGTACCGAGTGGCACAATGTCGTGTTTTTCGGCCGTCTTGGTGAGATTGCGGGTGAATACTTGCGCAAAGGATCCCAGGTCTACGTCGAAGGCAGCCTGAGAACAGAGAAGTGGCAGGACAAGAGCGGTAATGACCGTTACACCACAAAAATCATTGCCAACGAGATGCAGATGCTGGGTGGACGCCAGTCGGGCGATAGCTATGCGCCGGCGCAATCTTCTGCACCAGCAAGCAGGCCAGAACCTGCAGCAGTCGTAGAAGACAGCTTTGACGACGACATCCCCTTTTAAGGCCTGTTAGCAGGTGAAAGCCGCGAATTCAGTGGCTTCCGGGTAAACTATTCGGCAAATAAGTGATTGACATTTCAATCGATTTCACTATCATTTGCACCACGATGAGACACCGATGTTGAGCGTGATCAACCGGTCTCCAATACCGGGATGGCAGTAACATGATCTGGCCATACCGGGTTCAATCGAGGAATTTTTATTAAAGGCTCCGTTTACGGGGCCTTTTTATTAGCGCTGAAAAAATTAGTACACGGATATCGGGTATTAAGGCTTCGGCAGGTTTGTGATTTTAAATAGAGCGGATGAACTTGAATGCGTCGTAACCTGACACAGTTATGGGATCTGCTTGAGCCAGTCGTTACCGGTCTTGGTTACGAGCTGGTGGAAATCGAGTACCAGCCGAATCCCAAGCACGGTGTACTGAGAATTTTTATTGACCAGCCTGATGGCATTCAACTGGACGATTGCCAGCAAGTGAGCAACCAGGTGAGTGCGTTGCTTGATGTCGAAGATCCGATTCCGGGACATTTCAACCTGGAAGTTTCTTCACCCGGCCTGGACCGGCCGCTAAACAAGGTCGAAGATTTTGAGCGTTTCACCGGTGAGACGGTCAAAATTAAAACCGGTATGGCAATAGACGGTCAACGTAATTTCAAAGGTCGTTTGTGCGGCATTGAGGGCGATGACATAACCATTGAATTTGACGGCAAGCAGGTGTCATTACCGCTTGCATCAATAGAGAAGGCACGACTGGTGCCTGACTTTAATTAACACGTAGCATGTGTCGAGTATATTAAGAGTGAATGTGATGATCCTGGGAGTAAGTGAACAATGAGCAAAGATATTCTCTATGTGGCGGACGCTGTTTCCAACGAAAAGGGCGTCGATAAGGAGATTATCTTCGAGGCCATTGAAGCTGCGCTGGCTACGGCAACGCGCAAAAAGAACGGCAAGGATATCGAGGTGCGCGTCGACATCGATCGCGAGACTGGCGATTATGATACCTTCCGTCGCTGGTTGGTAGTTGAAGATGTCGGAGAAGGCCTGGAAAATCCACTGGGTGAGATTACCCTGGAAGCTGCCCAGATAGACGAGCCCGAGATTCAACCAGGCGACTATGTTGAAGAGCAGATTGAATCTGTTGAATTTGGTCGTATTGCTGCACAGACTGCAAAACAGGTTATTGTGCAGAAAGTTCGCGAAGCAGAACGCGCGCGTGTAATTGAGGCTTACCAGGGCCGTGAAGGCGAACTGGTCATGGGTACTGTCAAACGTGTAGAGCGTGGCAACGTTTACCTTGATCTGGGTGACAATGTCGAAGCATTTATTCCGCGTGAAGAGATGATTCCGAAAGAAGCTGTACGCACGGGCGACCGCCTGCGCGGCTATCTGAAAGAGGTCCGCGCTGAAACCCGTGGCCCACAGTTGTTCGTTAGCCGTACGGCACCCGAGTTTCTGGTTGAGTTGTTCAAGCTTGAAGTGCCTGAAGTTGACCAGAACCTGCTGGAAATCCTGGGCGGTGCACGTGACCCCGGTTCCCGCGCAAAGATTTCAGTGAATTCACTCGACTCTCGACTGGATCCGGTCGGTGCCTGTGTCGGCATGCGTGGTTCACGCGTGCAGTCGGTTTCAAACGAACTGGCCGGTGAACGTGTCGATATCATTCTGTGGGATGAGAATCCGGCACAGTTTGTTGTCAATGCCATGTCTCCGGCAGAAGTAACATCTATCGTGGTTGATGAAGAATCTCATACCATGAACATCGCTGTCGAAGAAGACAAGCTGGCTATGGCCATTGGTCGTGGCGGTCAAAATGTACGTCTTGCATCCGAGCTGACCGGCTGGGAGCTGAACGTGATGACCGAGAAGGAAGCAGAAGAGCGAAGCGATGAAGAAAACAAGAAACTGCTTGCTGAATTCAAAGACAAGCTGGATGTTGATGAAGAAGTTGCAGGCATCCTGGTCGCAGAAGGTTTCTCTACGATCGAAGAAGTTGCCTATGTTCCGGAAGCAGAACTTGACTCAATCGAAGAATTCGATGCAGATATTGTTGCCGAACTTCGAAACCGTGCACGTGACTACCTGCTGACACAGGCAATCATGCAGGAAGAAGTGCTGGAGGATAACAAGCCGGCAGAAGACCTGCTTGGCATGGAAGGCATGGATGAAGCGCTGGCCAACAGTCTGGCAGCAATCGGTGTTTGTACAATGGAAGATCTGGCCGAACAGGCTGTTGATGAACTCATGGTCATCGATGGTATGGATGAGGAAAGAGCTTCCGCGTTGATTATGAAAGCACGTGAGCCCTGGTTCGCTACTGAAGAATAGACACAGCAACACTTAATACACAAACAGTATAACGGGCGGAAAACGAGAAATAAAATGGCAGAAGTTACAGTTAAACAATTAGCCGATGTAGTAGGTACTCCGGTTGAGCGTCTGCTTGAGCAGATAAAAGATGCCGGTCTCGATGCTGACAGCCCGGACGCGCAAATTTCAGATCAGGACAAGATGCAGTTGCTGAGTTACCTGCGAGATCAGCATGGCAAGCGCAAAGCCAGCATCGGAACTTCAGATAAAGCATCAGGAAAGATTACACTCAAACGCAAGTCTGTGAGTGAGCTGAAAGTTACCGGTAGCGGTAGTGGTAGAGGTAAAACGGTTGCGATCGAAGTCAGAAAGAAACGTGCAATTAACAAGCAGCAGCCTGTTGTTGCTGAAGAGAAGCATGATGATGATGCGCTTGAGCAACTGGAAAAGCTGCGTGCAGATCAGCAAAAACGCGAAGAGGAGCGTCAGCGTGAGCAGGAACTGCGTCGCCAGCGTGCTGAGCAGCGTGAACTTGAACTAAAACAGGAAGAAGAAAGAAAGCAGGCGGCCAAAGCCAAGTTGCAGGCAGAAAAAGAGGCTCAGCAAGAGCAGGGAGCCGAAAAACCGGTTGTTGCAACACGAGAGCAGGCTGAGCTTGCCGAAGTGCGTGCTGAAAAGAGTGGCGGCAAGAAAGGCAAACACGGCAAAAAACATGACAAGGAAGAAACCCTGTATGGGCGCAAGGAACTCCACGTTGCAAAAGATAGCGCTGGTAAGCGCAAGAAGGGCAAGGCGCGTAAAGAAGCGCCCGTTGTAGCGGAAGCCAAACACGGTTTTGAAAAGCCGGTTGCCCCCATCGTTCATGACGTCGTCATTCCTGAAACCATTACGGTTGATGAACTGGCCAGGCGCATGACCATGAAAGCCGCAGAGCTTATTAAAGAGCTGATGAAGATGGGTGTCATGGCGACCATCAATCAGGTCATTGATCAGGATACAGCAACCCTGGTTGTTGAAGAGCTTGGCCATAACGCAATCACGCTAAGCGAAGATGATCTTGAGAGATCATTGCTTGCTCGAGAAGAAGTTTCGTATGAAAGCAAACTGCGTCCGCCTGTTGTGACCATCATGGGTCATGTAGATCACGGCAAGACGTCTTTGCTCGATTACATCCGCAGCTCGAAGATTACTTCGGGTGAAGCAGGTGGTATTACCCAGCATATTGGTGCATACCATGTTGAAACAGACAAAGGCGTTATTACCTTTGTTGACACCCCGGGCCATGCAGCATTTACCAGTATGCGTGAGCGTGGTGCCATGGCAACCGACATCGTTATCCTTGTTGTTGCAGCAGATGACGGCGTGATGCCACAAACCATTGAGGCGATCCAGCATTCCAAGGCGGCAGGTGTTCCAATTATTGTGGCCGTGAACAAGATTGATAAAGAGGATGCCGAACCTGATCGCGTTAAAACAGAATTAGGTAGCCACGAAATCATCCCGGAAGACTGGGGTGGTGAGAACATGTTCGTGAATGTGTCTGCATTAACCGGGCAGGGTATCGACGAACTGCTGGATGCAATCCTGCTGCAGTCAGAGCTGCTTGAACTTACTGCGCCAGATGAAGGACCGGCCAAGGGTGTCGTGCTTGAATCATCGCTTGATAAAGGGCGCGGTGTCACTACCACGGTCCTGGTACAGGAAGGTATCTTGAACAAGGGGGATATTCTGCTTGCCGGCGAAGAGTTTGGTCGTGTTCGCGCCATGTTCGATGAAAACGGTCAGCCAGCCGAGACTGCCGGGCCTTCTATTCCAGTCGCGGTTATCGGGCTGTCTGGTACACCCAGTGCCGGCGATGAAGTACTTGTAGTGGAAGACGAGCGCACGGCACGTGAAGTTGCTGAAGACCGTCGCAACAAGACGCGCGACAAGCGGCTCGCAACCCAGCAGCAAGCCAAACTGGATTCACTGTTTGACCAGATGAAAGCGGGTGAAGTGAATACATTGAATGTACTGCTCAAGGCGGACGTTCAGGGCACACTGGAAGCCATTCGTGATGCCTTGACCAAACTGGCAGCAGACAACGAAGAAGTCGATGTCAATATCGTTGGTTCCGGGGTCGGTGGTATTAATGAAACCGATATCAGTCTGGCCGCAGCTTCCAACGCGATTGTTATTGGATTTAACGTGCGTGCAGATGCTTCCGCGCGCCGCGCGGCCTCTGAACGCGGTGTTGATCTTAACTACTACAGCATTATCTATGAGCTGATTGACCAGGTTAAACAGGCACTGGTCGGTATGCTTGCACCAGAATATCGCGAACAGATTATTGGTCTTGCCCTGGTGAAAGAGGTATTCAAGTCTCCGCAGTTTGGTGCTGTTGCCGGTTCTATTGTTACTGAAGGTGTGATCAAGCGTAGCCAGCCGATTCGTGTATTGCGTGACAACGTGGTCATCTATGAAGGTGAACTGGAATCGCTGCGTCGTTTCAAAGATGACGTTCAGGAAGTTAAAAGTGGTACCGAGTGCGGTATTGCTGTGAAGAACTACAACGATGTAAAAGCCGGTGATCAGATCGAAGTGTACGAGCGCGTCCTGCAGGAGAGAACGCTTTAA
Organism: Gammaproteobacteria bacterium; assembly: GCA_029287435.1. Taxonomy (GTDB): domain Bacteria; phylum Pseudomonadota; class Gammaproteobacteria; order SZUA-229; family SZUA-229; genus JABDQW01. The sequence continues at coordinate 6,158 of JARFRD010000020.1, forward strand.
AAAAACCTTTCAACGCAGAGGCGCAAAGACACGAAGTCCGCAGAGGTTTTTATAATAATTGTCATTGCGAGTCCTTCGGCGTAGCCAGGAATAGACAGGGCGAAGCAATCTCGTAAGGTATTGCCGATTCAGTAGATTGCTTCGTCATAGTATTCCGCGCAATAACCAATACCTGAAATCAGATCGCGAAAGAATTTATTAAATGCCTAGAGAATTTTCCCGCAGTCAGCGTATGGCTGAACAAATTCGTCGTGAACTGGCGGAGATTGTTCGTGACGAGCTTAAAGACCCGCGTATGGGACTGTGTTCGTTTACTGAAGTCAGGCTGAGTCGTGACCTGAGTCATGCTGTCGTGTTCTGTACCGTTCTGGGTGAAGAGCATAAAGATGAAACCATTGAAACCCTCAACCGTGCTGCTGGTTTTATTCGTAGCCAGATTGCATCACGTATTCGTGCGCGTAGTGTGCCGGCACTGAAATTTATTAATGATGACAGTGTTGAACGTGGTGCGGCGATGGAAGATTTGATTCGCAAGGCGGTAGAGTCTGATGATCACAGCGATAACTAGATTTTAATGGCTTGAACAATGGCAAGACGTAAACGAAAAGGCCGTCCAGTGAACGGCGTATTGCTGCTGGATAAACCGGCAGGTATTAGTTCCAACAAGGCGCTACAGGAAGTGAAATATATCTTCCGTGCTGCAAAAGCAGGCCATACAGGAAGCCTTGATCCGCTGGCAACAGGAATGCTGCCGGTCTGTTTTGGCGAGGCGACCAAGATATCAGCCTTTTTGCTGGAAGCAGACAAGCGTTATCGTGTGAAATGCAAGCTGGGTGTTGTTACTGACACCGGTGATGCTGAAGGCGAAGTCATCAGAACGGCAGACTACAAACACATAAGCCTCGATGATGTGCAGAAGCAGATACCCGCTTTTACCGGTGTTATCGAACAGATTCCTCCCATGTACTCGGCACTCAAGCACGAGGGGCAACGCCTGTATAAACTCGCGCGCGAAGGTATCGAAGTTGAGCGCAAGCCGAGGCGAGTGACGATCCATGAACTGATTATCCATTCACTCAACGGAGACGAACTCGATCTCGAGGTCGCCTGTTCCAAGGGCACATATGTACGCACACTGGTGGAAGACCTCGGTGAGGCGCTGGGATGTGGTGCACACGTGATCGATCTGCGTCGCCTCAGTGTCGGTCCATTCGAGGGTGACATGGTGACTCTCGATGAACTCAAGGTATTGCTCGAGGCAGCGGAGGACCGCGATTACACAGCGCTGGATGCGTTGTTGTTGCCGGTAGACAGCGCCATTGCTGACTGGCCGGATATCCACCTGGATCCAGACGCGGCTTTCTACATGTGCCAGGGGCAGCCAATCCAGGTACCGCAGGCGCCGACTCAAGGCTGGGTCAGGCTGTATGACCAGACGCGTTTTCTGGGTGTCGGCGAGATTCAGGATGATGGCAAGGTAGCACCGCGACGTATGATCCGGGCCAGTGCCTGATACTGAGCGTATTCAGGCAGTTACAATGACAGGCAGAGCAGAATGGCGGCAAGAAACCTTGATTTCTTCCGGTTTTACCGGGTTACCCGCTGAAATGCTCAAAATATCCATTTAGAGCGGGCATTTAGGGTGTTTTTTTGCTTTTGCGAGCTCGCAGTTACGTGATAAAATCCCCCACCTTTTATTCACTGCAAGTTAAAGAATTCGGAGACTTCATGTCGTTAACAACAGTAAAGAAAGCTGGCATCATCGAAAAATTCCAGCGTGAACAGGGAGATACCGGCTCGCCGGAAGTGCAGGTTGCACTGCTGACAGCAAGGATTACCCAGCTGACAGATCATTTCCAGTCGCATAAACACGACCATCATTCACGCCGTGGTTTGCTCCGCATGGTCAATCAGCGTCGTAAATTGCTGGATTACCTCAAAGGTAAAAGTCAGGATCGTTATAAAGACCTGATCAGCAGCCTCGGTCTGCGCAGATAAGCTGCCACCGAGAAGCCGCCAATAATCAATAGCTAAGTATCGGGAAACAATAACGTGACTCCAACAGCAAACAAGAAAACATTTCAGTACGGTGATCACACCGTAACATTGGAAACAGGTGAGATCGCTCGACAGGCATCTGGTGCCGTCATGGTCAGCATCGCGGATACGTCAGTATTCGTAACAGCCGTATCAATACCGGATGAAGATCCAACCAAAGACTTTTTCCCGATGACTGTGAATTACCAGGAGCGTACTTACGCGGCTGGTAAGATCCCTGGTGGCTTCTTCCGCCGCGAAGGTCGTCCAAGTGAAGCAGAAACGCTGACATGTCGCCTCATCGACCGTCCAATGCGTCCGCTTTTCCCGAAGGGTTTCACTAACGATACCCAGATCGTAGCTACAGTCGTTTCTGTCTGTGACGAGATCGATCCTGAAATTGCAGCCATGATCGGCGCCTCAGCTGCGGTAGCACTGTCGGGCATGCCATTCAATGGTCCTCTGGGCGCTGCTCGCGTTGGCTACAAGGACGGTAACTACATCCTGAATCCTTCCAAGGCAGAACTGGAAACATCTGACCTGGATCTCGTGGTCGCCGGTACCGAGCACGCTGTACTCATGGTTGAATCTGAAGCAAAAATGCTGAGTGAAGAAGTCATGCTTGGCGCTGTGATGTTTGGTCATGAACAGTTCCAGTCAGTGATTACTGCGATTAACGAATTCAAGCAGGAAGTGGGTGTTAAAAGCTGGGACTGGAGTGCACCGGAAGCTGATGAAGCACTGGCGGAGAAGCTGGCCGCATCTTCTACCGATGCGCTGACAACGGCTTACCAGATTGCTGACAAGCTGGATCGCCAGGAAGCTGTGCGCAACGCGAAGAACGCTGCAGTTGAAGCGCTGGCAGCGGCTGAAGGCGAAGAAGGCTGGAGTGAGCACGAAGTACTCGGCGCATTCAGCAAGCTCGAAAAGAAAATTGTACGTGGTCGCATTATTGCGGGCGAAAAACGCATCGATGGTCGTACGACCAGTGATGTACGCCAGATCACGGTTCGCACCGGCGTACTGCCACGCACTCATGGTTCTGCCCTGTTCACTCGCGGCGAGACACAGGCGCTGGTTGTGACCACGCTCGGTACCGCACGCGATGCACAGATTATCGACGCGCTGGATGGTTCATACCGTGAGCCGTTCATGTTGCATTACAACTTCCCTCCTTACTGCGTCGGTGAGACCGGTATGGTAGGCAGCCCGAAACGCCGTGAAATCGGCCATGGTCGCCTTGCCAAGCGCGGTGTACTTGGTGTGATGCCAACCGAAGAAGAATTCCCATACACCATCCGTGTTGTTTCAGAGATTACCGAATCAAATGGTTCAAGCTCTATGGCTTCCGTCTGTGGTACCAGCCTGTCATTGATGGACGCTGGCGTACCGCTGAAGGCACCGGTTGCCGGTATCGCCATGGGCCTGATCAAGGAAGGTGATAATTTTGCCGTACTCACCGATATCCTGGGTGATGAAGATCATCTGGGCGACATGGACTTCAAGGTTGCCGGTTCATCTGATGGTATCTGTGCTCTGCAGATGGATATCAAGATTGACGGTATTACCCGCGAAATCATGGAGCAGGCACTGGCACAGGCGAAAGATGGCCGCCTGCATATCCTTGGCGAAATGAACAAGGTTATCTCTGAGACACGCGAGGAAATGTCGCAGTATGCACCACGTTACCTGACATTGAAAATTCATCCGGACAAGATCCGCGATGTTATTGGTAAGGGCGGTGCTGTGATTCGTACCCTGACTGAAGAAACCGGCGCCATGATTGACATTGACGATGATGGCAACGTTAAAATCGCTTCCAGTGATCTTGCTGCGGCTGAAGATGCCAAGTCACGCATCGAGCAGATCACATCTGATGCTGAAGTTGGTGCGGTCTACGACGGCACGGTGAAGAAGATCATGGACTTCGGTGCATTCGTTGAAATTCTGCCGGGTAAAGATGGCCTGGTTCATATTTCTCAGATCTGCGAAGAACGTGTCGAGAAGGTCACTGACAAGCTGGCTGAAGGTGATGTGGTCAAGGTCAAGGTGCTCGAAATTGATCGCCAGGGCCGAATTCGCCTGAGTATGAAGGCTGTAGAAGAAGCCGCTGCTTAATTACATACTCACAATTCGAAGTAAAAAAGGAGCCTCTGGCTCCTTTTTTATTGCCAGAATGGCAGCTCTTCTGCGTTTTGATCTATATGGACTACACTCAATAGCAGATATAGCCGATATAGCCTTTGGAGAGGTACAGTGAAAATAACTATAAGCCATATTAGGGGAATTCTAGTCAGTAACATTATCATTCTGGGTTTGACAGCCTGTTCGTCCGAGCCTGCGCCCTGGACACGTCCTGATGAGTCGCCCTGGAGTGAAAAACATGCAGCAGCCGAGGCAGCTGAGGAAGTAGAGGTCATTGAAGAACCGGTTGTCGTCAGTGAGCCGGAGCCAATGCCAGAGACAGTCGTCTATGAAGAGCCTGTTGCAGTCGTTGCAGCACCCGTTGTGGTAGAACCTGAACCGGTGGAACTCTCGCCAGAGCAACAGATTCTGGCCATGGGCTCGGGTTATGCTGTACAGATCTATGCCAGTACCAATATGAGCAGTATGGACAAGTACAAGGCAAAGAATGGCCTGGATGACATGCTGGCCGTGAAAACCGATCGTGATGGTTCTCCGATGTATGTACTCGTGAGCCCACAGGACGATCGTAACAGTGCTAATACCGTTGCTGCCGAACTTGAGCAGAAAACGGGGACCAAGCCCTGGGTACGCTCGATTGAGAGTCTGCAGAAAGTGATTATGCAGTAGAGCAGGATCCAGATGTGATGAAAAGGGCCGGATTTCCGGCCCTTTTTTATGCCCGGAAATATGAATAAAATTTAAATTTACAGGGCTTAAAACTGATCTAGCCAGAGCTGGTCAAAAGCCTGTAATATCTATTGCCTCGCTACACAAACACCAGAAACAGGGACAGGTAGAGCTGACAATATGCACAATTTCAGGACTTATTATTCAGTACTGATATTTGCCGCATCACTGGTAACAACCGGTTGTGGACAGATGGTGTCGAATGCAAAGAAAGATTTTGCCGAAGACCTGTCTGAAACCATCCTCGAACAAAACGATCCGGAAACAGTCAAGCAGGCTGTGCCTGCTTACATGATATTGATCAGCAGCATGATCAAGGGTGATCCGGATAACGTTGATCTGCTTATTTCGGGTTCGTCACTCTATGGGGCGTATGCGTCTGTATTTGTCGATGACAAGGAGCGACAGAAACGTCTGTCCACGATTTCATTTGAATATGCACACCATGCATTTTGTATACACAAACCGAGCGCCTGCAATATACGTGAACTTTCATACTTCGAATTCGAACAGTCTCTCATGCAATTCAACAAAGAGGATGTCAAAGTCCTGTTTGCACTGGGTAGTGCCTGGGCGGGATGGTTGCAGGCACACAGCTCTGACTGGAACGCTGTTGCAGAGCTTCCACGAGTCAAAGCCATCATACAGAGGGTGCTCGAACTCGATGAAACAATGAATAATGGTGATGCCCAGCTGTACATGGCAGTGATGGAGTCGTTTTTAACACCGGCCCAGGGAGGCAAGCCGGAAATTGCACAAAGACACATTGAAAGAGCGATTGAGATTTCACAGGGCACCAACCTGATGGCCAAGCTGCTTTATGCGGAGAAATATGCACGCCTGGTTTTCGACCAGGAATTGCATGATCGCCTGCTCAAAGAAGTTATAGATGCGCCCGTTGAAAAAAATGAATCAACCTTGATCAACAGTATTGCGCAATACAAGGCAAAGATTTTACTCGCAGAGTCTGGTGACTATTTCTAGTAAGTCAGGGATATAAATATGAAAACATTACGCCCATTTTCTTTATTCTTCATTCTCGCTTGTCTGCTGTCATCAACGGTCAATGCGAGAACGCTGAAAATTGCGACCGTATCACCTGACGGAACATTCTGGATGCAGGAAATGCGAGCGGCCGCAAATGATATCAAGGCTAAGACGAATGGTCGCGTTGTGTTCAAGTTTTATCCTGGCGGAGTTATGGGTAGTGATGAAAGCGTGCTAAGAAAGATTCGAATCGGGCAACTGCAGGGTGGAGCAGTGACAGCCGGTAGCATGAACAAGGTTGCGCCTGATCTGTCTATTTATGAATTGCCATACCTGTTTGATTCGCTGGAACAGGTTGATTATGTGCGTGAAAGAATGGATCCGGTACTCGTCAGTAGTCTTGAGCAGAAAGGGTTCGTGAGCTTCGGCCTTGCAGAAGGTGGTTTTTCATACATGATGTCGAGTGAGCCGCTGGATTCGGTTGCCAGTGTGCGTGCGCAAAAAGTATGGATACCGAGTGGTAGCGATGTGGGTGAGGCGGTATTTGAAAGCGCAGACATTTCACCTGTTCCACTACCACTGGCTGATGTAATGACCGGGCTGCAAACCGGTTTGATCAATACAGTTATCACTTCACCGATAGGCGCGATTGCCCTGCAATGGCATACCAGGGTGAGCTACATGGTCGATGAGCCACTCACCTATTTTTCCGCCATACTGGTTGTCGACAAAAAAAGCTTCAACAAGCTGAGTGAAGAAGATCAGAACCTGGTGCGTGAAATTATGGGCGCAGCGTTTGAGCGTATCGATGCGCAGAATCGAAAGGACAATATAGCTGCGCGTGAAGCGCTGAACAAACAGGGCATAAAGTTCATTAGCCTGAGTCCGGAGTCAGCGGAAGAATGGCGTAAGATCGGGGAAAAGGCCATAAAGAAGCTCGAGAAAGAAAATAAATACAGCGAAAAAACATACAATGATCTGATGCAGCATCTGAACGATATCAAAAAGTAAGCTGATAACTTGAATAATGAACAAGCGGACCATTGTTCGAATACTGAGAGTTGTTAACAAAGTCGAGGACTGGCTGTTAATCTCCATGCTTTCAGTGATGGTCGGCCTGGCTGTGCTGCAGATTTTCTACAGAAACTTTTCAGGTGGTGGTATTGCCTGGATTGACCCTCTTTTGCGTATGCTGGTGCTTTGGGTTGCGCTATCCGGTGCCGTAATCGCTACGCGTACCGACAACCATATCCGCATCGACTTCTTTGCCAAGGCTTTATCAAGGCGTTATTACCTGGTGGTACAACGCCTTGTTTATGTCTATTGCGCCATGATTTGTGGCTTTATTGCCTGGCATGCTGTTCGCTTCGTGCAAATGGATTATGAATACGGCACGGAAGCATTTGCGGGTATCCCGGCCTGGGTTACAGAAGTGATTATTCCGATTGCATTCGGCCTGATGGCGCTCAGGTATTGCCTGTTAATCCTGCTGCCACCAAGGAGAGCGCGACGATGACAGTCGTAGTCATACTGGCTGTACTGGTCGTTCTGGGTGTACCGCTGTTTGCCATCATCGCAACCAGTGCTCTGTATGGTTTCTCCAGTATCGATATTGACCTCTCAGTGATCGCGATCGAGATATATCGTATTGCAGACACACCGGTTTTGCTTGCCATCCCGCTATTCACGCTCGCCGGCTACATCCTGGGTGAAAGTAAGGCATCCGAGCGGCTGGTGCGCGTCACCGACGCAATGCTGGGCTGGTTTCCGGGTGGCCTGGCCATCGTGTCGCTGTTCGCCTGTGCCTTTTTTACTGCATTAACCGGCGCTTCAGGTGCAACAATTATCGCACTCGGCGCCATTCTCTACCCCGCAATGAAACAGGCCGGCTATGCTGAAAAATTCAATCTTGGTTTGATTACATCATCGGGTAGTCTGGGTCTGCTGTTCCCGCCATCCATTGCGTTGATTCTTTACGGGGTGATTGCGCAACAGATGGATATCGGGGAGAACGTTGCGATTGACGATCTGTTTATCGCCGGGTTATTACCCGGTCTGTTTATGCTGGTTCTGCTCACCGCATGGAGTATGTATAAAAGCACAGGCATGCATATCCAGCGTGCCGAGTTTAACTGGCATCGGCTCGTCTCGGCCTTGCGTGAGTCGATCTGGGAGCTGCCAATGCCTTTTGTGCTTGTCGGTGGTATCTATACCGGATATTTCGCCATATCTGAAGCTGCGGCCGTAGCGGTATTGTATGTACTGATTGTCGAAGTGGTTATTCTTCGCGAAGTACCGTTGAAAAAACTGCCAGAAATTATGCGTGACTCAATGGTACTGGTCGGGGGTGTGCTGATTATTCTTGCAGTTTCGCTGGCATCAACCAATTACCTGATCGATACCGAAGTGCCGACCCGCTTATTCGAATTTGTCAAAGAACATATTGACAGCAAGCTGACTTTTCTCATACTGCTGAATATCTTCCTGTTAATGCTGGGTATGATTCTTGATGTGTTTTCTGCGCTGGTTATCATGGTGCCACTGATTTTACCCATGGCAGTAGGCTACGGCATTAACCCGATTCACCTGGGCATCATTTTCCTGGCAAACATGCAGATTGGATACTTCACACCACCCGTAGGGATGAACCTGTTCATTGCCAGTTACCGTTTTCGTAAACCGGTCACTGAGCTCTATGCCTCGACAATACCTTTCATGTTTATTTTGATGGCGGCTGTGCTGGTTATTACATACTGGCCAGAGCTGACGCTTTATCTTGTCGAAAACAGAGCGAAGTGATTCAAAACACCGGATCCATAATCGGTTAACAGGTGATCATGCATCTGCAGACGCAAACCTCAAGCATTCAGTGTCCGTATTGTGGTGAAATAATCGATATAGTTGTAGACCTGTCCGTTGCGCAGCAATCGTATACAGAAGACTGCTCTGTCTGCTGCAGGCCAATCGAGTTATCAATTGAAGTTGTTTCAAACGAGATCAGTGTTATTGCCAAACGCGATGATGAATGAAGCCGGTTGTTAGTCTTCGAGTCGGAAGCCAATCTTGATGGTCACCTGCCAGTACTTGATGCCGCCATCTTCGATGTAACCGCGCGTATCGGTAACTTCAAACCAGTGCATGTTCTTCACGGTTTTTGCAGCCTTCTCGATGGCATTTTTTATTGCCTGGTCTGTGCCGTCTGCTGAACTACCGGTTATTTCAATATGTTTGTAGGTATGATTCATCATGCTTTCTCATGTGTGTTATCTGATGTCTGTGTTTATCAGTTTGAGATAAAATTTACTTATCTTCGAGATCCCTGGGTATGGTCAGCCCCATATTCTGTGCCCGGTTTTTCCACAAGCGCCTGGCATGCGCCTGCATATCCGCTGTCTTGTCGCTTTCATCCATGATTTCCAGGCCGAGCAGGGTTTCGAGTATATCTTCCATGGTGATAATGCCTTCCATGCCACCATATTCATCAACGATCATCATGATATGTGCACGACGATGTAGCACTTGCTCGAAGGCATCGGCTAATGATGTGGTATCGAGCAGGGCAGGCAGCTCTCGGCGGTACTTCGACAGGGGGCTATCAGTATTGTTTCGTGCCTGGGCTAATAGCAGATCGTCCTTTAATACAAAGCCGGTGAGATGTTCAGGATTGTCGGTGTAGACAGGTATACGTGAAAAGCGTGAGTCATAATGACTATCAAAATACTCAGACACCGTTAAAGACTCATTTAATGAAAACACCACAGGCCTGGGCGTCATTGCATCTGTCACTTTTGTTTCATGCAACAGGAACAGGTTTTTCAGTATACGTGACTCGCGTTCCTCGAGTTGCCCTTCCTGGGCACCAAGGTCGGCCATGGCGGCAAATTCCTCGCGGCTGAAGCCTTCTACCTGGTGTTTGCGTGACAGCCCGCGGGTCAGTAATTCCGACAGCACAACAAACGGGTACAGAATCAGAACCAGGAACTTGAGACCATGGGCAGTGATACCAGCCAGGCCGCGCCAGTAGGTAGCGCCCAGTGTTTTAGGAATAATCTCGGAAAAGACGAGAATCATCAAAGTGAGTACTGCGGATACAACGCCAACCCAGGCGCTACCAAACACAACAGCAGCCTGGGCCCCAGCGCCGACAGCACCCACGGTATGGGCGATGGTGTTCAGCGTCAGTATCGCTGCCAGCGGCTTGTTAATATCAGCTTTCAACTCACGTAACAGCTTGCCGGCGCTTTTCCCCTCCTGCTCCAGAACGGTTATATGGGCAGTAGTTACGCTCAGCAGTACTGCTTCAGCGATTGAACACAGAAAGGAAAACAGCAGGGCAACAGATACGTAAACGATGAGCAGAGTCATACTGACTTAATCCTCGACAGTTCATCTCCAGGCAGATCTGCAACCAGAATCGCTGGATGCCATGCCCGTTGTTTGTCGGGTTTTGTAATCTGGATTCTATTCCTTACCCTGCAATTGCAGAACCACAGCCTCGTTCTCCAGTGTTGAAGTGTCCTGGGTGATTTCTTCACCGCGAGCAATGGTACGTAGCAGGCGTCGCATAATTTTTCCGGAACGGGTTTTGGGTAAGCCGTCGGCAAAGCGAATGTCGTCGGGTTTGGCGATGGGGCCGATTTGTTCGCCAACCCATTCGCGCAATTCTTTCACCATGCTCTCCGCTTCGTCTTGTACCGGGCGTTCACCTTTACAGATAACAAAGGCAACAATGGCTTCACCTTTCACTTCGTGTGGTCGACTGACAACCGCGGCTTCGACGACACGGTCGTGTGCAACCAGTGCTGATTCGACTTCCATGGTGCCGAGACGATGGCCGGAAATGTTAACCACATCGTCAATACGACCCATGATCCAGAAGTAGCCATCTGCATCCTTGCGCGCGCTGTCGCCGGCCAGATAGAAACGGCCGTCAAACTTGGGGAAGTAGGTGTCAACGTAACGCTGGTCATCTCCCCAGATGGTACGTAGCATCGAAGGCCAGGGTTTCCTGATAACCAGGTAACCACCCTTGTTAGCCTCGGTTATTGAATCACCATCCTCGTTGACGACATCGGCTTCGATACCCGGCAGGGCACGGGTACAGGAACCGGGTTTGGTTGCAGTTACACCCGGAATGGGTGCAATCATGTTGGCGCCGGTTTCTGTCTGCCACCAGGTGTCGACGATAGGACAACGTTCCTTGCCGATGACGCTGTGATACCACATCCACGCTTCCGGATTGATGGGTTCACCAACCGTTCCAAGCAGCCGAATTGATGACAGGTCGTACTTGTTGGGGAATTCATCACCAAATTTCATCAATGCACGGATTGCCGTTGGTGCGGTGTAGAACACGCTGACTTTATGGTCTTCACAGATTTTCCAGAAACGGCCAGCATCGGGAGTTACAGGACCACCCTCGTAGATAACAGTTGTGGTACCGGCAGCGAGCGGACCATAGGCAACATAGGTATGACCGGTGATCCAGCCGACATCTGCCGTGCACCAGAAAATATCATCATCCTGCAGATCGAATACCCACAGGTTGGTAACGACGGCATTCAACAGGTAGCCGGCGCTGGAATGCTGAATACCCTTGGGTTTACCGGTTGAGCCCGAGGTGTAGAGCAGGAACAACGGGTGTTCTGAATCAACCCATTCCGGTTCGCAGGAAGTCGCCTGGCCTTCAATGACATCATGCCACCAGTGGTCACGACCATCCTTCATATCGATTTCATGGCCGCTGCGTTTTAACACGACGACATCCTTGATGCTTTCGCAACCGCTGGAAAGTGCCTTGTCTGCAGCCGACTTCAGTTCAACAATCTTGCCGCCACGATGGCCGCCATCGGCGGTAATCAACATCACCGCGGATGCATCCTCGATGCGGTCGCGCAGTGAGTCTGCTGAGAAGCCACCAAATACAACCGAGTGGATGGCGCCAATGCGCGCGCAGGCCTGCATCGCGATCACGGCTTCGGGGGTCATCGGCATATAGATAATGACGCGGTCACCCTTGCTGACACCACGTGCCTTCAGACCGTTGGCGAACTGGCACACATCGTCGTGCAGCTGCTGGTAGCTGATATGGCGGGTGTCGCCCTGTTCACCTTCAAATATGATGGCCGTCTTGTCAGCACTGGATTCGAGGTGCTTGTCGATGCAGTTCCAGCTCACATTCATTTCACCATCGGTGAACCACTTGTAGAACGGTGCCTCTGTCTCTTATACACATCT
>JARFRD010000023.1 GCA_029287435.1 Gammaproteobacteria bacterium
GAGCAAACCTGGACTTCTCTGGGTCTGACAGTCGTACAACCTTGATTTACTCTGGCAAAGACGCAAGGATCGCCAGGTTACTTTACTTTGCGTTCTCTGCGCCTTTGCGAGAGCAACCACCCGTTAACATCTGACTATTTCCAGAATTTCCCTATAAAGAAAAGTATCAACGAGAGGCCAATTGAAATCACGATCATGGTTGTGATGGGGAAATAGAAGCGCATACCTTCACGCTCGACCCGGATATCACCCGGCAGGCGCCCGAACCATGAGAGTAAGCCGCTATTGGCCAGCACGCCCAGCACGAGCAGTACGATGCCGCCGATAATCAGCCATGTACCTATCCGGGTCATTCAGCTTTTTGCACCTGTGAAGACCATCCCGAAACAGTAACCGTGTAGAAACGCGGGATATCATGTATGTACTCATCAATATCAAAGTAATCGCTCACCCCATCACCTTCAACTTGAATTTCATCAAGGCGGATAGATAGACCCATGCTCTCTGCTTTATCCTTCAGCTGCTGGTAGCCGTCAGTCGACTCGATATCACTTGCTGCCAGTTCATTGAATTCCGAGATATCAAACCGGGAGTAGCTTTTATCAACGAGAGTATAGGTAATACTACCCTTTGGTTCGAATGACTGCCTGCCACGATGCGGGTATTGCCCCTGTTTATCCAGCTCGATGTCCTGTTCCAGTTTCTCGCTAATCGTAGCTAACTGGTTGCTGAACCAGTTCTGCAGCTGCGGCACAGTTGCATGCTTCGGTCGATGGAACAGGGCCAGGTAAACGAGTCCGCAAACCAGCAAAATAATAATTATGGTATTCATATGCTTCTTCATCATTCTGTTATCAATCACGCCTATAAATCACATCAATTGAAACGCGTGTTTACAGCTTGTGGCTTTACATTATGTCATTTCCCGAGATGCTTGCGGGTATCAACGTTATGGTCTTTAATCCTTAGATATACATTCAATCACAGGATTGTTCAATGGAAACTTCAACTATCGTCACGCTGGTGATCATCGCGGTCATCGTTCTTTATATCATCAATATATTCAATCGCCTGGTCAGCCTGCGTAACCGTTACAAGAATGCCTTTGCCCAGATCGAGGTACAACTTAAACGTCGCTATGACCTGATACCCAACCTGATCGAAACCGCCAAAGGCTATATGAAGCACGAGCGCGAGACACTGGAGAACGTGATCGCGGCGCGTAATGCTGCCGCGAATGGCCTCGCTGCCGCGGCCGCTGATCCGTCCAATGCCGCCGCTATCGCCGAGCTGATTGGTGCCGAAGGTGCACTGGCGGGTGCGATGAGCAAGTTTAATGTCGTCATGGAAGCCTACCCGGATTTGAAAGCCAACCAGAACATGATGCAATTGAGCGAGGAATTAACCACCACGGAGAACAAGGTGGCTTTTGCACGGCAGGCGTTCAATGATGCCGTAATGGAATACAACACCTACAAGCAGACTTTCCCGCCGGTTATATTTGCAGCGACGTTTGGCCATGCCGCCGATGCCAGCCTGCTTGAATTTGAAGACAGCGCAGCCATCCAGGAAGCACCAAAAGTATCCTTTTGATAAAGAGAAATTACTCTCGCAAAGACTTAGAGCACGCAAAGGGTATTAATTTTAAGAGGTATTCTTTGCGCTCCTGGCGTCTTTGCGAGAACAAATTTGTCCAGCCACATAGATGAATTTCTTCCAGCACCAGGATAACGCCCGCAAGCACACGCGCCAGCTCGTGTTGCTGTTTTCACTGGCGGTGTTGTCACTCATCATCATGACCAACCTGCTGATCGTGGTTGTTTTCGGTTACTTCAACCCGGAAAAATTCAGCAGCCTGACGGCCGCCCAGGCAGCCATGGTTGCCATTGACTGGCACATGTTCCTTGTCATTGGCGCTGCGGTTACCACCGTCATCCTTATCGGCAGCCTGTATAAAATAATTTCACTCTCGGGTGGCGGCGCGCGCGTGGCTGAAATGATGGACGGCAAGCTGGTGCTGGACTCCGACAATGACATCAACAAGCAAAAACTGCTCAACGTGGTGGCCGAAATGGCAATTGCGTCCGGCACACCGGTACCACCCGTATACCTGATAGAGGAAGACGGCATCAATGCGTTCGCAGCCGGTTATGCACCCGGCGATGCCGTGATTGGCGTTACCCGTGGCGCGATTGAGAACCTGTCGCGTGAACAACTGCAGGGGGTGATTGCCCACGAATTCAGCCATATCTTTAATGGTGACATGAAACTGAATATCCGCCTGATCGGTTTGCTTCATGGCATTCTTTTAATTGGCCTGATCGGGTATTACATACTACGCAGCACATCCCGCTCACGTCGCTCAAAAGACAGCGGCGGCATTGCCCTGCTCGGACTTGGCCTGGTGGTGATTGGCTACTCGGGCACATTTTTCGGCAACCTGATCAAGGCGGCAGTCAGTCGCCAGCGCGAGTATCTCGCTGATGCATCGGCGGTACAATTTACCCGCAATCCCGAGGGTATCGCCGGTGCGCTCAAACGCATTGGCGGTCATGCCAGTGGCTCGATTATTCAGAATCCGGCGGGTTCCCAAATCAGCCATGCCCTGTTCAGCCAGGGCATAAAAACAGCTTTCACCGGTATGTTTGCCACGCACCCACCACTGGAAAAACGCATATCCAGGATTCAACCTGACTGGGATGGTGAATTCGATTATTCCCCCCCCGAAGAAACTGTCCATAAACCAGTCGACAAGGCTGAAGGTGCGCATACGCGTCAACAGGCTACCACCGCAACCATGGCGGTAATTGCAGCCGCGATGACCAGCGGCGAGATCCTGAACGATATTGGTCAGCCTGGCCCAAAACAACTGCAATACGCACAGGGGCTGTTAAACGATCTACCTGCTGCTTTCAAAACAGCCCTGCATGATCCTTATGCGGCACGCGCGGTTATCTACTACCTGCTACTGGATACTGACAGCAACATTCGCAAACACCAGCTGGGTTACTTGCAGACAGCAGCCGACAAGGGCGTTTATGAAGAAGTCATTAAACTGGTTAATGTCAGTGAATCACCCGCTATCGAATATCGCCTGCCACTGGTAGACATGGCACTGGCGACACTGCATCAGTTATCGAAGAATCAATATGTGTTGTTTAAAAACAACCTGGACAAGCTGGTAGAAATTGATAACAAGCTAAGCCTGTATGAATGGTCGCTGAGAAAGATTATTATTCATTACCTGGATCCGGTATTTAATGAAATGCCACAGCGCAGAAGTGACCGTCTTGCCTTGAAACAGGCAAAAAATGCATGCGCCGTTTTATTATCTGTTCTGACTTACACCGGTAAACAGCAAGGCATAAGTAATGACGACGCGTTTAATGCCGCAGCATCTCTGCTGGGTATGCCCGATATACTATTAGTACCGAAGAATGAAATCAAGCTGAATAAGCTTAATGATTCGCTGGATCAGCTGGCACAGTTAAAACCACTGGAAAAACCGCAATTACTTAAAGCATGTGCGGCATGCATAACAAGCGATCAGAATATTTCAGCTAACGAGATCGAACTTTTTCGTGCAATAGCAGCAATACTTGATTGCCCGATGCCACCCTTGATTATCGAGTAAGTGTTATCGAAAAAAATTCGAATTTTTTTTCGTCACACTGCTGCAATATTTTTCAGTTATGTTTATTATTGCAGGTGATGGAAGTAAATAATAATTATATGTTCCATCGTATGACCTAATAACATGCTTCCGAGGTGTATACATGTCGAGAAAGAATGGTAGGCAGAAAAGAAATAAAAAATATATTGACTATCTTGCAGGTGACTCCGTAGTAATCGATCTTCAAGCAAACGCTCCTCCCCGCCTCTCCCAACACCACCCCCCCACTCTCCAAAAACCCATCAAGGCAAAAAACGAATCACAGGGCCAGTTCATGGCCGCGATTAAAACCAACACCCTGACTTTTGGTCTCGGACCGGCAGGCACAGGAAAAAGCTACTGTACAGCTGCAATGGCTGCAGAAGCACTCATTTCCGGAAAAATTGATCGTATTATTTTTACACGACCCGCCGTCGAAACCGGTAAAAGCATGGGCTTTTTGCCTGGTAAACTCGAAGACAAGTTCGACCCATATTTCAGTGCATTCAAATCATGCCTGATCAGCAATGCTGGTAAAGGCGTTATTGAGTGCGCGGTTAAAAATGGCAACATCATTGTCGAGCCACTGGCATACATGCGCGGTAAAACATTTAACCGCTGCTTTGTAATAATGGATGAGGCTCAGAACTGCTCACCCGAAGAAATGAAAATGTTCATGACGCGTATTGGCAAGAACTCAACTGTTGTTATTAATGGCGACCTTACACAGTCGGATATTGACAGCTATTGCGGTCTGCATGATGCAATCAACAGGGTTCACAGCGTGGATGGTGTTTACGTCCATGAGTTCACCTACGATGACATTGTACGCAGCGACATCGTCAAGGACATCATTCTTCAATATGAGAACGACGTACCTCCGGGGCAGTATTTTTACGAGTCCTACTAGTTAAGCCGCTGACATCAACAACACCACATTATCGGGGGCTAAATGCCCCCGTTTTTAATCCACATCAACAATTCAGTTCACAACGCCAAAGCATCAACAAATTGTCATAGTTCAGTAACATTTCAGCGTTATGCTTCTCCTTAATATTATTTCTGATGAGGAAATGACATGCTTACAGAAGTGGATATCGAGCGAATCATGGCTGCCAAGATGCGTTTCTATGAGACAGTGTATGAAAACGAGAACTATGATTTTCTCAACGACGAAGCATTATTCGAGTCTTTAAACGTTGATACTGATACAGATGAATCCGCAGACAGCGAGCACGGTTGTTAGATATACCAGGCAAATATTTACCTTTCTTGTGCATTAAAAGCACATACACCCCTTTCCTGCTGTACCGTTCGTCCGATAAAGGTATATCGGCATTGCCTGATTAGCTGCCGGCAGCATAAAATTTATTGACTACGCAGCCCAGTCTGGTTAAAAAATAACCAGTTCTTTTCATGCATTATGCTGATATCAGTGCATGAAATCCTGCCTGTGTCTGACTACGAATTGTAAAAAGGTAAGCTCCATGATTTCATCAATATTCATCCGCCTGGGTTTCATATCAGTTCTCGTATTGTCGATTGCCAGCTGTGGCGGAAGCGGTGAAACAGCGTCCAGTAACACTGGTATCGGGACCGGCACCGTCGGTATTTTGCTGACCGACAAGCCTGCCGACCCTTCTTTGTTTACTTCTATAAACGCAACTATTAATAGAGTTGAGCTGCTTGGATCTGATGACGACGGCAAAGTCGTCCTTTATGACGGCATTGATAAAACCGTCGACCTTCTCAGGCTCAAAAATGAATCCATTCCGTTTACCTTCAGAGATGATGTTCCTACCGGCGAATACTGCAAGATTCGTCTGATTTTGAGCGAACTTGAACTGGTTCTCACTGACGGTAGCAAGGATTATCCGAAATTACCCGGCAATGGAAAGCTTGATCTCGTTGTACGCGACTGCTTCACTGTTGAAGCCAATAAAGCAGTAACGCTTCAAATCGATATCGATGGAACAAATTCAATTCATATTACAAGTAATGCAAAAGGCTTCAATTTCCGCCCTGTTATATTCGTTGATGTCCTTGATGGTGAATTCATTGCAAAACTGATTCGCCTCGAAGGTGAAATCACTAGAGTAGACACTGTTAACAACACCCTGATTCTGTGTAACGCTCTACCGATGTATAACTCGGGTGATGATAAATGCGCACTGATTACATTCGATAAAGATTCAGCCTTCTTCGATAACCAGGCTTACGCTGGTGATCCGCGAGCATTAAGTGAACTGGTTGACGAAAACCGGATTGGTGAAGCGGTTACCGTTGTTGGTCGCGCACAAAGCTTCGTCAGTTACGATGATGAATGCGTTGATCACCATGACGAAGACGACGATGGCAAAGAGGAAGATGAAGACAAGGAAGAATGTGAATATCACCACTTGTTGTCGGTAGAAGCAATTGCTGTCGAAGCTGGCGATTTCCTGCAGCTGGAAGGTAATGTTGCCACCAATTCAGACGGCAAGGAATTTGGTATGAACGTTACGAACGGTCCTATCGTACTGAGTGAGGAACTTCCTGTTGCTCTACAGGCTGGTTCAGCTGGAATCAATGGCACTCGTATCGTGACCAAAACCGGCGAGCTGATTGATCATACCCAGATCATCGTGCCACGTGAGGTTGCAGTCGATGGTGTGTTTGATGCCACTGCGAAAATTCTGAAATCAGCGCTGGTTATTGTTGATATCAGTGATGCTGATTCGACACAAATCACTGGATCTGTATTATCGGTCACCGGCAACGAACTCATACTCTCACCTGACACTACTGCTTGCGGTATCGCTGGTGACCTTAGCGTCACCGTAGAGGAAGGTGCAGTGATCACAACCGTCACGATTACCGAGACGGGCAGCGAAATCATGCCCGGCGGATCAATTGCCGCGGACCAGACCATTGGTCTGAATGGCAGCTGTGACACGGCCACCACTGGTTCATTCAAGGCATCAAGCGCTGTTATCGTCAACGATACACGTCCCTGATCTGCTCGCAACCGTCAAGCACTTTGCCGAGCTGACCAACCGGTCGGCTCGGCATTTTATATTCCATCATATTGCTGACCTGTTCTGCAGATACCTGTATCCTATTATTGAATCTTCGATACAGGACAAGCCACAGTAGTGAAAAGATTTTTCACAAGCCTGATAAACCGTAAAGGCCGCCTGGATAGAATCCGCTTCTTCCATGTCTCGCTGTTCATTCTATGCCTGTTCCTTATCGTTTCATTCCTGAACAGACATTACATCCACAATACTGATGGCTCACTCACTGCCTACCTTTATATCAGGATCCTGCAATCAATGTTATTGCTTGCCCTGTGGACACCCTCGATAATCAAGCGCTTGCACGATATGGACGTCAGAGGAAACTGGGTAATACTGAGCTGGGCAGCCTTGTTGCTGAATCCACGCAACCTGATACTGATCGATATCCATGCAGCCACTTTAGTCAACGACCTAAAGCCTGCATTGTTTGTATTCTATGCAGCCGTGTTGATCTTCCATGTCATCCTGTTTCTGGCACCCGGCAGTCGCGGCATCAATAACTGGGGGCCCGAAAGCCATAACTGATTTGTAATGACCATCACAAAATAAAATCACCTGGCGAAATGCACAAGCGTAAGATAAAAATCTCAGGAATACTTCTGGTGATTGCTGTACTGGCTTCAGGTATCTGGTATGGCCGCATACAATTTGTTGAGTTCCTGATCATACATTCCCTGGGTGGAACCGGCCTCGAGGATATAAAGCTCGACATTAGTCATCTGGGCCTGGAGAAGCTCCATGCATCCCATCTATCGTTTACACATCGACAAAACAAGCTGGCAAACACCATTGAGGCACACGACATAATAACCACCTACAGAATAAGCCAGCTTTTTGACGGTAAAGTAGAAACAGTATCAATAAAGGAATTAAGCCTTAAGCAATCGCACACTACCAACACTCCATCAACAGACCTCACGACCACCCTGGCACTAGCCCCGGTCGCCTATCTCATACATTATAAAAACATACTCAGAAACCAGGTTCGAACAACCAGACTTTCAGCTGATAAAATTTATTTTCTCGGCGACATATCGCCGTCACTTCAACATCTCACGCTGAGACTTGCCTCCTCCCACACAGACGGCACTGTCTCTGCCAGGCTTACCCTGTTCGACACAAGGAGGCCGGACGCCAAACGCACTGTACTGATAGATCGTGCCACCGAAAATACTTTAAACCTGGCCTTTGTCTATCCCGACGACATTAATCCAGGGGCTTTGCAGGTCAATGCAAATGTATATGAGACATCTATAACAAGCGATTACAGTATCGATATTGCACGACTAAAAACATGGTTTGAACCGTTTGTGAATATCGAGATTCCAGGCGAGATTAGTCCTGTCTCCGGAAAATTACATCTGGTTCTCGATGAAAACAGCATTACCAGCTCCAGCATTACCGCATTTAGTCAACAGATCAAGCACAACGATACCTCCATAAAAAAAGCCAATCTGAAATTGCTGGCAAGCGCCGAACTGTCTCCACCTTATACTATTAAAATCTTACCCGGCTCTGAAATCATCGCAGACGAGTTTAGCTACAGCAACTACAGCATCAGCAAGGCAGCATTTGATATTGCTGTAACAATATCCATCACAGAGCAACAGCAGTACTTACTGGGCACTATCAACGCTAACGCGTTATCAATCAGCGATGGCACGCATGCCACCATACTTAATGCATTCTCCACAGATATAGCCCTGGCCGATGCCACGTTATCTGCGAATGGCAGCTTCATCCCGAACAAGGCACCAACTTCAGTCAGCTTCACTGCCCGGCATAACCTGCTTGATAACAATGGCGATCTACAACTCAACACCTTAGACCCACTCGATCTGACTGCGAATAACCATCAGTTAAGTATGATCACCACCTTGTGGCCATATACTTTTGATTTCACTAATGGCTCACTGAGCCTCGACGCACAAGTAGAATGGTCCAGGCACAAACCAACTCGCTTTACGACACGGATACATGCTGACAACCTGGGTGGTCATATCAATGAACTGATATTCTCGGGACTGAACAGCCAGCATCAACTTTCCATTCTACCGAGGATAAATTCAAAAAAGGCTGAGCTGGTCACCTTGAATAATCTTGATAGTGGTGTAACCGCTACCAATATTTCAGCAATCATGAAACTTGAAACACCGCCGACTGGGGAGCAGCCACAAATAGTTATCAATGACCTCAAGGGTGAACTGTTCGGTGGTACTTTTTCATCCGAGCATTTTGTTTATGATTTGAACAAGAACAGCAACAGGCTGATCATCACAACCAGGGATATCGACCTTGCCGAAGTTGTGGCCACGCAACAACTGGATGACATCAAGGTCACCGGCACAGTCGATGGCGCCTTACCGATCATCATTAATGACCAGGGCGTATTTATTGAGGATGGCGCATTATTCAATGCATCACGTGGTGGCACGATACGCTATAACCCGACGGCTGGTAGCGGCCAGCTAAGCAGCAATCCATTGACAGACATTACGCTTAAAGCCTTGCAGGATTTCAGATACAGTGAACTGTCAGCTGATGTTAACTTTAAACCTGACGGTGTACTCACGATCAATCTGCAACTCAAGGGTAGAAGCCCGAAGCTTGAGACCACGCGCCCGGTACATTTGAATATAAATACCGAACAAAACCTGATTTCCTTACTCAAAAGTCTACGCTATGCAGAAGGCGTAAGTGCTAAAATCGATGCGAAAGTACGTCAGCAATACGAACAATCGAAAAGCCAATAAGGCATACCTATGCACAAATTAATCATATTCATTCTGGCAGGCACGGTTCTGGCGAACTGTTCGCCAACGGTCAAGGTTGAAGCGCCAGATGAACCGATAACAATCAACCTGAATGTAAAAATTGAACATGAAATACGTGTAAAAGTTGATAAGGAACTCGAAGACGTATTCAGCGATGACAGTGGATTATTCTAGTGGAGACGCAGAAGTGACTACCTTAAAAGCAAAATCATTTATCACCATGCTGGCAGCCGCGCTGCTAATGTTTTCCTTGCCGGCGTTTTCAATAGATCTGCAGACAGCAAAAGCGCAGGGCCTGGTCGGTGAAACGCCCAGTGGCTACCTTGAAGCCGTTACTTCACCAACTGCCGATGTCAAGGCACTGATTGAGAGCATCAATACCCAGCGTAAACAGAAATACATGGAAATCGCGTCCCGCAACAACACATCTTTACAAGCTGTCGAGCAACTCGCCGGCGAGAAAGCCATCACCAAGTCAAAGCCCGGCCATTACGTCAAATCAGGCGGCAGCTGGCAAAAGAAATAACTCGACCCACAAAAAACGCCAGCTTTTAAGCTGGCGTTTTTATTTCAACATGCTGCCGGGTAACAGTATTTAGAATTTATCGGTAACCGCGCCCTCGGATGCAGAACTAACCAGCTTCGCATACTTGGCAAGGATGCCGCGTGTTTCTTTCGGTGCAGGTGCTTTCCATTCTGCAAGGCGCTTTTCCAGTTCTTCCTGCGGAATGTTCAGACTGATCTCACGCTTCTCGGCATCAATCGTGATACCGTCACCGGTTTCAACCACCGCTATCGGACCACCGACAGCAGCCTCAGGGGTTACATGACCAACCACGAATCCATGGCTACCACCCGAGAAACGGCCATCGGTAATCAAGGCAACATCCTTGCCCATACCTTTACCCATAATAGCGCCGGTCGGGCTCAGCATCTCGCGCATACCGGGGCCGCCTACAGGTCCTTCGTGACGAATAACAATCACATCATGCTTTACAACAGTACCATCCAGGATTGCATGCAGCGCTTCTTCTTCCGATTCAAACACGCGTGCATTACCGGTAAAGCTCAAACCTTCTTTACCGGATATCTTGGCCACGGCGCCGGTTGGTGCAAGGTTGCCGTAGAGTATTACAAGGTGACTGTCTTTCTTGATTGGATCATCCAGCGGACGCACGATGTCCTGGCCTTCCGCATACGGCGCAACATCTGCGAGGTTTTCTGCCATGGTTTTACCCGTGACGGTCATGCAGTCACCATGCAGCAGGCCTGCATCGAGCAGTGTTTTCATCAACGGCTGGATACCACCGATTTCAATCAATTCTGACATCAGGTATTTACCACTCGGCTTCACATCTGCCAGCACGGGTACTCTCGCACCAATACGCGTGAAATCGTCCAGCTCGAGTTTGATGCCTGCAGTATGCGCCATGCCCAGCAGATGCAATACTGCATTGGTTGAACCACCCAGGGCAATCACCACCGTGATTGCATTTTCAAATGCTTCACGGGTCATGATATCAAGTGGCTTGATATCCTTCTCGATAAGGTTCATCACGGCTTCACCGGCGCGGTGACAGTCATTTTTCTTGGCATCCGAGACCGCTTCCTGCGCTGAACTGTTTGGCAGACTCATACCCAGTGCCTCAATCGCGGACGCCATGGTGTTCGCGGTATACATACCACCACACGAACCCGGTCCCGGAATTGCAGTTTGTTCTACTTCGTGCAGCTCTTCATCCGTGACCTTGCCCGCCGCATACCCACCGACAGCCTCGAACACGGAAACAATATCGCGTCGCCTGGCGCCGGGTTTGATGGTACCGCCGTAAACAAAAATACCAGGGCGATTCAAACGCGCCAGTGCTATCATGCAGCCCGGCATATTCTTGTCACAACCACCAATTGCGACCACTCCGTCAAAACCCTGGGCACCGGTTACAGTTTCAATCGAGTCGGCAATGACTTCGCGCGAAACCAGTGAATAGCGCATACCAGGTGTGCCCATGGAAATACCATCGGATACAGTGATGGTATTGAAGATAATACTCTTGCCACCCGCTTCATCCACACCCTGACCAGCATCTTCAGCAAGCCTGTTAATGTGCATATTGCACGGCGTCACCATGCTCCAGGTCGAGGCAATACCTACCTGCGGTTTGTTGAAATCTGCATCTTCAAAACCGACTGCGTGCAACATCGCACGACTGGGTGCATGTTCGACACCATCTACGATCAAGGAAGAATATTTGCGTTTATTGTCGTTTGCCATCAGTTTCCACCGGTTGCCTGGCATCATATTCAGCAGCACGCCTGCCCTGATGCCATAAATTTACAATCGGGCAAATTCAGCCCGCATATACATATAACAGGAACGTATATTACAATCTATCGATAATTATCAGGAGCGTGAGCGTGAGAAAAACACCCGATCTTAGCGAACATGTTGAATGGTTCAGAAATTCTGCGCCATATATTCATGCACATCGCGGAAAAACCGTGGTCGTGCTGTTCGGAGGTGAAGCTGTTGATCACGAGGGTTTCCATCACCTGATCAACGATATCGCGTTGATGCGCAGCCTGGGCGTACGCCTGGTGATTGTACATGGCGCCAGGCCCCAGATCGAACGCCAGCTCAAGGCATTGAATATCCAGTCCGAATTTGATGATGGTTTACGTGTGACCACGGCTGCCATGATGCCCGCCGTGGAACAGGCCGTTGGCCAGGTGAGAATGACGATCGAATCGCAGTTATCCATGGGCTTGCCCAACACACCCATGGCCGATGCTTCTATACGCGTGGTATCCGGTAACTTTGTGACTGCACAGCCTTATGGCATTCGTGATGGTATCGACTATTGTCAGACCGGCAATGTGCGCAACGTTGATGCCAATGCCATCGAAGCCCAACTGGACCACGGCAACATGGTACTGGCCTCGCCTATTGGCTACTCACCAACCGGCGAGATCTTCAACTTGCGTGCGGAAGATGTTGCTACTGATATTGCCATTGCACTGAATGCGGACAAACTGATTTTCGTCATGGAAACCATCGGTGTGATCAATAAAGACGGCAATTCCCTGCACCAGCTTAACCTGCCCCAGGCCGAGCAATGGTTGCAGAACCATGCCAGGGATAATCCGAACATCAGCCCACAGCAGGCACAGGATACGCAGTCGCATTTGAACAATGCAGCACATGCCTGTCGTGGTGGCGTACGCCGTGTACACCTGATAAGCCGCAATATTGATGGCTCGATTCTGCTCGAACTCTATACACGCGACGGCGTAGGTACCCTGGTCACAGCCGACAACTACGAGGGTCTGCGTACAGCAACCATCGATGACATCGGTGGCATCATGGAACTGATCGTGCCACTGGAAGAACAGGGGGTACTGGTTAAACGTTCACGCGAACAGCTGGAACTGGACATACATAACTTTACCGTGATTGAACGCGACGGCATGATCATCGCCTGTGCCGCGTTGTTCTGTTATGAAACCGAGAAAGCCTGTGAACTGGCATGCCTTGCCGTGCATCCTGATTACCAGCAACACGGTCGTGGTGATGAACTCATGCAGCACATCGAATGGCAGGCACGCAAGAAACACATGGAACAGATGTTCACACTGACAACGCAAACCATGCACTGGTTTATCGAGCGTGGCTTCACTGAAACAGAACCTGACGATCTGCCGATGGCAAAGCAAGGACTGTATAACTTCCAGCGCAATTCAAAAGTACTGCGCAAGCAACTCGGTTAATTTTATTTATCATGCATGTTTCACAAAGCACGATTGAAGAAACAGTACACATCGCCTTGCGAGAAGATATTGGCGAGGGCGATATTACTGCACGCCTGATTCCGTCGGATGCCATCTCGCTGGCTACGGTCATCAGCCGGGAAAGCTGCACGTTTTGCGGCATGGACTGGTTTGAAGAAGTCTTTCGCCAGATCGATGAGCAGATATTTATCGAATGGCATGTCGAGGATGGTGAACATATTGAAACAGACCATACCATCTGTTCACTGAGCGGCTCATCACGCGCCCTGCTAACAGGCGAACGTACCGCGCTTAACTTTTTGCAAACACTGTCTGCCACAGCGACACGCGCATCACAGTATGCCAAAACTGTCGAAGGCACCAATGCAATTGTGCTCGATACGCGCAAGACTATTCCCGGTTTACGCCTGGCGCAAAAGTATGCTGTCAGCTGCGGTGGTTGCCAGAACCATCGCATGGGCCTGTACGATGCGATTCTGATAAAAGAAAACCATGTCATGGCTGCAGGCAGCATCACTACGGCCATCGAGCAGGCAAGATTCCACGCACCTGGCTACCCGGTTGAAACCGAAGTGGAGAATCTTGTCCAGCTGGAAGAAGCTATCGCTGCCAATGCCGATCGGGTTCTACTCGATAACTTCAATATCGAAAACATTCGTGAGGCAGTCAAGCTGGCCGATAAAAAAATACCGCTGGAGGTTTCCGGCAATGTCACGCTGGAAACTGTGCGCGAGATAGCAGAAACCGGTGTTGACTTTATTTCAACCGGCGATCTGACCAAGGATGTTATCGCGATTGATCTGTCAATGCGCTTCTCCATGTAAGCCACCATTCGCTTTGTAAACATGCGTCGCTTCAGAATCGGTTATCGATTGGTTCTACTCAGCCTGGTGGTATCTGCCGGCAGCCTGTTCACTGTTATCTTCCAGACTGGCTCGATGCCACCCACCGGCTTACGCAGCAGGGTAACCCGCTGGTGGCATAGCGGCATTGCCAGAAGCCTGGGTATATCAATACGTGTCTATGGCACGCCACGAAAAGACAACACCCTGTTTATCAGTAACCATATCTCATCGTTCGATATCGCAGCGGTCGGCAGTATCTTGCCGGTACACTTTTTATCCAAACAGGAAGTAAAACACTGGCCGGTCATCGGCTGGCTCGCAACACGTGCAGGCACCATCTATATTCCGCGAGGTGGTAAGGATGCGGCCATTAACGCCAACCAGAACATGGCCGACATACTGCAGCGTGATCACAACGTTCTTCTGTTCGCCGAAGGTACAACCACGGACGGCAGTGTAAAACGTTTTCATAGTCGCCTGGTACAAAGCGCGGTTGACAGTAACAGCCATGTGCAACCGGTTGCCATTCGCTATCCTGATCCGAATGGTGGCTTGACACACCCGGCCGCACTGCATATTGATGACATGTCATTCACTGAAACCTTTAACCGGCTGTTGAAAGCGACAGACCTGGTAGTAGAAATTTATTTTGGTGAAGTTATTTCGGCAGCAGACAAGACCCGAACAGAACTTGCCCGGCATGCCGAGACTGAAGTTCGAAAACTGCTTAATCAGCTCTGATAAACAAAGTAGTCAGACCGGTACGCGGCGCAACCGGGTAATAAAGAACAATAAGGTGGCTGCCACCACGACGGATGGACCAGCCGGCAGATCCTGGTAAAAGGAAGCACCGATACCGATAAACACGGCGAGTACAGCGAACACCATGGACAACAACACCATCTGTAATGGTGTTTGAGAGAATGCTCTGGCGCTGGCTGCAGGAATGATTAACAACGCAGTAATCAGCAATATACCTACCACCTTGATCGCGGCTGCAATAACCATTGCCAGCAGCAACATAAACGTAAAACGCACAAACTCGACCTTGACGCCATCCGTACGCGCCATGTCTTCATTCACCGACATGGAAACCAGCGGACGCCAAAGCCAGCTAAACACACCAAGGATAAATACCGAGCTGGCATACATCCAGGCAATCTCGAGCAGGTTGACGGCGAGGATATCACCGAACAGATACGCCATCAGATCAATACCCGGTATACGCGATTGCAACAATGCAAATACAATCAGGCCCAGCGCAAGCGCACTGTGTGCAAGGATACCGAGCAAGGTATCAGAAGAAAGTTCACGCCGCTGCTCAAGCCAGAACAGCAGGGCCGCCAGCACAATACCGATAAAGACGACGCCCAGTATCGGCAGCACATTAGCCGAGACTGCCAAAGCCACGCCGAGCAATGCGGAATGCGCGAGCGTGTCGCCAAAATAAGCCATCCGACGCCAGACAACGACACAGCCAAGCGGGCCGGCAACGACAGCGAGCGCAACACCGGCCAGTAAAGCATTAATGATGAACTGGTCAATCATGCTGGCAGCCCTCGTCATGATCATCCAGGGGTACGACAGCACCGTGTACATCATGTGAATGATCATGGTGATGCGAGTAATGTGCGAAGCCATCCATCGCTGCACCAAATATTTTCAGATATTCGGGATGCTCACTGACAGCATCAGGGTGCCCTGTACAACACACATGCGTATTCAGGCAAATCACGCGATCGGTGGATGCCATCACCAGGTGCAGGTCGTGTGACACCATGAGTACACCGCAATTGTATTTATCACGGATGCTTTTAATGGTCTGGTACAGCGATTGCTGGCCAATGATATCGACACCCTGCGCAGGTTCATCAAGCACGAGTACATCCGGCTGCTTCAGCAGTGCACGTGCAATCACTACGCGTTGTAACTCGCCTCCTGATAATGTCTGCACCGCAGCATCCAGCATGTGTGGCAACTGCAATTCATTCAGGGCAGCAACCAGCTCAGTTTCAGCGCAGCGTCCAGCCAGCAGTAAAAAGTCCCTGACGCGCAATGGCAACACGGCATCCAGGTGCAGCTTTTGCGGCACATAACCAATCTTCAATCCGGGCTTGCGATACACACTACCGATATCTGTTTTCATCAGTCCCAGCAGTATGCGCACCAGGGTCGTCTTGCCGGCACCATTCGGCCCGATCAGGGTGACAATCTCGCCCTTGTGCAGTTGCATACTTACGGCATCCAAAATCGTATGTCCGCGCGCGACGAAGCCAAGATCATCAGCCGACATCATGACCTCGTTTGAATCCTGAATACTCACTGGGCGCCTTCTTTCTGTGACTGGCAAGAATGGCAAAGTCCGGCGACTTCGACCGATGCGTGGGTAACTCTGAAGTCGAATTTCTCTGCCTGTTGTTTCACTACTTCAATCACACCTCGGGTATGCACCTCCTGGGTCTGGCCACACTGGCTGCAGACAAGAAAAACCGCGGCATGGGGCTTTTGCGGATGTGCGCAGGCGAGATAGGTGTTATTGGTTGCAAGCCGGTGCACCAGTCCCTGCTCCAGCAGAAAATCCAGCGCCCGGTATACCGTTGGTGGCGCCGCTGAGCGCCCCTGTTCGCGTAATTCGTCAAGCAACTGGTACGCACCTACCGGCTGATCAGCCCTGCAGACCAGTTCCAGCACCTGCTTGCGTAACTCGGTGAAACGCAGATTACGCTGTTCACACAATGAGACAGCCTGATCCAGCAGCACCTTAACCTGCTCGGAAGACGGTAAGGTACAGCTCGCAGTTTCAGAATGAGGGCAGTGCTCTGTCATGGATAATACCCTGCGCGTGATGCATCATGGGCTGATATAATGTTACATTATAACATAACATATATTCCCCGAAACGCCATGCCACGATCACAACTGCTGTTCCTGCTACGCATATCTGCGCTGTTGCTATGCATGCTACCGACAACGCTCTATGCCTCAGAACCACACTCAGGGCCAAAGGTTGCAGTCACAATCAAACCCGTCTATTCCCTGGTTGCGGCACTGATGACCGGTGTTGGCGAGCCCGAGCTCATCATCAGCAATAATGCATCTCCACATCACTACAGCCTGCGTCCGTCCGAGCGGCGCCTGATCGCACATGCTGACCTTGTGATCTGGGTCAGCCCGCAACTCGAATCATTTATGCCGCGTGTCATCGACAGCATGCAACAGGACAACACCCTGCGCCTGATGGATGTTGCAGCAATACAACACCTGCCCGCTCGAACTTCGCATCATCAACACGGC
The DNA here is from genome assembly GCA_029287435.1 of Gammaproteobacteria bacterium. Taxonomy (GTDB): domain Bacteria; phylum Pseudomonadota; class Gammaproteobacteria; order SZUA-229; family SZUA-229; genus JABDQW01. The sequence continues at coordinate 17,411 of JARFRD010000023.1, forward strand.
ACTGAGCCTCACGCCAGTACCCAGATCATGGATCCACACATCTGGCTATCGCCGGCAAATGCACGCGCGATCATCAATACTGTCAGCCAGGAACTGTCGAAACTGGATCCCGCCAACCAGCAACGTTACATGAATAACCGGGATACACTGCACAAGCGCATTAGCATCACTGAAGACAAGATAAAAAACTTACTGGCAGGCAAGAATGAACCATTTCTTAGTTACCACGATGCATATCAGTATTTTGAAACAGCCTTTGGATTAAACAATGCCGGCTTCGTCAGCACCGGTGCCGAGATCAGCCCGAGCGCAAGACAGGTGCACAAGCTGCGCGAAAAGATCAAACGCGAAAACATTCATTGCCTGCTCTATGAGGCACCCTATCGACCTGCCCTGGCCGACACCCTGACACAGGATCTCGACATTAAAACCACCGAGGTGGATGCGATCGGGGTGCGGCTTGCAGCCAACGCAGATACCTGGTTCGAGCTGATGCTTCGTGTTGCCGAAGCACATGCCAGCTGTTTATCGTTCTGACTTTGCCATATCCCACTGGTAACAGTGAGAAAGTCGACAATCCTGCTACACTGTGTCATTCAAGACCGAGTCTGAACTGTTATACAGGATATTTCATAAGGAACACTCTAATGGTTCATCAGCAACAACTTCGATTCTCAACCAGTGGCCGCGGCACCTTTAATATTGGCCCGCAGGTTGACGAGGTCATCAGCCAGTCAGGTATTCAACAGGGTATGTGCCAGGTGTTTATTCACCATACCAGTGCCTCATTGATCCTGTGTGAAAATGCCGACCCCGATGTGCGTACCGACCTGGAAACGTTCATGAAAAGGCTGGTACCCGATGGCGACAGCATGTTTATTCACCAGGATGAAGGTCCGGATGATATGCCGGCTCATGTGCGTACGGTGTTGACGCAGAACGCCCTGTCTTTTCCGATTAATAACGGCAGAGACACGCTCGGCGTCTGGCAAGGCATATACTTATGGGAACATCGGACGAATCCGCACAAACGCAAGATCACGGTTACGGTAATGGGTGAATAATGGTTTATCAGGACACACTACAACTCGCGGAGAAAGGTCGAGGGGCTTACGAGATCACCGAACTTGTTGCGGACTTCATCAAGGAATCTAATATTCGTACAGGTACCTGCCAGCTGTTTATTCACAGCAGCAGTGCTTCTTTATTGATTGGCGACATTGCCGATGAATCCACCAAGAACGAAACCGCGGCATTCATGGCACAGCTGGCGCCGAGCAGCGACAACGTCGACAATAAAATCGATAAGGGCATGGATGCCATACCCGAAGAGATGCGTCATGTCCTGGCACAGACCAGCCTCAGCATACCCGTAAGTAACGCCAAACCCGGCATCGGCGTGTGGCAGGGAATTTTTCTCTGGGAGCGCAGCAGTCACGCTGTGGAGCGCAAATTGACGATTACGGTTATTGGTGACTAGTGGGTGACTAGCGGGTGAATAGCAGGTGCGAATAACGTGGCTCGTCATTTTTGCCGCTGTTTTTATCTGGTCAGCGATTGAACCCAAAGACCGGATCACGTGGCTGCTTGAAGTCTCACCCGCCCTTATTGCCTTAATCATACTGGCAGTTACCTACAACAAGTTCAGACTCACACCACTGGTCTACTGGCTGATTCTGTTTCATTGCGTGATTCTCATGATCGGCGGCCACTATACCTATGCGGATGTCCCCTGGTTCGAAGACATCGAATCAATCACCGGATCACCACGAAACGACTTCGACAAACTGGCGCATTTCTTCCAGGGTTTCGTGCCGGCTGTTATTGCCCGCGAAATACTGATTCGCTTCAACGTGATTAACGGTCGATGGTGGCGTGACTTTTTTATTGTGTGCTTTTGCCTGGCCGTGAGCGCATTTTATGAAATGATCGAGTGGTGGGTGGCCGTTGCTTCCGGTGACAGCGCCGTCGCCTTCCTCGGCACCCAGGGTTACGAGTGGGACACACAATCCGATATGGCACTGGCCATGGTTGGCGCTATCACTGGCCTGCTCCTGTTAGCCGATTATCATGACACGCAACTTAAAAGGCTACGAACAGTGTAGTTTCGAGGTCAAATTACAAAAGAATCACATACAGGACAGAGGTTTATATTTTCTTCTACAGCTCAATTTCACTAGATAATAGTGTGGAATACGATTAATATTTCAGGCTTTATTGATAGCCCAATCAAACCAACTCTTACACAAATACTGAGCTAAACAAGCCACCCATCATCCATGTTTAAAACTCTATCATTAGTCATCTTCCTGATTAAGACATCCACTCCTGTTAGTGTAATTTTCGGTTTCCTTAAAGGAACAATTGTAAATAAGTGGCTTACCAGAAAATACAAAAAAACACAGCGGGAATTTAAATCTTTGTCGTCATCTCTCCAATTATCAGATGATTGGTTCACAGTAAAAATTCCATATTGGTGTTTGACTTTCGATGATTATGACTTTAAATCAAAAACCAGTATCAACGCGCTGGAGATTGGAAGCTGGGAGGGGCTATCGGCTTACTTTATACTTGATACACTAAGTAATACCACTCTTACATGCGTTGATACCTGGGAAGGCGCCGATGAACATAAGGCGCTCGACTATTCAACTCAGGACGCACTTGATAACATCGAGGTAGCGTTTGACAATAACCTTTCACGTTTCCAGGACAGACTAACGAAATATAAGGGAACGTCTTACGCATACTTCCATGACAACCCCTCTCCTAACACTTTCGACTTCATCTATATAGATGGATCTCACCATTGTGGCGATGTAATAATCGATGCGATCAAATGTTTTGAACTACTGAAAGTCGGCGGCATTATAATCTTTGACGACTATCTTTGGAGATACTATCCACGAGCCATCGACAATCCCGCATCCGCAATCAACGCGTTCTTGAGGATGAACAAGGGCTTCTATAAGCTCATTCGAGTCTACGAGCAGCTTATTATTCAGAAAACTGCTAATCGCTATTAAACCAGCACATTATTGAATTATCACATGAAGTGA
>JARFRD010000024.1 GCA_029287435.1 Gammaproteobacteria bacterium
ACCTTGCACCGTTACTGGAGTTCAAATTGTCAACGCTGTCCTCTGAAATCGCAATGCACACCCAGTAAGCAGCGACGTGTCACGCGCTGGGAACACGAGACTGTTCTTGAATCTGCACAAGAACGCTTAGATCGTGACCCGAAGAAGATGCTGACGCGCAAACAAACGGTTGAACACCCCTTTGGAACAATAAAAGCCTGGATGGGTGCCACTCATTTCCAGATGAGAACGCTCAAGCATGTTAGTACAGAAATGAGTCTGCATGTGCTCGCCTACAATCTGAAGCGTGTGATGAATATCCTGGGCATCAGACCTTTAATCAGAGCAATACAGGCTTAACAGCCCGTATCTTTAACACAAAACTGGGTGATTTGTGCTTCTGCCAAGCCTTATCAGATAGAAAACAGCGGCCCCTATAAATCATTAAATATAAAACTTTACCGCCAGCTGTCGGCGAGATAGCTTACAGGGTACTTGAGGAAGGTAATACTGATAAAAATAACAGGCCTTTTGCGTTTTCACACGGTCTGGACCATATGCAGACATCCGATTAGCGACAGCAATGATATCATTTCTCGCGGTTGGCTGATCTGTACTAGCTCTTCCAGTGTTGAAATAGAAACCAAATAAACTTTGGGATTGTCATCCCAGCCTCAGGTAGATCTGCAACAGCGATCTCATGCACTAAGACTTGGCCCGGTTGATTCATTGGGTCGATCCGCACCTGTTTAATGTTCCGAGTCGGCAACTCTATGTAGATGGTTTGGTACCCGATATTGTAATGCCTGTGAGTAGATAATCTCTCACTGAATCCATCGCCCTCGTCCCAGTACACCGCAAACACCCCATTTGCCCGCGTCTCGATCGTTATCTGCAGCATCACACCGTCCGCAAGATGTTCTATTTCTTCGTGTGGTAGCAAGAGCCACGGATCATGTTCACTGCTATGTATGTGCCAGCTGTCATCGTCAGTCGGAAATACAGTCATACCTTTTTCTTGTCTCTCTTCAATTAGGCTGAAATCCCAATGCTCGAAGTCACTCGCTTCGACACTATAAGAGAAGGGTAATTTGTAGAACGGTAGAACGTGATATACCAGTCCTTGTAGATGTACGTAAATTGGAAGCGATATGAGGAGACCAATCGATAATAACCGGGCAGTGCGAATGCCCTGGAGATCGCGCATAATAGCTGAGCGTTTGATCTGTTCCGATATGTGTAAGATTGTGAGTGACGCCATAATGGTGACGAGTGGTAAAACAGTTAGTACATATCTACCCTGAACCTGTACTTCGCGCTGTAACGACGCCCAGAAAAATGCTCCCAACTGTAAAAGCAACGATGCAATTATTGCTGCGCAAAAAACTCGAGTACTTGAAGGCGAAGAAGGAGCAATAATGCAAAATATTGCTCCGGCAATTGCAACAAATAATAGTACACCGTAGAAACTGTACTGTAATATGCCCATTTCCAGTCGCAGCCAATCCAGGTTGCCAACGGCGGATTTGTAGAGACGAGAAAGAAAGTCGTCATAGTTTGTTATTAGCTGGAAAAAGCCAACACCTTGATCCCGATATGAAAGTCCAGCACCATCGGAAGCTGTTCTGTACTTATCCATCAGCTCTTTCTCGATGCCCAGATTGAAAGGATCGAGTAGACCATGATTAATAATATTAAATGTGATCCACCAGCCACCTATGAGCAACGCTATAAAAAATACCAGGGATAAATCTCGGAAACGTTTAGTTGAGTGCTTGACTATGAAGTAAAAAACGGTTGTAGAGAGGCCAAGTGCTACTAACCATGCCGTTGGCTTTGTGAGAATGACCAATCCCAGGGTTATACCAGAACCTATTAATAGCTGCCTACTTATCGGGGGCCGCATTAGTGATATCAAGCAATACAACAATAGCGTGATAATCAGTATTGCCATAGGGTCATCGTTAAAATAGCTAGCAAGAAAAGAATATTGCGGCAACAAACCAAACGTCAAAGCCCCAAAGACCGATATCCATGTCGACGCTGTCAGTTTTTTCAATGCAAGGAATAGTACCAAGACTGCAATCGCTGCGGCCAAAGCACTGCTACCCCGGAATCTTACTTTCTCTTCGATACCGAATTTTTCAAATAAAGGTGATGTAACTGCACCGAAAAGATAGGCAAGTGGCGGCCGAAACGATAACGTTACACCAGCAGGTGGAAAAAAAAGTTCAGCTTCATCGCCCGGATGAACTGCGAGTCGTTTGTTTTCCGCGATGAACCTCGCCGCATGATAATGAGCCTCTTCATCCGGTCCACCATTGAATTTCACATGTTGAGAAAGTGCCAGGTAATAACTAAAGAACCCAACAAGCAGCATTAGTGCTAATAGCTTGTCGACAATTCGAGTTCTCGACTGAGGATCTGAAATCTGGGTGTTTTCGACTGTCAACATGCAATAATTACCTGTCGAAACAGATTTCTACAGGAACAAGTTAATTGATTGAAACTCGGAAGCTGACACGCAGCAATCAGTATTAAATGATCGTGGGCTCTCTACCTAAGCACCAGAGGGTGAGGATAATACATCTATGGGCACTCTCATTGACAAGACAGCGCAGCGCTCTGATCAACTTGAGATCAATGTTAACACAATAGACATGTAATAAGCACATAAATATTCGGCTGCTTCGGGTCGGTAACCATCGTTCACGTCTACCCTACCAATTTCCTGTCCCGGGTGTCCGCTTTCGGTTGCGATTTTCAAAACACACAAGGTTTATGCCCAGAAGCATCCAGCGCAGCTGGTGTCTGCTGGGCGTTTTGTTAGGTGGCATTTTTTCATTAGCGGTACCTGGCAGATGTTATGAATTGGCCGAAAGACTCACACCAGACAATTACGCTATTAAAATTAGACGGGTCTATAGCAGGCGGCACTTGCACTACGAAGTTCTCGAATGTCTTAACGTCTCCTACACGAACCATAGTGGCTTTTAGACGATTAAAGTCAGCTTCGGTCTCAATAAATTCAGGAGAAAGATAAAGCTTGTAATCTGGGCCAGGTGCAAGCCTGCCCATAAGGGTTATATATTTGGGACCAACTGAAACCTTACCTTCTCCCCAATGCAGAGCATCGCTGTCTTTCAGATCTCGCCGAAATGAAGCGGTGTACCTGGCTTGTAAGGACATTGTCTTTATTGCAGATTCGTTGGGAGCAGGCGGAGCTATAAGAATGGGTAGCATGTAGATTCCGATACCGAATCCCAACACAGCTACAGCGCAGTGTGTTGCTATTAGTAATATCACGGTACGTATTTTCATTACTTTCCAATGATGTGTGGTAGTTTCGCCTGACGTATCAGCTCAGCCGCTGCGTTTAGCGGTCGGCTGGAGTGCTTTGTCAGGCCTGTATAGCCTTAAAGAAATGCATGCTAATTAAAAACCGGAGATAAACTTCTCTGCCAAATCGAAGTATTTATTCAAGTGCGATTCCGTCATTTCCTGGCGACTATTTTCAGAGGAAATATGGATATCTTCTACAACAATGGCAATTTTTTTTGCGAGCTCCTGTCTCTCACCCTTTAGGTTTTCGACAAAGTAAGCCACACTTTTTTCAAGAGAGTACGTTATAATATGTATTTGTTGTAATTCCACCTGGTCAAGTTTTTTCTTGCTTTTAATCTCCGATGTCTTTTCAATGAAAATTTTCTTCGCATCTTTCATAGAAGTAACATCTGCTATTTTTAAATGCTGAACAGCTTCTTCTTTTGATTCATCACTTGCCATTACTTGTAGAGCAAAAGCGAGTGAAAAAATTATTAGCACTAATTTTTTCATTACATTTCTCCAAATCCGAGTTAAAAGGTTTATATCATTCGCTATGCTGGCTTTCTTCCAGCTCTTTTTCCAGTCGCTGGCTCACCGCTTTGGGCGACGATGAGTACCTGCCAAACAGGTCATAGGCGGTCGGCACAATAAACAGTGTAAACAGGGTACCGGTGATAACGCCAAAAATAATCACGATGCCGATAACATAGCGAGTTTCCGTGCCGGCACCGGTTGAGATAAGCAGCGGCACTGATCCAGCTGCGGTGGTGATGCCGGTCATGATGATCGGGCGAAAGCGGGTATCGGCCGCCTCGATCAGGGCTTCGTGGAACTCTCGCCCCTGATCACGCAGCTGATTGGCAAACTCGACGATCAGGATACCATTTTTGGCCGATAGTCCAACCAGCATGATGAGTCCGATCTGGCTGTAGAGGTTCAGCGTCTGCCCGGTGAGATACAGCCCCAGTAGCGCGCCGGTCATTGCCAGCGGCACCGTGAGCATGATAATGAAGGGATGTATCCAGTTCTCAAACTGTGCCGCCAGAACCAGGAATACCACCATAATCCCCAGCAAGAAGATAAACAGCAGGGACTCACCGGCAAACTTGTAGTCACGTGACTGTCCCTTGTAGTCGATGATCACCTGGTCTGGCAGGTATTCTTCGGTCAGGCCTTCGAGATAGGTCAAGGCCTCACCCAGGGAATAGCCGTCCGCCAGGTTGGCTTCCAGGGTAATGCTACGCACCCGGTTGTAGCGGTTGAGTTTAGTCGAGTCAGCAAACTCTACCAGCTGGACCAGGTTGGATAATGGTATCAATTGCCCTGAGCGTTCCGAGCGTACATAGATGTTCTGTATATCACTGGGTGTGCGCTGCGCCTTGCGTTCGCCTTCGAGCAGAATGTAATACTCCTGGCCTTCGTCGATATAGGTAGTTACCCGGCGCGAGCCGAGCATGGTCTCCAGGGTGCGACCGATATTGCTCACGGTAACACCCAGGTCAGCGGCGCGATCATAGTCGATCACCACCTGCATCTGCGGCTTGGTTTCTTTATAGTCCGAGTCGACACCGATGAGACCGGGGCTGTCCTGCCTGATTTTTGCAAGCAGTATGTCACGCCACTCGGTCAGTTCTTCATAGGTGCCGCCGACGATGACGAACTGTACCGGTTTCTGGATACGCGCACCGAAGCCCTGGCGCATCACCGGAAAGGCCCTGACTCCAGGCAGGTCGCCGAGCCTGGCGCGTACATCATCCATGATCTTCCAGGCCGAGCGGCGCGTGTTCCATTCACTGAGCACAATGATGATAATGCCATTATTGAAAATAGCGGTACTGCCGAAGCTGCGCGGTGCCCTGACCAGCAGGCGAGTGACTTCGCCTGATTCCACCAGTGGCATCAGTCGGCGTTCTGCTTCGTCCATGTAATTTTTAATATAATCATAGGAGGCACCTTCCGGTCCATTGACCAGCACGAAAAAAGCACCTCGATCTTCTTTCGGTGTGTACTCATCCGGGATCTGCGTCAACAGCCATGACGACAGTGCGCCCACCGCGACGAATACCAGCACGACAATCCACTTGTGCTTCAACGCACCGGCAAGCAGGGCATGGTAACCGCGCTGCAGGCGGCGAAAACCGGCATCGACCAGTTTTGTCGTCGTATTTTCCTTTTCACTAGGGCGCAATACTTTTGATGCCAGCATCGGCGATAACGACAGCGCCACAAAACTGGAAAACGCCACGGCCGCGGCCATGGTGATGGCAAACTCGGAGAACAGGCGGCCAACATCACCCTGCATAAAAGCGATAGGTACGAACACCGAAATCAGTACTACCGTGGTGGCGACCACCGCAAAGGCTACCTGGCGGCTGCCGCGAAAAGCCGCTACCAGGCGTGTTTCACCGTATTTATCCATGCGCCGGTGAATGTTTTCCAGCACCACGATGGCATCATCCACCACCAGGCCGATGGCCAGCACCAACGCCAGCAGTGTCAGCATGTTAATCGAGTAATCCAGTGCCAGTAGCACCAGCGAACTGGCGATCAATGAAATTGGCACGGTCACAGCGGGCACCAGGGTAGCGCGCAGGCTGCCGAGAAACAGGTAAATAACCAGCACCACCAGGATAATGGCGATAGCCAGCGTCTTGTACACCTCCTTGATTGCACCTTCGATGAATACCGAGGTGTCATAACTCTGGCTGATTTTCATGCCTTCGGGCAGGGTCGGGTCCAGGCGCTGCATTTCAGCCTTGACCGCGCGTGTTACCAGCAACGTGTTCGCGGTGGACTGCTTGATAATGCCGATACCGACCATGGGAATACCATTGCCGCGGAAGAACAGCCGATCCTCCTCCGCGGTGCGTTCGACACGGGCGACATCGCCGAGACGGGTCAGGTGCGTGTCGTCGCCCTTGCTGATCACCAGCCGTGAAAAGTCGTCAGCGGTACGAAACGTGCGCTTGATGCGCAGGGTAAACTGGCGTTCATCGGAGTCGATACTGCCGGCTGGCAGCTCGACATTTTCGCTGCGCAGCGCATTCTCGACATCGGCCACTGTCAGGCCGCGTGCAGCCAGCCGGTTGCGGTCAAGCCAGACCCGCATGGCGTATGACTGCTTGCCACCAATACGTACCCGGGCAACGCCATCGAGTACGGAAAAACGATCCACCAGGTAACGTTCTGCATAGTCGGTCAATGCCGGCACGGTGAGGCGGTCACTGGACAGGTTAAGCCACATGATGACGTCGTCATCGCTGCTGGCTTTCTGAATGTCCGGCGGCTCGGCTTCTACCGGCAGGCTATCAAGCACGCCGGAAACACGGTCTCGAATATCATTGGCAGCAGAGTCAACATCGCGGTCTACATCGAATTCAACGGATATTCTGGAATAGCCGTCTTCGCTGCTGGACTCGATAAAGCGCATGCCTTCGATGCCGGCGATACGGTCTTCGATAATACGGGTGATGCGGCTCTCTACCACATCCGCCGAGGCGCCAAGGTAAGCCGTATCAATAGAGACTACCGGCGGGTCGATATTGGGGAATTCGCGCAGCGGCAGGCGCTCAAAGGCAAGCAGGCCAAAGGCAACCAGCAGGATGGATACTACTGCCGCCAGTACCGGGCGTTTGACGGACGTATCTGAGAGTATCAAGGAGCTGAACCTTCGGGGGTTGCTGCTTTACTGTTCTGTTTCTTGATAATGCTACTAATATCTACACTGCCATCATCAACGGCCATGACATCGAGCGCATCACCCGGCTGCACCTTGCTATTGCCGTGAGTGACAACCTGATCTCCCACGCTCAGACCATCCAGCACTTCGACATAACCGGGCATACGCAGGCCAATCTTCACCTGCTTTTTCTCTACCGTATCCTTGTCGCCTTCAGTAATACGTCGCATAACGTATTGCCGATCTGCCAACGGCAGCAGCGCGGCTTCCGGAATGACCAGCGCCTCACGGATGTTGCGTAGCAGGTCGACCTGCATCAGTATGCCGGGAACGATGCTGCCATCGGGATTGGGCAGCAGGGCGCGCACCTTGATCGAACGCGTCACCGGGTCGATTCGGCTATCAATGCTTTCCACTTTACCCATGAATTCCTTATTTCCCAGTGCGGCGGCACGCGCTTTTATCTTCAGCCCCGGGCGCAGCTCAGCGAGAAATAACGAGGGCACAGTGAAATCAAGTTTGATCTCACGGGTATCATCGAGGGTCGCAATCTGGTCACCGGTTTCAACCAGGGCACCGACACTGATATTGCGCAGGCCGACGGTACCGTCAAACGGGGCGCGAATGATACGGTCGCTGATGCGGGTGTTAATCGCGCTGATGCTGGCTTCTGCCTGTTCCAGCTCAAGCCGGGTGCGGTCAATTTGTTCTTGCGAGGTCAGCTGTCGCTTGTCAAGCTGCCGCTGACGTTCCAGTGCCAGTTTACGTTCGCTGCGCACCGCCTGCTGGCGTTTAAGTTCGGCCAGTTCTTCAGCCTGTTCAAGCACCGCGAGTATGTCACCGGCTTTTACCTGCTGGCCATCATCAAAATGGATCTCGGTCACTTTCTCAGTAACACTGGCAGTGATATTGACAGACTCGACAGCACGCGCTGTACCCAGAGCTTCTGCCCGGTCGGAAATCTGCTTCAATACTACTGGTGCCATTATGACGTGCTTTGCCGCTTGCTGTGCCTGCTGCGCCTGTGCGGGAAAAGCGCTGCTGCTGATTGCAAGTAAAAATGCCAGTGTCAGCAGGTACACAAACAGTTCAAAAATACGATAATGGCGGTCATTCTGATTAGTAATCATTTGCTATCTCTGGTGCAATCGCTGTCGAAGTATGCTTGCTTCCAACTCTCTGCATATAGTCTAAACAATACTATAAATAGTTCGTAGATATGTGCACAAACAGTATGTGCATTGCGGAAGGTAAGCAGGGTTGAAACCATTTTTTTGTTATTGAAGGTATCCACGTTAATGGGAAAGTTCACGTCGCCCACGAGCGCATTGTTAGGCCACTAATTACGCTACTCGATCAGTTTACCAGTGATGGTCAGCATCACCATGGGTTATTGAACTATGCGTGATACTTTTCCATTCTGTTTTTGGAATTGGATGATTAAATTAAAAATCCAGAGATTTCGACGCGGGTCAATGGAAATTTTGTTCTTATCACTTTCTATTAATAATAATTGTAAACAAAGTGTCTGATCTTCATCGGTAATTCGGATGACTAATACATATAACAGGCACGAAGTCAGATTCACCTGCTTAGCGTCCGTATTGATCTCCAATTTAGCCAGTATCAACGGAATAACTAATTGAATTCTTTCCATTATTCTTTACTGAATACATCACTTCATCGGCTTGCTTGATTATTTTTTCAATTGATTTTGATGGGGTAGTACAAGTTAATACGCCTATTGAAAATGTCACTGGCCAGTCGTTACTTCGCACTTCATCTAAAAGGCTGGTTTGAACTTTTGAGATAGCATCACTGGCTTCTCTCTGGTTGGTTTCTGGCAATAAAAAGGCAAACTCATCACCGCCAAGCCGTGCGACGACATCAACTTTTCTTAAGTGCTTCTTTGCTTGATTGGCTATTGAGTATAAAACCTCATCGCCCACGCTATGGCCATAGTGGTCATTAATATACTTGAAGTTATCAATATCAAGATAGACTATTGTAAATGGATGCTTGTTTCTTTTGGATCGTTCGATTTCCTTTTGCATTAACTCATAGAAGAATCTCGTGTTGACAGCGCCCGTCAGGTAGTCAATGCGGGCTAGCGCCTTCTCATTTTCCTGTGCTTTTCTTAAGGCAGAAATCAGTAACGTAACTATCAAGAACACGATGAAACGGATAGCGAAGTTCAAGTAAGAGATGGCGGGGTTTGAATAAGGATGATTTAAAAAAACTATATCAACAGTAAACCAGCAGAAGATGCTGGCGATAGAGATTACAATTCCTATTTCCCGCCCTCCAAACCATGTAACTACAGAAATAGCAAGTAAATAGAACAAAGTAAAAGAGAGTTGAGGATCTGACAGAAACTCAATGAAAGCTACCAGAAGCACAAGAAGTATTCCTGTTATTGCCCAGTATATCTTTCCTCTTTTCTCGAGGTAAGAGATTATATTCATTGAATGATTTTTTCTTGCGCTAAATACTCAATATTGATAACTAACTTTTGAGACCAGCGGCGCGTTCACACGTCCGCCTGGGGTGGTTTGTTAGATTGAATATTTTCACATTCCACCCCTTGCCTTATTTAACAGTTCCATAGCTTTTGCATCATCAGGATAAGATGACAGATACTTTTCTATTATTTTTATAGCCTTTTTATTTCTCCCATAGGCAATATATTCCTCTGCTTCAGCAAGAGGGTCGACATTTTCTTTGTTATCTATACTTTCTTTTCTTCGAGAAACTATGACAAATAAAACGGCAGCTATTACTAAACCTATAATTAATAGAATTTCACTGTTCATTCATTGTTCTCCTGTTACTTTGTACATTCAATCTAACGTGTGAGCTTAGCCGCCGCGTTTACGGTTGGCTGGGGCGACTTGTTAGGCGTGCATAATTAATAATGAGAATTATTTGTCTGATTGCCATAGCTTATAAAAAATAGTCACCCAGCTTGTCTGCCTGTTGAATTAATTAAGGGCATAAACAGACAAAGTAACACAGTACTATTTATCGGCGAATAAGCCGTAATGATACGCACCTTCGATTACGCCACTGGTGTAATAACCGCTGAGCTTTTCCAGGCCACATGCGTGGTAGATCCTTAGATCAGGATTTTCCTCCAATGCTGATTTCACGTTCGCCACCAGCTGGTCATCGGCATTGCGGACCATCACGCCACAGAAGCCGGCCGTTAATGGTTGAATGTCGTTTCCGCTGTCACCACAGAAAACCACCTCATCCTTACCGGCATTATTTTCCTCGGCAACATATTCCAGCGCGGTCTGCTTGGTTGCGCTTTGTGGAAGAAAGTCGAGCAGGCCGTCACCAGACTGGGAATCATAGCTGTAGATAATGACTTCGTCGTACCTACCCTTGACCCGCTCGTCGACAACCGCAAGGATGGCTTCACGGTTGTCATGATCGACATAATAACTCTGCTTGAACGGCCCGCAATGCACGCGTTCCTGCTCTACCAGTCCTTCTACGCCCGCTACGATTTCACGGACGGCTTCCGCATCCCAGTTTGGACTGGTGCGTTTTACATGTTCGTCCCAGCCGCTGTCTGCTTCCCATCCCGTTGTTTCATACTTCCTGATGGAGGTGCCAACATCACCAATCAACACATGCGGGTGACGAATCCCGTACTCGTTGATGGCTTCTTCGGACAGCGCCAGGTTTCTTCCGGTGACATAGACGACCAGAACGTTATTCCTGTCGGTAAGTTCGTTGAACATCTCGATGGCTCCCGGGTCTGCCGGCCAGCTTCCATTGGGCAGAAGAGTGCGGTCGAGATCAGTGGCAAGAATTTTCATCATACCCCCTCGTTTACTTTAATTACTGGAATCGAATGACATCAGCACCTGTTCTCCGCTGCCTTCGTCGTGAGTTACGGTAAAACCATGGCCTGCCAGATCCGCTTTCAAGGTGGCAGTAGCCTGCGGGTGTTTCCAGCTTATATGCAGACCGGATTTACCCGAGTCGTGGACCTGGATTGTTCCTCTGAACGCGGGCGAGGTGTTACGCAGGCGGATGAGCTTGATCTGGTCCCTGACGATATCGCGTCTCAGACCGTGTTCGATGTCAGCCAGGGACAGCGTGGTGCGGTTGATTTCCTTGTGTCCTGCCGTGCGACCGCGTTTTGCAGCAGCATAGTCGTTGGTACCGGCGAACAGGTCAAGGTACCATACCTGCGGCACTCCGGGCATGAACATCTGGATCGCGCGCGCCAGTCGTAGTTTCTGCTCATCTTCACCCAGCGCACTGAAAAAGGTCGCATTAACCTGGTAGTAATCGATCTTCCTGCCGTTAGCATCGTACAGGTTCTTGGTGAGACCGCCGCGGTCGATAATGCGCTGTACGGTCTCCTCGATCAGTTCGTCCGACAGCAGGCCCGGACGGTAGGTGCCCCCCAGCTTGATCCCCTTCAGATCGAGCACCGGGATGCCATCATGACTACCGAGCATATTAATCGTTTGCAGCTTGTGATTCAGGATGTCGTGAATCCAGTCCTTCAAAGCACCATTGCGGCCACGGTCGAGCGCATTGATCACAAGCCCCGGGAAAAAGAAGTCATACACCGGGTAGCCTTCACGGGAAATTTCCTCGTGAATACCGGCACCGTACTCGGAATGTATCTCCGGAAATATGACCAGGTTGTATTTCTGTGCCATATCACGCAGGCGCTTAAGATACTCCCAGGTGCCGGGACGATTGAAAAAGTTTGGCTGTCCGGGTTCCTTGTGCAGGTAGGCAAAGGCGTCCAGGCGAATGATCTTCGCACCATATTCACTGAGCTTGCGCAGGGTCTCATCGTAGAATTCCCACACTTTTTCGGATTTGGCATTCAGGTCCATCTGGCCAAGGAACTCGCGCTTATGGCAAACCGCGGCGATCAGGTCTTCCTTGCTGAGGTTGCCGTTGCAGCTGGAGAGATCTTCAAGGTCGGCCGATTCCAGCTGCCCCTTGTCGTTGATAACAATCTTGACGCGATCCGCTATTGCATCAGCATCTTCCTTGCTCATGCCCTGTATATGTTCAAAATCCTGCGCACTGATCTCGCTGAATTCCACTTTCTGGTAGAACGTGTTCCAGTAGGCCTTGAGACTGCCATCCGGAAAACGCAGCATCAGGATCGGCAGACCGGGTTTGCGCATGAACAGCTTATCAAGGTATTCCTTGTCCGGAACGATATAATCATTTTCACCCATGCTGCCACGACCTTTCCAGAATTCGTTCCAGTCGATGAAGAAGTCCTTGTAAGCTGAATCATTGCCATTTTTCAGCAGGTCGACAAACTGCGGTGAGCGTACTGACAGGTGATTGAGTACCAGGTCAAGCTTGATGCTGATTCCTAACTTGTCCAGTTCCACGAGGTCCTCGGGACTCACCAGCTCCTCGTTGAGGTCGTAGTCAATGATGGAAAAGCCGCGGTCAAGATCACTGTGAAAAAATGTCGGCAGGATATAGAAAAGTGAGAAGGTGTTGCACATTTCAGGACATTTCAGTAAATCTATGATGTCAGATAGCTTGTTACCCATGCTGTCCGGGTAGGCATTCAGCATCACACCGTTGGGAAGTGTTTGTTTTCTCTGTTCGCTATCATCACCCATATCGACTCTCAGCCCTTCGTCTTATGTTTAATATTTGGTGCTATTCCCTGGTGGCCAATGGTACAACATTTTTTACCTGATCTCAGGGAAGCCTGAACCGCTTCATGGTTCCCTCATTCACGCGCACACAAAGCCCGCTTGTTCATTCTCCACAATGTTTCAATCATACCGAGAGGCAGGCCTGGAAACCATTGTTGGCGTTGCGCGTAAAACAGGTTAACTGAGGCTTCATAATGAATGACGTATATACTTTATTCGTTATGAGGGAAAGGGTACTGACCCCTTTTTCTCATATTTATTTTTCGTTGGTCTAACGCATGAGCTTAGCCGCCACGTTCAGCGGTCGGCTGGAGTGACTTGTTATATTCGTTTAACTTCAATTCTATATTCTTGACCAATATCGAATTTCCAATTTTCTGTAAATTCTACGACCTTATTGACTGTTTCAAATAAAACCGGGTCAGAGAGCAATATTTATTAATATTGGAAACAATTGTCCACTGACCTCTATTTTCACTATTACGTGTCATACGATTGTTTAATGTTCCACTCTATTACTAGATAAATGATACCTGAAACTGAACCACCGAAAATAAGTGCATTTGATAACATGCCAGTGAATTCATAGGCAGGATGACTATTGAAGAATATATGCAGTAATCCATGGAGCACCAGGAATGCTGCAACACCTGTGCGAGTCATTCGGCGGGTCCTGGTGTTTTTGCTCGAAACCAGTGCAACTAAAGCAGCCATTATTGGTATATGTGCGGCAATGAAGACTATCAATCCGGTTTCGTCAGGAAGCGTGCGAATTATTGGTATAACGCGCCATTCGTGATTGAGTATTGAATCAAGCTCATGGGCGAACAGGGTTCCAAATCCCAGGTAGAAGACGAGATCTTTCATGTTACGTAACATTGAGCATAATGACACGTCCAGCTTTTTAATCGATCCGATTCGCTACGTCCTAATTGATTACCTGGGCTTCACGGATACGCCATCATCGATTGTGTTATCCGGATGAGTAATTACTTTTTCGCCTTCAGCCAACCCTTCCAGAATTTGTGCAGAGAGACCGTTGCGTTTACCGACCTTGACCACGCGACGGATGGCCTTTCCATCCTCCATGACAAACAGGGCCCAGCCATCATTGAATCGGAACAGGGCACTGGCCGGGATTTGCAGTACAGCATCCGATTCCCACAGGATAAATTCCGCTTCGACGCGATAACCGTCGCCCAGGTCCTGCCATTCGGCCGAATCGGTAGTGATGTCGGAAATCACCAGTACACGTTGCTCCTCCACTCCGAGCGCTGATACCTTGGTGAAACCAACCGGTTCGACGGTGCGCACCTGGCCCTGCAATGGTGTTTCACCACCCCAGCGATGGAACTCGACGCGCATGCCCGGTTTTATCCTGACGGCGTCTTCGGAAAGCACGTCCGTCTCGATCTCCAGTGATCGGATATCACCCACGACCAGCAATGATTGTCCGGCGGCCACCACACCCTCGCACTCCTGGTGTATTGCGAGGATTCTTCCGTCTATCGGCGAACGAACCTGGACGTTTGCCTCGGGATTGGACCGGCTGTTGTCACCGGTATAACTCAGGGCGGTACGAGCTGCTTCCAGTTCATGACGCGCAACATCAACTGAAAACACGGCCGAGCGACTCGCTGCCCGGGTCGTCTGTACCTTCGCCGCCGCCTGGTCCAGCTGTCCCTGCGTGACAAGGCCTTTTTCGAACAGGGGCTGAAGTCGTGACAACTCTTTTTTCGCCAGGTCCCTTTCAGCCGCGGCCGATGACGAGCTCTGTTCGGCGGCATGCAGTGCCGATTCGGCGGCGGCTACACGGGACTCGGCTTCTGCCCAGCTGCGCGGATCGAGCGCCTGCGATTCCAGCGGCTTGAGGGTGGTCAGGACCTGGCCTTTGCTGACCGGGTCGCCGACCTCCAGGTCGACGCGGCAGGTCGTTCCTGCCACCGGTGCGTCCACGTCATAGCGATCAATGACGCGCGTTTTACCTTCCTCCTCGACACTCACCCGCATTGGACCGCGTGAGGCACTGGCAGTATCCACCAGCCTCGGCTGCGGTCGGAACCCGTAACCCAGTGCCACGATAATCAACAGCAGTAACACCAACCAGGCAAGTCTTCTTCGCCAAGCTACATCCATTTTCACTCCTTCGTTTTCAATACCTCGATCAGGTCGAGATGGTCCAGGCGGCGTCTGACCAGCAGCCCGGAGATTGCCGCACTGATCAGGATCACCGATGCGGCAAAGGCGTACGTGTGCGGCGACAGTATCAACGGCACACGGTAGAGTTCATTCTCAAGCGATACAGCAATGTAGCCGCACAGTACATTACCCAGGAACAAGCCGAGAGGAATCGCCAGTAACGTCAATAGCGCGAGCTCACCCAGCAGGATATAGGATATCTCACCGCGGGTGAATCCCAGCACCCTGAGGCTTGCCAGTTCATGGCTGCGTTCAGTGAGCGTGATGCGCGCGCTGTTGTAAACGACGCCTACGGCGATGATGCCGGCGAACAGGGTAGCCACAGATGTCCAGAACAGCATGGTTTCGTCCATGGTGCGGTGATAGGCCCTGATGGCCTGTTCACGAACTGCCGTCCCCACGATACGGGGGCTTTCCTTGAGTCGCTGGAAAATCTCGTTCTTTTGCGAATCATCGATATAGAGATACGCGCCCGATATCGCATTGCCTTCACGCATCAGGCGATTGAGTGCCCTGATATCCATGTAGGAACCGATGCCCAAATCCTGGTGAATCAGCGACACGACGGGGATCTGCTGCACCGGCTGGCTGCCTTCCAGCACCTCAACGGTCAGCAGGTCACCGGGGCGCACCTGCAGGATCTCTTTTGCCAGGTATTCATTCAGTACGATGCCTGAACGCGGCAGGCTGACAGGTTCCAGTTCCTTGTTCACCAGCCGCTTGATCTCAGCATTGGGCTCATAGCCGTTGATATAGGTACGATAGCTGCGGTTCTCGAATACCAGGCGCGCGGCAACGCTGCGGACTGCCTCGCCGTATTCAACACCTGGCAGGCTGCGCAGTTCAGTGAGGGCCCTGTACGAGGTTGGTTCACTGAACAGCACGGCGATATCATTGCGATCCGTTATTCCATAGTGCACATACATCATGTAATCGATGGTATCTTCCTGGAAGCGGCCGGTCATCAGGATCGCGCAGGCGAAGGCGATGCCCAGCACTGACAGGGCCGACTTGAACGGCTTGTGACCAATATGTCGCAGGATCATGCGCGCAGGTGCGGAGAGCAACCGCTTGAGACCAAGCGTCTCGACCAGGCTCTGGCGATAAACCGCGGGCGCTTCCGGGCGCATCGCCTCCGCCGGCCGCAGTTTCACCGCCATGCGCACCGCGGTAAGGGTTCCTAGCAGGCCGGCCATTGCCGTGAGTGTTGCCGCCTGTACGATTCTCGAGGGATACAGCACGAAATCCAGGAACGGCAGGCGAAACAGCCCGGCATAGATCTCACTCAACTCGACACCAAGCCATGCGCCGAGTGCCAACCCCAGCAGGACTCCGGTAAAAACGATCAGCATGATCAACTTCAGGTAATGGATTGCGATGGCAACATTGCCATAACCAAAGGCCTTGAGCGCTGCAATCTGTTCACGCTGGGTACCGACGAGGCGGGTAACGACGACGTTCAGTAAAAACGCTGCCACGCCGAGGAAGATGATCGGGAACATTCCCGACAGGTTTTCCAGCTGCAGCAGCTCCTCGTTAAGGAATTTATGTGAACCCTGGTCGGCACGCACGAAAGCACCGGTGCCACCGTAGGGCTGCAGAATCCTGTCGAGACGGTCAATTACATCCTGCGCGTTGGCACCCCGGGACAGCGACAGGACAACAGAATTAAAACCGCCTTCCATGTCATAGGCATGTGACAGTGGGGTGCGCGCCATCCATAACACGCCGAAGCGCTCGTGGTCCGGGAAGACGGCACCGGGAGCCAGTTGATAGATGTATTCCGGCGACCCGCCGATGCCGACGATACGCAACTGTTTGCGCTTGCCGCGAATGATGATATGCAGTTTGTCACCCGGGTGAAAACCGTGCGCCTCGGCGAAAGGCTCGCTGATAACCACCTCGTCATCACGACCGGCATCGACCAGTCGTCCGCTGCGCAGGTAGATGCGGTTGAGTAGCGGGTCGCCGCTGTCCGGGATGGAGGTGATGACACCGGTAACCGGGTCCGGGAAATCCTCGATATCGATGGTCAATGGCGCCACCACACGCGTATCCACCTTGTCGACGCCGTTGATTTCAGCGATGCGCTGGCGTACCGAATCCGGCGCGCGTTTTAGTGGTGCGAAGATTTCAGCAAAGCGGTAATCCTGGTAGTACAAGGCACGGCTGAGCAGTAGCGAGTCCAGGGTACTGAGAAACATGATGTAGCAGGCGAAACCGCTCGCCATGACGGCGGCAATGGCGAAGGCCTGCCCGCGAAGAGTGACCAGGTCCCGCCATAGTTTACGGTCCAGCGCCTGCATGCTTACCAGGCCAGTTCCGCCGGCGCTTTTTTGTCCGGATTCTCTTCATCGCTGGTAATCCGGCCGTCGCTCAGGCGAATAACGCGGTCGGCCATCTGGGCGATATCCACGTTGTGGGTGATAACGACCGTGGTGGTGCCGAGCTCCCGGTTTACCCGTTCGATGGCTTCCAGCACCACGATACCGGTTTTCACATCCAGGGCGCCGGTCGGCTCGTCGCAAAGCAGCACATCCGGGCGCTTGGCGATTGCACGGGCGATGGCTACCCGCTGCTGCTCGCCGCCGGACATCTGCGCGGGAAAATGATCCAGCCGTTCACCCAGGCCCACCAGCCTGAGGGCTTCCTCGGGAGTGAGCGGGTTGCTGGCGATTTCAGTTACCAGCGCCACATTTTCACGTGCCGTGAGGCTGGGAATCAGGTTGTAGAACTGAAAGACAAAACCCACATGTTCGCGCCGGTAGCGGGTAAGCAAGGAATCCTTGTACACGGCCAGGTCATGATCCATGTAGCTTACGGTTCCGCTGCTGGGGATATCCAGCCCGCCGAGAATATTCAGTAGTGTGGATTTACCGCTGCCCGAGGCACCCAGTAATACCGTGAAGTCGCCCTCGTACAGGTCCAGGGTAATACCGCGCAGCGCCTGCACCTGCACCTCGCCCATCTGGTATACCTTGGTGACGTTATGCACATGAAAGACCGCCCCTTCCTTGAGGTGTTCATGGATCGCTGCTTCATCACCTTCCATTCGGATAATTGCCGGCTGTGGGTTCAGGGAATGCTTAAGTTACATTTCAAGAATACTGTTTTAAGCAGCCACTCTCAACAGTAAACGTGGACGAGATATTAAGAAGAAGTGTAAAAAGGGTACTGACACCCCTTTTATGATTACTTTTATGCTTCACCGTTTGGAAAACAAAGCCTGCAGTGCATTTTAGACAGAAGAAAGCACATCTGAACGGTGTTCCTGCGGGCTCATCCCTCGCACACGCTTGAACGCGACGCTGAAGGCAAACGGTGTTGCATAACCAACCTTCTCTGCCACGGTGCCCACGGTTTCATCCGGCTGGCACAACAGGTCTGCTGCCACTGCCATGCGCCAGTTTTTCAGAAAAGTCATTGGTGCTTCACCCACCAGTTTCTGAAAACGCCTGGCCAGTGACGCACGCGATGCACCCGATTCCGCTGCAAGTTTCTCCAGCGTCCAGGGATGCGCAGGTTTATCATGCATAATACGTAACGCACGCTCGACAATCCGGTCACCCTGGTAGCGCCAGTATTCGGGCTGGTTCGGGTCCTGTTGCGCAAACCATGCTTTCAGCACAGCCGTCACCAGCAAGTCGAGCAAGCGGTCCAGTACAGCGGCCTGCCCCGGTTCATCCTTAATCACTTCGTCGCATAGCAATTCCACCAGTGGCGACTGCCAATCGTCATGCGTCAGGGAGAGTACGGGTGGTAAGGCACGCAACAGGCGGTCACTAATATCACTGAGATGTTCATAAGCGCCAACGAGAAACAGGGTAGAACCTTCTGCATCGTTACCCCAGGTTCTCACGCCATGCATCATCGAATCATGCAATGAGTTTCCCTCCAGGTCACAACATTTTTGCCCTGGATGAATAATCACCTGCGGGATTGTACCCGGAGCGTCTGCAAGATTGTAATGCACCGGCGTGCGGATAACGGCGATGTCTCCAGGCCCGATCTGAAATGAATCACTCTCATCGGGCTCTACCCACAATTTTCCCGCGACACCAGCAATTAGCGTCAGCGGTGAATTCGCCTGGTCTCGCAGAGACCATGGCGTGCTCATGACAGCACGCAGCGCAAAGGCGCCACGGGCACGCGGCGCATCCAGTAATCCACCCAATGTATCCATAAGGCCGATTATAGACGCATTCGTATGAATCTGAGTATTCCAGAAATGGTGGTCCAGCCGCCTGTCACGTACATTTATCCGTAACTGTACAAGAGCTAACCAGGCAGTGCTCAACTTAACCATGACGGAGGAAAAATCAATGTCACAAGCCAATGAGGAAACAATGCGTCGCCTTGTCGATGAGGTCATCAACAACAAGTGCCTCGCCGTAATCGACGACATCATTCATCCGGATTACGTGTATCGCACACCCGGCCAGGAACTGCACGGTAGACAGGCTATCAGGGGATTATTTACTGATTACCAGGCTGCCTTGCCCGACCTGCACGTAAAAATCGATGATCTGATTTGTACAGATAAACAAGCCGTTTTGTTATTCACACTGACCGGTGCACATGAAAACGAACTCATGGGGATTCCGGCAACCGGCAGACAGGTGAACATCAACGGCATGACGTGCAGCCGTTTCGAGAATGGACAAATCATCGAGGAATGGGAACTTCTCGACCAGTTAACCCTGTTACAGCAACTCGGCATGGTATCAATTTAGTAAAAAAACAACGTTCAACAACAATCAGGAGATAGCTATGAATAGCAAGACTAACTGTGTTAAGGAAGCAAATGGCATTACGCTGGTATTGGGCGGAACGGGAAAAACCGGCCACCGCGTCGCAGAGCGCTTACAGGCACGTGGCATTGATACCCGTATTGCATCACGCTCTGCCAATCCGTCATTCCACTGGAATGATTCGAGCAACTGGGATGAAGTCCTCGAAGACGTGACGGCAGCCTACATCAGCTATGCGCCGGACCTCGCCATACCGGGTGCCACGGATGCAATTCGTCGTTTCGTAGATCTTGCCGTATCACGCGGTGTCAGGCGCCTCGTACTGCTATCGGGTCGTGGCGAACAGGAGGCCCAGAACTGTGAAAAGATTGTCCAGGCAACCAATGTCGAATGGACGGTGGTGCGCGCCAGCTGGTTTATGCAGAACTTCTCGGAAGGTGAATTCCTCGCCATGGTGCAGGACGGCACCATTACCTTACCGGCTTCTGATACCCCCGAACCATTCATCGACGTCAATGATATCGCCGATGTCGCGGTAGCCGCATTGACCGAGGAAGGCCACGCCTACGAAGTGTACGAAGTCACCGGGCCTCGCCTGGTGACCTTCAGCGAGCTGGCGCAGGAAATTTCTGAGGCGGCTGATCGTGAAGTGCAATTTATCCAGGTACCCAAGGATGACTTCAACCAGGCTATCACCGACTCGGGGGCTCCCGCGGAGATCTCTTGGCTACTGAATTATCTGTTCGAAACCGTACTGGACGGGCGCAATGCTTACTTAAGTGATGGCGTACAACGTGCACTGGGCCGTCAACCCGCCGACTTCTGTGATTTTGCGCACCGCATTGCTGCACGTGGTAGCTGGAACAGAAAAAGAGAGGAGGATGCGGCATGAATACCTTGACCACTGTGACAGTTATCCTTGCTTTGATCGGCTCCGCGTTGATCGGTGGCATTTTCTTCGCGTTTTCAAATTTCATTATGAAAGCACTCGCACGCCTGCCCTCCTCGGAGGGTATGGCGGCGATGCAATCGATTAATATTGTTGTTCTGAACCCATTATTTCTTGGAGTATTCATGGGTACGGCAATAATTTCCCTGCTGGTCGCAATTCTTGCCCTCAGAGGATGGGGACTGCCTGCTGCGCCATATTTTCTGATCGGAGCATTGTTTTATATCGTCGGCACGTTCCTGGTGACAGGAATGGGGAATGTGCCATTGAACAACCAGTTGGCTTCGATTAAGGCCGCAGATCCTGCGGCTAGTGACATCTGGCAACACTACCTGGACAGATGGACTCAACTCAATACACTGCGCACTGTTTGTGCTACGGCTGCTTCGGTTGTTTTAATAATTGGTTTAATGAAATTTTAAATAATAAAATAACTATATGAATCTGCCCCGTTTATTCCGCCGCCGTTTAAAAAGGGTGTTGACCCCATTGGTTCACTTTCTTTTCATGTATTCCTAGCCATTTAATGTGTCAGCTTAGCCGCCGCGTTTAGCGGCCGGCTGGATCACCTTGTTAGCGCTTTTGATTAAAATAAGTATCAAGCAAAGACTTCCATTCAGCAATAATTTCTTTGTATTTTGACGATGTAAAATCTTTAATGAACAGATTACCTTTGTCTGATAGACCTATGTACTCATAAGTAACCTGTACTTCTGTTTTCGTATCAGTTATTTGAGTGCAAACCACCTCAATAATACCAACTTTGTCTTCTGGTTCTACTTTATAGAATTGAACACAATGGTTTTCTGGCTCATACTTTTTTACGACCCATATTGCATCTGTTGTTGCATGGTCGTGAGTCTTTGTTATGAAAACATAATCTTCATGTAGTTCAGTACTACTCATTATGTTTTCATAACTCCATCCAGGCACCCACTTTTTTTCACCTTCAGCACTAAACAAAGGAAATAGTTCTTGTATTGGCTGGGCTATTTCGAATAACTCTGTATGTTGTATTTTGCTCATTAAGTATTCATTTTATCGGGCTAACGTTGGCGATAAGTGGGCCAATGCAAGGAGTGCAAGCGACGCGGCATCAGGTTCACTTGAGCGCCTTTGTTAGGTGGCGCGCAACTCTCTCGGTTGGTCCTCAATCTCTGATCCTGGACACCCACCACTGAGGTCTCTCAGTATATCCCAGGAATCAAACGATAGCGTACGCGTCGTGCATAGTCTCGATAGCCCGGTAACTCTTCCTGTAAAGTCTGGTCTTCAAGTACGGTTCTAATCACCGTGATGATTAATGCCACCGCCGCAGGTATCAGAGTCCATACCGAGTCCAGAGCAAGAACAATACCGAACAGTGGAAGAATATTTCCGGAGTAACCCGGGTGCCGAACAAATCGGTACGGGCCTGTATCACACACCACATGCCCTCGATCCGTCTGAATGCGTACCATGCTAGAGAAAAAACGGTTCTCTGCCACTGCCCATGCAGCAAAGGCATAACCGAACGCGATCAATATGAATCCAATCACATTGATCCATAGCGGAAATTCTGGAGACCAGTTATAGCGATGGTCCAGCCCTGCGACAATAACCATAGGATAACTGACACTCACTGCCATCAGAGGAGCAAGCACTTTATCCCAGGCCTTTGCGTTTTGGATATTTGCAATATTTTGTCGTTCGGCCGTCAATCCGGGATGTCGCTGTTCCGCCCACATGCGTCCACCAATACCAGCGGCCAAGATCAGTAGGGAATAGATCCACGCCTGCCACCAGCCGAGGTCCCCAGCGCATACAAGTAAAATCAACGGTATTAGGAGATACACCACAACTAATCTGATCCACTGACGAGGGGATACAGTTTGAGCTGCTTGTTCACTAACCGTCTTTGTTGACATCATATTCACTAAAATAAATGTACACGACTATGTTTCAAAATAGATGATTGGTGTCATATCAAAAACTAAGGCTATTTTACTCTGACCCTGAACATTTCTTATTGCGCATAACGGTGTGCTTAGCGGCGCGTTCACGAGTCCGCTGGAGCACCTTGTTATGCGGTTTTTATATTAACCTTTTGCACACTGCCAAGTTTGACACGTTTTTTAGCCTGCCAAAGATCATAGGCATCTTGCATAGCAAGCCAGCTTTCAGGGCTGCGTCCAAGAGACTTGGAAAGACGAAGAGCCATTTCAGGGCTGACACCACTTTGCTTCTTTAACACCCTATTAAGCGTAGAGGCTGCAACGTTAAGCTTTGCAGCTAAAAAACGGCAACTTAAATCAAAAGGCTCCATATAGGTGGCCTGTATAAATTCTCCGGGATGCGGAGGGTTGTGCATAGCCATTAGTGATAGTCCTCATAATTTACAATATAAGCATTTCCATCGGAGAACTCGAAGGTGATACCCCATTTTGCATTTACGGTAATTGACCATAAATTCTTTAGGCGGCACTTGAGCTGGTGTAACCGATAGCCCTGGATATCAAGGTCTTCAATTTGACGGGCAGTGTCCAGAGCAGCTAACTGCATACAAAGTTTTTTAGCATGATTAGCCTGGATGCCTTTTGTACTACCAGTGGCGTAGAATGTCTCTATACCTTTATGCTTGAAGGTCTTGATCATTCACTAAGTATTGCGTGTTGCGCAACACAGTCAAGCCGTATAATGTGTGAACTTAGTCGCCACGTTCGGCGGTCGGCTGGGGCGACTTATTAGTAGTTTATTCCCATTCAAGTTCGGTAAAAACTGCCTGCGCATTTCTTCCAGCAAGGTTTTCATGATTCAGAAGGTAACTAAATTTCGACTGATCAATGCTACCAATCTCTGTAATATCGCCGCCGTTTTCCATAAATGCTGATACTGTTTTCCGGAGGAAGGATAAATAATCATAAGTATCTGCATCGGCTCTTGCCAAGTCCGTTGCCTGGCCATGTCCGGGAACAACATGATCCGGTTGATAAGCTGCCATGGATTGATATACATCGATCCAGCTTTTGCTGTTTGAATGAGATCCTACACTTAGCATACGCTGGGTATAGACGATATCTCCCGTAAACATGACTTTTTTTTGAGGTAACCAGACAAAACTATCCCCCGGCGTGTGTGCCTGGCCTGTGTGGTATATTTCGATTTTTATATCGCCAGATTCAAATTTTAACTGGTTATCAAATGTTTCTTCTGCATAAACGGCATCAGTTCCACTAAGTCCTTCCTCTCCTACCAGGCTGCCAATACGTATGAACTGATCCTGGGTGCGTGCTTTCTGGTCCTCCACCGCTTTTTTACTGGCAATAAGCCTGGCGCCTTGATCTTTGAAGTAACCGTTTCCTAGCCAGCGATGGTCCTGTCCACCGGTATTTATCACCATGATTACAGGCTTGTCTGTAATGCTCTTGATAAGCTTGTGGATCTCTTTTGCTCCCTTCAATGTCCCACCTGAGTCAATCAATACGGCACCTTCTGATGTGATGACCAACCCAAAAGTTGCGTTATTTCCAAGGTTCTCGGGAGTTCTATTGCCAAGCTCACCAACAATTGCATAAACATCGTCAGTTACTTTTTGAAGTTTTAGTGTTTCACTGGCGAAGGCCTGGGATATTGAAATAATTGAGAAAAGCAGGGTTAAAAGGTACTTGTATTTATTCATGTTGTGATCCAACTTATTGGTTTTACAGCTAACGCTCCGCAAAACCGACTGGCGATGAATAGCAGCGAAATTGCCAGTCCGAGTTGATGCGGTTGTTATGGAGTTTCAAGTCACGCCTTTTTTCTGTTTTAAAAGTTTGACTTCTTTAACCATTTTTGCGAAATCGCGCCCCTGGGCACGTTTCTCGGCCAATGTTGCTGTTGCCAAAGAATTCTCACGCTGCAATTTTTGGTAATTAGCTAACCTACGACTATCAATCTTATTCTCTATTATTGCCTGCAGCACAGCACACCCAGGTTCGGACTCGTGTTTACAATCAGAGAACTTGCAGTATTTTGCCAATAGCTCAATATCTTTAAAAACTGTCCCGATTGACTGGTCGATATCGGCCACCTTCAGTTCGCGCATACCTGGGACGTCAATGAGAAGACCGCCGGACGGCAGCAGGTGTAATTCGCGATGAGTCGTTGTATGACGCCCCTTCTTATCTTGCTCTCGAATTTCGCTTGTAGTAGCCAACGAGCGTCCGGCTAGTGCATTTAATAGTGTTGATTTACCAACGCCAGAGGACCCCACCAGCGCGACGGTAGAAATGTTGTCGATCCAGGCTCGGACACCATCGAGAGTAGTGGAATCAAGGGCATTAGCAATCTCGACGGGCACTCCAGCCTGAATGCTACGGGCACGACGAACGTATGTATCCGTATCATCAATAAGGTCGGTTTTCGTAAGCACGATGACAGGCACAGCTCCCGCCTCTGCGCACAATGTAAGATAACGCTCCAAGCGAGATTCTTTAAACTCTTCGTTGCAAGATGTGACTATGAACAGGGTATCTATATTCGCAGCTATCGGCTGAATTTCAGTGCTCCTACCCGCACCGACGCGCTTGAATAGACTTTTCCTGTCAAGGACTCGTTCTATTCTCGAAAGTGACTCATCCATCACAATCCAATCGCCCACAGTTGGCCGATCAATCGCGGCTGACTGTCGCAAGGTGGACGATAGTTCCACCGTTCGCTCACCCGCATCGCAGACAACTGTGCTTTTTGAGCGTTGCACTGACGTTACACGCCCGAGGCAATTCTGCAACAGATCCGTGTCCGCTAATTGTTGGGTAAAAAAGGGAACGAGACCTAGTTTCTGTAATGACTCACTCATAATGTGATTCCCTGCCTTCATAACGTGATAATTGAGCGGCGCAGCTTGTCTGCGTCCGGCCCACGCCTTTTGTGGGCGAACTCGAATGCCTTGTTATGTGTTTTTTGTTAATGGCAGATTTCTCCAACTAAAAACTGCTAATGAAATAACTGCAATTGACCACAATATTCATTAAAGGGGTCGGAGTGAATTAATTTTAATCATTCCGACCCCTTTAATTCTCTTATTCGCCCTTTTATTCTAGTTGGCCGAGTAAACCACTTCGCCCTTGATGATCGTTTTCTGAACCTCGGTCTTGTGGAGGTCCGTGAGCGGGACTTCTAGGAGATCGTGGTTGAGAACGATCATGTCGGCAAACTTGCCGGACTCGATCGAGCCCGTCTCCTCCTCGAGCCGCAGCGCCCAGGCAGTGTTGATCGTATAGATCTTGATGAGTTCCGGCACGGTCAGGACCTGATCAACACCCATCGCGCCGAGGTCGGGGCGTTTGGGGTTCATCCGGGTTGCCGAGGCCTCCATCCCCCACCACGGCCAGAGGGGCGCGGCGGGCGCGTCGGTATGCATGTTAAGCCGCACGCCAGCGTCAAGCATCGAGCGGTTCGGATACATCCGCGCCCATGTTTTATCCTTCAGCACCGGCTGGATGGCGCCGAGGTTGTAACCGCCCGGCGCGTTCAGCGGCGGCCAGATTGTACAGCTTATATCGAGGTCAATCAGGCGCTGAAAGTCGTCCTCATGGACGAGACTGCAGTGATCGATCCTGTGACGGAGCGAATTGCCACCTCTCGCCTTAATGACGGTCTCATATCCGTCGATCGTGGCGCGTACTGTACCGTCGCCAATAGCGTGGACGATGACTTGGAAACCAGCGGCGTCGAGTTGGGCTATGTACTTGGCGAACTCCTCCGCGGGAATGACCGGGTTCGAGTTCCTATCAGGCACAGCGTCGTCGACGGGGAACGGGCCGTCCTTGGCATCCGGTGCGTCGGGGGCGTAGCCGTCAATCAGCGCCTCGGAGATCGACTCGAGCGAGCCACCCATGCCGAGCTTCACACCTTTCGTTCCCGGCAAATCGTGATCGTTCCACCAGCGCTCGATATCCGCGACCGGCGTCAGCTCCGCCGTGCCGAGATTGCCCTTGAGATAGAGCACCGCGTGCTGCTTGATCTCGCCTTCTTTGTTCAGTTGTCCGTAGGCCTCGAGATCAGTCTCGAAAACATAAGCGTCGCCGAACATGGTCACGCCCTTGGAAAGCGCATCTTCCAGAAGTCGCGAGATCGCAATCTTGCGTAACTCCGTGTCTGTGGGCGGCAGAACTGCGATGAAAGGGTTCACTGCACCTTCGTTGGCAACGCCGGAGAGGTCACCATCCTCGGTGCGGTCGAAGAAGGCCTCAGGGGGGTTGTCGACGAAACTCTTGTCAACGCCTGCTGCCTCCATCGCCAGTGTGTTGAACCAAATCTGATGTCCACCGGTTTCATCTTCGATGAATGCGGGGCGATCGGGAATCAGCTTGTCGAGGAATTCGCGGGATAGGGTTTCCTTCGACATGGCTGCAAAGGTCGCGCCCGAGGCAATGACCCAGGGGCGGTCCTTGGGATAGGTCTCCAAGCACTTTTTCAGAGCATTGACGATGTCCTCTTCGGTAGGCTCGAGAAAGCTGCCAGGCAGAGAGCAGAAAGCACGCCGCGGCATAGTCATGGCCGGGTGCATGTGGGAATCCCCGATCCCTGGCATCACGAATGCGCCGTTCAGATCGATGATCTTCGTTCGGTCACCCTTCATGGCCTCGACATCCATGTTCGAACCGACAGCGAGAAACTTCCCGTCCTTGATAGCCACCGCGTCTGCCCACGGCTGGGCTTCGTTAACGGTGTATATT